>DASVVY010000142.1:0-21530 GCA_036386335.1 Allosphingosinicella sp. | reverse complement strand
CTGCAGCGCCGTGCGGATGAATCCGGCCGAGTTCGCAAGCCTGCCGACTTCGGCCTGCACGCCGGACACGGCGTCGGCAAGCTTCGGCCCGGACCGGATCGGAAAGACCTCCTACGACGCGGCCGACCAGGTGACGCAGGTGGCGACCTTGATCAGCGGCGTGTTCCAGCCCACCGCGACGAGCACCTACACGACCAACGGCAAGGTCCAGACGCTGACCGACGGCGAGAACAACAAGACCACGTTCGAATATGACGGCCACGACCGGCCGCTCAAGACGCGGCTCCCCTCCCCGACCAAGGGTGCGGGGACGAGCTCGACGACCGACTACGAGCAGCTGACCTACGAGAGCGTCGCCAGCGGCACCCGGACCTCGGGCCTGGTGGTGAGCCGCCGCCTGCGCGACGGGCAGTCGATCGGGTTCGGCTTCGACAATCTGGCGCGGGTGACGACGAAGAACCTGCCGGGCACCGAGCCCGACGTGACCTACGGCTACGACAATCTCGGCCGGGCGACGAGCGTGTCGCGGACCGGCCATGCGCTCAGCTTCACCTGGGACGCGCTGGGGCGGCAGCAGACGGCGACGGGGCCGCTCGGCACGGTCGACTACGACTATGACGCGGCGGGGCGGCGGACGCGGACCACCTATCCGGGCAGCGGGCTCTATGTCGATTACGACTATCTCGTCACCGGCGAGGTGACCAAGGTCCGCGAGAACGGCGCCACCACCGGCGTCGGCGTGCTGGGCACCTACGCCTATAACGATCTCGGCCAGCGCACCTCGCTCACCCGCGGCAACGGGACGGTGACGAGCTACACGTTCGACACGGCCTCGCGTCAAGGCCCGCATCTACTCCCCGACCCTGGGCCGGTTTGAGAAGTGATGTTCGGAAACGCCTGTGTCGGCGGAGAGGTGGGAGGCATTAGTTACGGCCACAACAGCGTTTCGTTCACAACCTACGGGGTCCCAGACATCCGCCCCGGCGTCGATTGCACCGCGAAGGGGAAGAGGGTCACCTGCAACCTGGCAGAGGAGGAAGAGGAGCCAGTTGTTCGTTGTGGACAGGTCCGAGGCTGACGATTTCTGCCTTCGGCGTCGGGGCAACTGGATTCTGGCTTTTTGGGGGCCATAGCGTGGGCGCGGAAGCGGGAATATCCGTTCCGCTTTCGGTGCTGCGCGGTGACTTTCGCGGGACGCAGCTATTTGGGTCTGCGTCCTACGTCGGGTTGGTGGGCCTCGGCTTCTTTGTGGGCGCTGGAACGAACGCGAGCCTCGGGCTTACGCAAGGACCCCTTCAAACAGGCGTCTCCGATCCGACCTTGGTGGTTCAAGGGGGAGCAGCTTTCGAGGCCGGGGGAGAACTCCAAGTGCAGCTGGGTGACTCACCAGCGCTGAGCGGAGGTGCCGGCCCTCGGGTAGGTTACGGGGCTTACGCCGCTGGCGGAGTTAAGTATTCTGCCACTCTTGCAACTCCTGAACTCTGCTACTGAGAGAGGCCATGTTTAACATATTTTCTCTGATACGCGCGTGGACGAAGGTGTCTCTCATCGGAATAGTCGCGATCGTGCTAGTAATTACGATTACAATCATATTGGACCTGGTACTTGGACTGGGCTATGGATACAAGCCATCAGATCTAGCGATTTCACTGTTGATACTGTCAACATCCGCGCTGATATATGTCGTTATTCGATTTCTTTTAGATAGTGTGGAAAGCTGACCCGCGGCAACGGCACGGTGACGAGCTATGCCTATGACGCCGCCTTGCGTGTCGACACGCTGACCCAGAACCTCACCGGAACGGCGAACGACCTGACGCTCGGCTTCGACTACGATGCAGCGGGCGGGATCAAGCTCAGCACGCGCTCGAACGACCTCTACGCGTGGACCGACCATTACAACGTCAACCGCAGTACACGGCCAACGCACGCAACCAATATACCCAGACCGGCTCGATCGTGCCGACCTACGACGCGAAGGGGAACCTCACCACGACGGGCACGAACGACGGCCTTCTCCGCGGCTAACGGAGTAAGTAGACTGAATCTTGGGGGACTTTCGATAGAGAGCTATGTTAAGCGGCATTATCCAAACTGGCGGAGTTTCACCTTCAGATGGTAAGTTTGTTCCGGAGTTTTGTAATGATATGTGCATTGTTCTCTTGCGCTCCGCAATCGGGCCCGCCAACCCCTGGAGACCAATGGTCAAAGGCCGTGCCGTTCTGCTCGGTCGCCGCAGAGCCCAAGGTCCTTGTCGACCAGCCTTTGCTTATCAGGGGCTTGTTCGCCGACACGCCTCACGGGGGGCTTCTATACGGAACTGGCTGTGAGGAGAAGGCAATCACTTTGCGCGGGTCAGAGAACAGTCCGGACGACAAAGAAGCTGGGTTGGTCCTCCGAAGAGCAATCCAGCAAGACTCAGCCGCGCGCGTCGAAGTGATCATGTCCGGTATCCTGCGCCAGCGGCCCGAAACCACTCCTTGCTCTCGCGAGGCCTGCATGCGGTATGAACTTGAAGAGACCCGCCTTGTCGCGGCACTTGCGAAATAGAATGGACGGGCACGATCGGGGCGCCGCCTGAACGCACAGCGCGGGATAAACGGCGCCGGCTTCACCGCGGCCTTCACCTACAACGGCGCCCGGCTGCTGAGCCAGCTGACCAACGACGCGCCGGGGACCGCCAACGACCTCACCATCGCCCTCGCCTACAGCCCGGCCAGCCAGATCGTCACCGAGACGCGGACCAACCCCACCGATGCCTATGCGTGGCAGGACGGCTACAACGTCGACCGCGACTACACGACGAACGGGCTCAACCAGTATACGAAGACGGCGCTCGGCACGAACATAACGGCGAGCTTCCCCTACGATGCCAACGGCAACCTCACCAGCGACGGCAAGACCGACTATCTCTTCGACATCGAGAACCGGCTGGTGCAGGCGAAGGTGCGGGCGACCGGCGCGGTGCTGGCGAACCTCGTCTACGATCCGCTCGGCCGGCTCTGGCAGATATCGGGCGGCAGCGGCGGCAACCAGATCCTGCTCTACGACGGCGACGAGCTGGTCGCGGAGTATAACGGCAACAATGTGCTGACGAAGCGCTATGTCCACGGCATCGACGCCGACGACCCGGTGGCGCTGTACGAGAGCGCGTCGCTGGGCCTCGCCAACCGCGACTATCTGATGAGCGACCAGCGCGGCAGCAACGTCGCCCTCGTCAACGCCGACGGCACGATGCGCCAGGTCAACACCTATGACGAATACGGCATCCCCGGCACCGGCAACCTCGGCCGGTTCCAGTATACCGGCCAGGCGTGGATCGATGAGCTCGGCATGTATCACTACAAGGCGAGGATCTATTCGCCCACGCTCGGGCGGTTCCTGCAGACGGATCCGATCGGGTATGCGGACCAGATCAACCTCTACGCGTACGTGGGGAGCGATCCCGTGAATCGAACGGATCCGAGTGGGACGGAGTCATGCCCTCAGCATGTGAGGTGCCCGGACATCGCGCCTATGCCGTCAGCTGTTCGGCAGGCCGCCTTACGGGCAGCTCAAGAACAATCCATCGGAGCCGGGATGGCCGAAACGGGTGCGCAGATCCTCGTCGACGCGCAGAACCCATCCAAGGTTGTGCAGGTCCGCACCGGAGAGGCTGCTGGGAAGAACGATCCTCAGAACCGGATGACTTTCACTTTCAAGCCAATTCCCGCCAAAGGAGGTGTCAGGCTGGGTGCTGACGTTCATCCACACCCGAAGCAGGGAGACGCGGGACCGCAGTCCTTGGCGGCGCGTGCTGCCGCACAGCGTGTCAACACCCGGAACCTGTGGCCGAGCACCCGTGACTTCCGTCACATGAATCAAACTGGCGCGCCGATGGTCCTCAAGAACTCGGCAGGGGCCGTCTTGGAGGCGTACCGGTCAAGCAATATCGATCACGTTCGCGTCCTCGCTCCAGGAAGCCGCGACCTCGGCGCAATGCCCGGCGATCTGCGAGATGTGGTTCTAGATTCGGAATGAAGGAGGAGCCGATGACGGGAATAGTGCCCTTCGCCTGGTTCGCCGCAGCCATACTTATAGGGCTCGGCGGTTGTGCCGCGAGGCCAGGGACCGGCGACCGCAGGCTGGAATCGCGCTGTCCGTCGCCCTCAATACAGCAGCTGTCGATCGCACCGGCCGAATTCGCGGGGAGGCGCGTGTGCGTGTCGGGATTTCTCGCACGCATGCCTGAATATGGTGAAAGCAGTGCGGAGCTCTATGCCACCGAGGAAGAGGCCAAGGAGGCGTCCGGCTCGACCTACGTGACCATAGGTGTTCCAATCACCATCCACTCCCAGCAGCAACTTGCTCGCCATTCTGCTCGACCGATACGAGTCGATGGCGTGTTCGGGTATGACGAGGAGTGTTGGCCACGAAAAGGTGAGAAGGAGCCAGAATATCAGTGTTTTCCGCCGCGTCCGATGAATATCAGAAATGCGCGGATACTCTTCTCCGATGGAACGGAAATGCCGTGAGACGCCTTTGGTCGGTGGCCGCGAGCCGACGATCACCCGCGCCCATAACCACTGGCGCCTGTGCAACAGCATGGTGACGAAGCGCTACGTCCACGGCACCGGCAACCTCGGCCGGTTCCAGTATACCGGCCAGGCGTGGATCGATGAGCTCGGCATGTATTACTACAAGGCCCGCATCTACTCGCCGACGCTGGGGCGGTTCCTGCAGACCGACCCGATCGGGTATGAGGACCAGATCAACCTATATGCTTATGTAGGGTCTGATCCCCTAAATAAACATGATCCTGAAGGAGAGTGGAGCCGGGCGGTACACAACAGAATTTTTCGGGACGCAGTAGGGGAACATCTGGGACCTAAGGAAAGAAGTTTAGTTCGACGGACAAGTAGAGACCAGGACATCGGCGAAAATTCGTCAAGAATGGAGGCTCATTATCGGCGAAACCCAGGAGAGAATGCTGCTGCTGCGAGAGCGAGGACTATCAGCTACGCGAATAGCCAAGTTCAGGCTGGTGCGAGAGCTAACGCCGCCGGAGACCGCAGGGGCGCCCTGACTGCCTTCGCGAGAGCGGCACATGCCGTCCAAGATTCCTGGAGTCCGGTGCACAACAGAGGAGGCCTCCCTGCCGACTATAGACAAATTCATCATGGCCCCATTCCTGCGCTAAACGCTTACAATGATGCCATTGACCAAAATCCCAGTCCACTGGACCATGATGGCGGAGAAGGAACCGACGATATGTCGGCCGCTAGTGAACGCGGAATGATTGAGGCAACAAGAAACGTGTGGAACCGCATCATGAATTGCGATAATGATAATGTATTGTGTGGTAAGTGTTAGGAAGGAGCCATGAGGATATACTTTTCAATCTTGTTAAGCGCGGCTATTGGATCAGCCATATTTTTGTTTGGATTAATCATTCCTTATCATGCAGCGCTGCTGATTGTCGGAAATTTAGCTTTTGTTGCCGGTATAGCAGCGATGGCCTCTCGCGCAGAGGCCGACCTCGTCGGATCGCCCCTTGCCTTGGTTCTGTCACCGGTAGCGTACGTCGTCACAGTCGTGCTGCTGGTTTTCGCCGGTGCCCTTATCGATCCCATTTCTCGGCCGGCGGCGACCGTGCTGATGGGGTTCCTCGGTCTGGGATATTCTCCCGCGGCCGGCCCGGACACGCCATTCTTTGACAGACTGCCCGTATGGGTTCTCTCGAACCTCTTCCTGGCCGCGACAGGCTTGGCGACAGCCATATTGCTCCAAAGGGCGAGGTCGTTTGGGAAGATTAGGTGATCGGGTGATCGACGGATCGACAGAGCAGGTGGAAAGGGTGAAATAGATCGTCTCGAAGTGGTACGCGCGATGGCGCTGTGCTGGTGCTGGGACGAATATGAGGGCTTCGACCAGCTGAAGAAGACCCGCTAACCCGACACGACCAAGGGCGCCGGGACGAGTTCGACGACCGATTACGAGCAGCTGACGCTCGATCCGGCCGACGGCGGGGACGAGCTGCACCAGCACCGCCAGCCTCGCTCAGGCCAGCCGAGCGTCTCCGGCGAAAAGGCTCGCCCTTGCCCAGACATTCGCCACCCGACTCGACACTTAGGGGGTGCATCGGATACGCGATGTTACGACGGCCGCTCCCCGGCTGTGCGTTACGCGGAGGATTTCGATGGCCACGATCAACGGCACGAACGGTGACGACACGCTCCCCGGAACGAGCGGCGACGACACGATCCACGGCCTCGGCGGCAGCGACCATATCGACGGCGACGGCGGCAACGACAGCCTCTACGGCGATGCGGGCGCCGATTTCCTCGACGGCGGCGACGGGGAGGACAAGCTCTACGGCGGCACGGGTTTCGGGGTCCTCACCGGCGGCGCCGGCGCCGACGGCTTCTATTTCGACACGCCCCCGGACGAGCCGGGGGACCCGGGGGGATTCGAAAACATCGTCGACTTCACCGCCACCGACGACACCATCTACCTGCGCTGGTCGCAGTTCAGCGGGATCGCGGCCGAGGGGACGCTCGATGAGGAGGCAATGCGCTTCTCTCCATTCGCGCAGGAGAGCGACGACCGCATCCTCTACGATCCCGACACCGGCAACATCTATTACGACCCGGACGGCACCGGCCTCATTCCGCGGATGCTCTTCGCGAGGGTGCCCGCCAACACCCCGCTCAACAATCTCGACTTCGTCGTCTACGCCAATCCGACCACCGGCGCGCCGATCGTCGGCACCGACGCGGGCGAGCCGCTCAACGGCACCGGCGCCGCGGACCGGATCGAAGGCCGCGGCGGCGACGACACCATCAATGGGATGGCCGGCGACGACCTGATGATCGGCGGGACCGGCAGCGACACCTTCTACGCGGACAGCAGCGAGGACGAGGTGGTCGAGGCGCCCGGCGACGCCGGTACCGACACGGTGATCAGCTCGGCCGACTACTGGATCCCGTTCGGAGTCGAGAATCTGGTCCTCACCGGCTCCGCGGGACTTACCGGTACCGGCAATTCGGCGGCAAACACCATCACCGGCAGCGACGGCGGGGACGTGCTGCTCGCGGCCGGAGGGAACGATACGGTCTACGGCGGCAACGGGGACGACTTCCTCGACGGCGGCGACGGGGCCGATCACCTGGAAGGCGGCGCCGGCAACGACCGCTACGTCCTTGCCGCGGGCGACACGCTGGTCGAGGCGGCAGGTGGCGGCATCGACACCGTCCGCACGGCGATCGACGGCTACACGCTGCAGGACAATTTCGAATATCTGGTGCTGCTCGCCGGCGCCCTCAGCGGCACCGGGAATTCGGTCGCCAACCGGATCGTCGGCAACGACGCGGCGAACACGCTCGACGGCGCGGCCGGCGCGGACCTGATGATCGGCGGCCTCGGCGACGACATCTACATCGTCGACGACGCCGGAGACGTCGCCAGCGAGGGCAGCACGACTGGGGGCTATGACGAGGTCAGGAGCTCTGTGAGCTTCAGCCTCGCCGGGCAATATGTCGAGAAGCTCGTGCTCACGGGCAGCGGCGCCATCAGCGGTACCGGAAATAGTCTGGCGAACTTCATCCTCGGCAATTCGGCGGCCAACGTGCTGAAGGGCGGCGAAGGCAACGATACGCTCGACGGCGGCGCCGGTGCGGACCGGATGGAAGGCGGCGCCGGGGATGACACCTATTACGTGGACAATGCGAGCGACAAGATCGTCGAATCGAGCAGCGGCGGCAGCGACAAGATCTTCAGCTCTATCAACTTCAGCCTCGCCGGTCTCTACGTCGAAGCCCTCGAGCTGACAGGATCCGCCGTGAAGGCCGTCGGCAACTCGCTGGCGAACACCCTCACCGGCAACGATCTCGACAACGTGCTCGACGGCCAGGGCGGCGCCGACCTGATGATCGGCGGCACGGGCGACGACCTGTACCTGGTGGACGACAGCGCGGACAACGTGGTGGAAGCCTACCACTCAGGCAACGGGGGCACGGACACGGTTCGCAGCTCCGCCACCTACAGCCTCGAGAACCGGGCTTACGTTGAAAACCTCACTCTTACCGGCAACGGCAACATCGACGGCACCGGGAACAACAACGCCAACGTGCTGATCGGCAACGCCGGCAACAACGTCCTCGACGGCCGGGGAGGCGCCGACACGATGCGCGGCGGCGCGGGCGACGACACTTACCGGGTCGGCTTCGGCGACACGGTCGAGGAGGCCGCGGGGCAGGGGATCGACACCATCATCACCTTCCAGAGCTACAGCATCGTCGGGATGCAGGTCGAAAACATCGTCCTCGACGGCGGCAGCGCGATCAACGCGACCGGCAATGGCCTCAGCAACGTCCTCACCGGCAACAGCCGCGACAACATTCTCGACGGGCGCGGGGGCGCCGATACGCTGACTGGCGGGCTCGGCAACGACACTTACGTGGTCGACAATGTCGGCGACGTGGTGATCGAGGAAAATGTGATCGGGTTCTTCCCGGACGTCGACACCGTCCGGTCGTCGATCAGCTACACGCTTGGCGACACCCTGGAGCGGCTGACTCTGACCGGCAACAACTCGATCAGCGGCACAGGCAACGCGCTCGACAACATCCTGGTCGGGAACAGCGGGGCCAACGTGCTCAACGGAGGGACGGGCGCCGACATCATGCAGGGCGGGCTCGGCAACGACACCTACATCGTCGACAACGTCAACGACAAGATCGGCTCCGAGGACAGTGGCGGCGGCATCGACACGGTGAAATCTTCGGTGAGCTACAGCCTCGCCTCCGGCGCGCTCGAGACGCTGATCCTGACCGGCACCGCCGCGAACGGCACCGGCAACGGGATTGCCAACACAATCATCGGCAACGGCGCCAACAACACGATCAACGGCGGCGACGGAAGCGACGACCTCTACGGCAAGAGCGGCAGCGACACGCTGGGCGGCGGCAACGGCAACGACCGCTTCTACTTCGACACGGCGCTGGGCAGCTCCAACGTCGATACCGTCAGCGACTTTGCCGTCTTCGGAGACGATTCGTTCATGCTGAGCCGATCGGTATTCGGCGCGATCGCGGAGGGCACCCTCTCCTCCTCCGCCTTCGTGGCCGGCACCGCCGCCCAGGATGCGGACGACCGGATCGTCTACGACAGCGCGACCGGCAAGATCTTCTACGACGCCGACGGAAGCGGCGCGGGAGCGGCGGTGCTGTTCGCGCAGGTCACGGCAGGCACGTCGCTCACGAACCTCGACTTCGTCGCCTACATGCCCTGAGCCGGCGCAGAGGAGCGCGCGTTTGGACGAGGCCTTCCGCTGGTTCCGCGACCACCATGTCGAGAACATGGAGCGCATGTTCGCGGCGGTGAGCGACCTCTATGCGGAGCATTGGAACGACTTCTTCCACTTCGCCATCTTCGAGTCCGACGAGGAGCCGTGGGAGGCGGCTTTCGAGCGGACGCACCGGCGCTATCTGGAGGCGCTGCGCCTCAGCGACGGCGCGAGGGCGGTCGAGCTGGCCTGCGGGCGGGGCGGGTTCAGCGAATATCTCGCCGCGAACAGCGGCGCCGACGTGCTCGGCCTCGACATCTCGCGCTCCCAGCTCTCGCACGCGCGGAAGCGCAAGCGGGCGAACCTGGCGTTCGTGCACCATGACATCATGCGGGTGGACGAACTCGGCGAACGGTTCGACGCGGTCGTGCTGATGGACGCGGATTGCTACCTGCCGGACAAGCGAGAGGCGGTGGCGCGGATCGCGAGGGCGATGAAGCCGGGAGGGCGCTTCCTGCTCGTCGCGTGGTGCAAGCAGCAAGGGCTGAACGGGCTGCAGGAAGAGATGGTGCTGCACCCGTTCATGCGATTCTGGGGCGTGCCGAGCCTCGAGACGCCGGCCGGCTATCGCAGGCACTTCAAACGGGCGGGGCTGCGGATCGTCGAGGAAGAGGACCTCAACGCCAAGACGCGGCGCAACTGGGACTTCGGCTACGATAGCGCAATCGCGGCGATCCGCGACTTCACCGTCGCGCGCGCGGCGAAGATGCTGTGGAAGGGGCTGCCGCTGGGGACGGACGGCATCAGGCTGGTCAAGGAGCAGTTCCCGGCCGCGCTCTACATCAAGGCCGGCTTCGACTCAGGGTTCCTGCGCTACACCTATTTCCTTGCCGAGAAGGAATGAGCGATCCGTGTCCGGCCGGTGTACCCGACGCTCGGACTAGACTATGGTCTCTCGATGATCTCGCAGAAGACACGCTACGCGCTCCGCTCGCTCCTCTACCTCGTCGAGGAGGGCGCCGGCGCGCCGGTCCAGCTCGCCCGCATCGCCGAGACGCAGCAGGTGCCGCGCAAGTATCTCGAGCTGATCATGCTGGATCTCAAGAAGGCGGGGCTGGTCGCGAGCGTGCGCGGGCCCACCGGGGGCTACCGGCTGGCGCGCCCGGCCGAGGAGATTTCATTCGCCGACATCATCCGGGTGATGGAGGGGCCGATCGCGCTCGTCCCCTGCGCCAGCGTCAATTTCTACTCGAGCTGCGGCGACTGTCACGACGAGGCGACCTGCGCGATTCGAAAGGTGCTCGCGATCGTCCGGGAAAAGAGCGCCGGGGTGCTCGACGGCACCTCCCTGGCGGAGGCGGCGAGTTGGGAAACCACGAAAGCGTCGCCGGAACGTTCTGCCGGTGCGACGAGCGGAGCACATACTCCTATTCCCTAGTAGAGAACAGGTGATTAGCTTCTCCCCCACAAACCAAGGGGAGTCGCAATGTCCTTCGTCCGCAACCTCGTCTCCGCCGCCGCGCTGCTCGCCAGCGTAACGGCGCCGCTCGCCGCCGTGGCGGCGCCGACCCAGCTTCTCAACGTCTCCTACGATCCGACGCGCGAGCTCTACCGCGACATCAACGCGAGCTTCGCCCGGCGCTGGCAGGCGGCGACCAAGCAGCCGATCGCGATCCGCCAGAGCCACGGCGGCTCGGGCAAGCAGGCGCGCTCGGTGATCGACGGGCTGCAGGCGGACGTGGTCACGCTGGCGCTCGCCTACGACATCGACGAGATATCGAGCCGGGCCAAGCTGCTGCCGGGCAACTGGCAGTCGCGCCTGCCCAACAACAGCGCACCCTATTATTCGACGATCGTCCTCCTCGTCCGGAAGGGCAATCCCAAGAAGATCCGCGACTGGGGCGACCTGATCCGCCCGGACGTGAAGGTGATCACGCCAAACCCGAAGACCAGCGGCGGCGCGCGGTGGAACTACCTCGCGGCGTGGGGATACGCGCAGCGCAAGTACGGCTCGCCTGCCAAGGCCAAGGAGTTCATGACGCGGCTGTTCCGCAACGTGCCGGTGCTCGACAGCGGCGCTCGCGGTGCAACTACCACCTTCGTCCAGCGCGGCCAGGGCGACGTCCTCATCGCCTGGGAGAATGAGGCGTTCCTCGCGGTGAACCAGCTCGGCCGCGGCAAGTTCGACATCGTCGTCCCCTCCATCTCGGTCCTTGCCGAGCCGCCGGTGGCGGTGGTCGACCGGGTGGTCGACAAGAAGGGCACCCGCAAGGCGGCGGAAGCCTATCTGCGCTACCTCTACTCGGCCGAGGCGCAGGAGATCATCGCCCGCAACTTCTACCGGCCGCGAAACCCGCAGGTGGCTGCGAAGTACAAGGCGCGCTTTCCCAGCATCCAGCTGCTGACCATCGGCCAGTTCGGCGGCTGGGCGAAGGCGCAGGCGACGCACTTCAACGACGGCGGCCTGTTCGACCAGGTTTTCGAGCAAGCGAAGCGCTGACGCTCCCCGGCGCCCGCACGACTGGCCCGGCTCCGGCCGGGCCGCTTTTCCCCTGAAACGGAGACTATTTCCGATGCGTATCATCCTGCTCGCGGGGGCTTCCCTGCTCGTCCTCGCCACACCCGCGCTCGGCCAGAGCGCCGAGGCTGACCCCCTCTTCCCGGACGCCGCGACGGAGGCGCCGACGGGCGGCACGATCGACACCGTCATCGACGACGCCCCCGCCGCCGAGGCGCCGCCGGCGCCCACCGGAGACCCGGTGCTCGACCGTCTCAACGCCCTTGAATCCCGCGTGAAGCAGCTCGAGGCGCGCAACGCCGAGCTCGAGCAGCAGGCGGAGCTCAACCAGGGGCGGCTCGAGAGCGTGGAGACGCGGGCGGCGAAGAACGCGCAATTCGCCTGGGCGCCGACCATTTCGGACACGAAGGGCGACTTCACCTTCAAGCCGCGCGGTGTGATCGAGGCCGACGTCGGCGCCTTCTGGGAGCGCGCCGGCGGCTATGATTACAATAACGGCACCGGCTTCCGCCGCGCGCGCATCGGCCTCGAAGGCACCGCCTTCAAGTGGTTCAACTACCGGATCGAGGTCGATTTCGCCGGCAATGCGGTGAACCTCACCGACGCCTACCTCCAGTACACCAAGATCCCAAAGGTCCTGCTGACGGTGGGCCAGCACAAGGCGCCGTTCGGCCTCGAATCGAACAACAGCGACAATTACAACGTCTTCCTGGAGCGCGGGATGTTCACCAATGCCTTCGGCAATGCCGGGGCGGAGCGGCGGATCGGCGCCTCGGCCGCCTGGGCGCCGCGGGAGAATGTGAACATCGCCGCCGGCGTCTTCGGCGACAATGAGAGCATCGGCCGCTCGACCGCGGCCCCGGTGACCAACACGCCGGACGAGAGCTGGGGCTTCAACGCGCGCGCGACATGGGAGCCGGTGTTCGACACCGGCAAGGTCGTCCATCTCGGCGCCTCCGGCTATTACCGGACCGCCTTGCGCTCGGGCGACGTCGAGGATGCGGTGCGCCTCACCGACCGGCCCAACATCCGCATCGACAACGGCAACATCGCCGACACCGGCGTCATCCCGAACGTCGAGTCGCTCCGCTACGCAGGCGCCGAAGCCGCGGGAGTGTTCGGGCCGCTGACCGTGGCCGGGGAATATGGTCGCCTCTGGCTCGACCGCACCCTCGGCGGCGACGAGGCGTTCGACGGCTTCTATGCCTACGCGACCTACTTCCTCACCGGGGAAACGCGGCCGTTCAAGGCCGGCAATTTCGACAGGGTGAAGCCTTTCCGCGAGTTGGGGAAGGACGGGCTCGGCGCGTTCGAGGTCGCGGTGCGTTACGACCGGCTGGATCTCTCCAACACGCCGGTGCTCGCGCGGGCCGGCAATCGGGCGGAGAGCTTGACCGCGGCGCTCAACTGGTACTTCAACCCCTATGCGAAAATCATGCTGAACTGGGTCCGCTTCAACGGCGACAACACGCCGCTGGACCCGGTTGGCGACAAGACCAAGGGGGATGTGGTGGCGGCACGCCTTCACCTCGATTTCTGATGGCCAGCGCCGCAATCCCGCTCGCCGCCCGCGACAGGCCCCGCACCCGCCGCGGGCGGCGCTCGATGCCGGGCTTCGGCCTGTCGCTCGGCATCACCGTCACCTGGCTGTCGCTGATCGTGCTGGTCCCGCTCAGCGCCGTCTTCGTGAAGAGCGCCGGCGCCGGCTGGGACGCCTTCTGGGCGGCCGCCGGGTCGGAGCGGGCGATGGCGGCCTATCGCCTGAGCTTCGGCGGCGCGCTGCTGGCCGCGGCGATCAACCTCGTCTTCGGCCTGCTCGTCGCCTGGGTACTGGTCCGCTACCGCTTCCCGGGCAAGCGGCTGTTCGGGGCGCTGATCGACCTCCCCTTCGCGCTTCCGACGGCAGTGGCGGGCATCGCCCTCACCGCCATCTACGCGGACACCGGCCCGGTCGGATCGCTGCTCGCGCCGCTCGGCCTTCCCGTCGCGTACAAGCCCGCGGGGGTTGTCATCGCGCTGGTGTTCATCGGCCTGCCGTTCGTGGTGCGCACCGTCGAGCCGGTGCTGGCGCAGGTGTCGAAGGAGATCGAGGAAGCGGCGGTGACGCTCGGCGCTTCGCGGCTGCAGACCTTCCGCCGCGTCATCCTTCCCACCATCGCGCCGGCGCTCGCCACCGGCTTCGCCCTCGCCTTCGCCCGGGGGGCCGGGGAATATGGTTCGGTGATCTTCATCGCCGGCAACATGCCCTACGAATCCGAGATCGCCCCGCTCCTCATCGTCACCCAGCTCGAGGAATATGATTATGCCGGCGCGACGGCGATCGCGGTGGTGATGCTGGTCGTCTCCTTCCTGCTCCTCCTCATCCTCAACCTGCTGCAGGTCTGGCAGCGCCGGCGGACCGCATGAGCCGCCGTTCGCCGCTGGCCGAAGGGCGTGGCGTCCAGGCGCTCCTGATCCTCACGGCCTTCGCCTATGTCGGGCTGGTCCTGCTGCTGCCGCTCGGGGCCGTCTTCCACGAGGCCTTCCGGGAGGGGCTGGGCGCGTGGTTCGCCGCCGTGTCGGAGCCGGACGCGCGGGCGGCGATCAAGCTGACCCTGCTCGTCGCCGCGATCGCGGTGCCGCTCAACCTCGTCTTCGGCGTGGCGGCGGCGTGGGCGATCACCAAGCACGACTTCCGCGGAAAGGCGGTGCTGACGACGTTGATCGACATTCCCTTCTCGGTCTCCCCGGTCGTGTCGGGCCTGATCTTCGTGCTGCTGTTCGGCGCGCAGGGCTGGTTCGGCGGCTGGCTCGAAGAGCGCGGGATCGAGATCATCTTCGCCCTCCCCGGCATCGTCTTGGCCACGGTCTTCATCACCTTCCCCTTCATCGCCCGCGAGATCATCCCGCTGATGGAGGAGCAGGGGCGGAGCGACGAGGAAGCGGCGCTGTCGCTCGGCGCCTCGGGCTGGCAGACCTTCCGGCGGGTGACCTTGCCCAACATTCGCTGGGGGCTGCTCTACGGCGTGCTCCTCGCCAACGCCCGGGCGATGGGCGAGTTTGGCGCCGTCTCGGTCGTCTCCGGCCACATACGCGGGGAGACCAACACGATGCCGCTCCACGTCGAGGTGCTTTACAACGAGTACAATTTCGTCGCCGCCTTCGCCGTCGCCTCATTGCTCGCCCTGCTTGCCCTGGTGACGCTGGCGCTCAAGACCTTCCTCGAGTGGCGGCACCGCGACTCGATCGCCGCACTGGGACACTGAAAATCATGTCGATCCGCATCGAGAATATCAGCAAGCGCTTCACCTCCTACCCCGCGCTCCGGGACGTGAGCCTGGAGATCGGGGCGAAGGAGTTCGTGGCGCTGCTCGGCCCTTCGGGATCGGGCAAGACGACTCTGCTGCGCATCATCGCCGGCCTCGAATTCCCGGACGCGGGCAGGGTGCTCTTCTCCGGCGAAGACGTGACCGAGCTGCCCGCCGCGAAGCGGGGCATCGGCTTCGTGTTCCAGCATTACGCTTTGTTCGGCCACATGACCGTCGAGCGGAACATCGCCTTCGGCCTCGACATCATGCCGGGCCGTTCGCGGCCGCCGAAGGACGCGATCCGGACCCGCGTCGAGGAGCTGCTCCGGCTCGTGCAGCTCGACGGCTATGGCAGCCGCTTCCCGGCCCAGCTCTCCGGAGGGCAGCGCCAGCGGGTCGCGCTCGCCCGCGCGCTGGCGCGGGAGCCGCGCATCCTCCTCCTCGACGAGCCGTTCGGCGCGCTCGACGCCAAGGTGCGGCGCGAGCTGCGCGAGGCGCTGCGCCAGATCCACGAGGAGGTGGGCCTGACCTCGATCTTCGTCACCCACGACCACGAGGAGGCGTTCGCCCTCGCGGACCGGGTGGCGATCCTCAACAGCGGCAAGGTGGAGCAGTTCGCCACGCCGACGGTGACAATCGAGGTGCCGGGGACCGACTTCGTCCGCAGTTTCCTCGAATGATCAGAACAGCCCGTCGGCGGGGCCGAGCAGCGCGAACAGGGCCGCGGCGGCGCCGCTGAGCAGCGCGGCGGGCCGCAGCCAGGGCGGCTCCCGGCCGAGCAGCTTTCGCGCCAGCAGCGCGGCGGCAGCGGCCAGGGCGACGGTCAGCAGCGCTTCGACCGGCGTGTAAACGCGCCAGGCGCCGGCGACGGCCACGAGCAGCGCGGCCGCTGCGAGCGCTCCCGTCAGGTCGAATGCGGGCTTGCCGCCGCGGCCAAGCGCGGCGAAGGAGAGCAGAAAGGCGCCCAGCGCGAGCCACGCCATCAGCGGCTCATCCGGCGCGCCAGGAAGGGGAGGGGCGCGGATGGAGGGCGAGCGGGATCGACAGCTGCGGGACGACCTGCTCGGACCATTGCACACCCACTTCCTCGCCGCGGCGCAAGCCTATGCCGATTACATGGCGAACGGCAAAAGCTTCCTATTCGCCTGCTCGCTGCGACGGACGAACGCCTCGGCGCGGGCGCTGCTGCTCCGCCGCACGCACCTGCTCCCCGAGGCTCTGCAGCCTCACGCCATCGCGCTGCTGCGCCACTATGACGTGTGGCTCACCTTGTGGGACGACCTCGCGGCGCGGACGAAGCCCGGCTTCGCGGATCCTTTCGTCTTCGAGAACGCCGTCAACTTCCCACGGGAGTCGCAGCAGCGCCTCGATGAGCTCCGCCGATCCTTGTCCGCCTGAGCGCGCCCGACGCTGCTAGAGCGCGCGCCGGCCGGAGATCAGGTTGAAGATGATGACGATCACCGCGATGACGAGCAAGGCGTGGATCAGCCCGCCGCCGACGTGGAAGGCGAAGAAGCCGAGCAGCCAGAGCACGAACAGGATAACGGCGACGGTCCAAAGCATACGTTCCTCCCGAGTGTTTCGGTGGCTGGAAACGTTCCAGCTGCGACACGAAACGGCGGGGATGGCGGAAACGTTCCCGGCGCTCAGCGCGCGCTCGGGTTCGGGTAGGCCGTGAGGTCGAACACGAGCAGCCCGGCCGCCCCGCGGGTCGGGATCGTGAGGCGGTAGCGGAAGTCCCCGATCCGCTCGAACAGGCCGGCAGCGTCGCGTGCTGGGCTCTCGCCATAGACGCCGGCACGCTTCGCCCCGGGCGCCATCTCGGATCCAAGGAAGACGAGGCGACGGCTGTCTTTCTCCTCCCAGAGATAGCCGCCGAGGCGGTGGGCGGGGGGCTCCGCGGTGAGGCTGAGCTGGTCCTCCACCACGCCGACAAAGCAGAAGCCCGGTTTCGACGCCGTATAGGGCGTCCCGCCTCCGATTCCGCCGCCGATCCTGACGACGCGGCAGCGATAGGGGCCGGGAGCTGGTGCGGCGCGCGGCAGACCGGCAGCGGGCTGGAGCAGCGCCCCCTCGGCGGCGACGCGGCGGACGTAGGCGCGCGTCCGCGCGGCCTGGAGCGCCTGGCGCCAGCGTGCCTGAATTTCGTCGACCGACGCCTCGGTCTCGGGGGAAGCGACCGACCGCCAAGGCTCCGATTCCTCGAGCGTGACCGCAGCCCGCGGCCTTTCCGGCGCCTGCCTGGCGGGCGTCTGGCATCCGGCGAGCAGGACCGGGAGTGGGTAAGCGAGGCAACGCAGCCGGAGCATCGGTCCCCTTGGCACAGGGCCGCAAAGTCGCGGCCGGCCGCCGCTCTACCAGACCGCCGCTGCGCCGGGAATCCCCCTCCCGGCTAGCGCTTGCGTCCGCAGGCCGGAAGCGGCCGCAGCGCACGCCACATGACCATCCTCGTCGCGCGGCGGCCTATCTCCTCCCCCGCCTCGTTCGAGAAGCGGTAGTGGACGCCGGCGCGGAAGGGAGGCGTTCCGGGATTATGTGCCGAGTGCGTTCAACCGCTTCCTGCACCTCGAGCTCGGCTGCTGAGGCCGCGGCGCGCCGTCACGCGGCCAGCGCCTCGGGGGGCTCGTAAGCGGATGGCACGACGCTGAGCGGCGGCCAGGGCGATCCGCGATCCTCCTCGTCGGCCCAGCCGCAGCGCGGGCAGGCCTGATCGAGACGGAGGGACTGGTGGATTCCCCACGGCCGTTCCTTCGAGCATTCCAGCATCGCCATATCCGCACGCACCTCTTGATCACGCCTGAGATGCATAATTATGCATCTTCGTGCATGAACGCAAGATGACAAATGCGACCGCTCGGCCGTGCTGCGGCCGCCCGGCGGGATTTCCGAAAGTCAATTGCCTGCGGGACGGGGCAATCAGGCCCAGAGCACCTCGTACCCGCTGACGAGCAGCGTGAAGGTCGACACTGTCGAGATGAGGAATGCGCGCATCAGGGTCATGTCGGCTCCTTTCGGCGCCCACCACCGGGCGCCGCCTGCGCTTTGCCGCGACGCTGTGTCAGCGCCATGCCGCATCTACCGCTTCTTTGTGTCGATTGTGTCAGCCGCCGCGTGAAAGCGCGCGGAGAGAGCGGATCAGCCCGGGAAGATCGCCGGGGTCAGATCGGCGGCGAGCCCCGGCGCGAAATGCGCTGCCGCGACGGGCGCGGACTCGGTGTCGAACGCCGCCGAGACGTCCATCGCCGGCGGATCCCACTGTTCGGGCGCCGGGAGGCTGCCGCCGGCATGCTGGGTCAGCGCGGCCCGCGCCCCGTGGAGCGCGTCGAGCAGGTCGGCAGCTTCCTCGGTGGTGAGGGAGCCGGAGAGTTGCTCGGGAATCTGCATCCGGTGCGGCGCGAGGTCGAGGTCCGGCCGCCCGAAATCGCGGCCGGTGCCGCCGTCGCCGTCCTCGAGCGTATAGATGATCCCGCCGTCGGTGCCGGTTTCCGTGCCGCCGGGGGTGTCGTCCGTCGGGCGGCCCACGTCGTCGCCGGGATCGCCCGCGCCGCCGTCGTCGGTGACGCCGTCATCGGTCGGCTGGTCGTCCGTGGGCTCATCATCCTTGGGTTCGTCCCCCTCGCCGCCTCCGGAGAGATAGTAGATGACGCTGCCGTCCGGCACGCCGCCGCTCGAATCGTCATCCGGCGTGACAACGCCTTCGTCGCCACCCTCGTCCGGGACGGGATCGCCGGGGGAATCGTCGCCTGCCAGATAGTAGATCACTGCGTCGTCAGCCGGATCGGCTGCAACGCCGTCGCCCTGATCGCCGCCGTCCGACGCTTCCCCCTCAAGCGAGGTGAGATAGCTCCAGTCGACCCATTCATCGCCCGTGCCGGCCGACGGGGACGAGACCAGCTCATCCTCCGGCTCGCTGGTCACATCCTGAACGACGTCGTCCACGGCCCATTCCCCCGCACGAATCCCAACTCATCCTCTCTCACAGACCGGCCTTTGCGGCAAGCCCCTGATTCCTAGCGGTTTGGCGCCTTTTTTGTGGATCAGGCGAGCGCGCGCTCGACCAGTTCCTCGACATCGAGCCCGAGGCGGCGGATCTGCGCGGCGACGGCCGGCCAGCGGTGGTCGAGGAACTCGCGGCGCTCCGCCGACAGCAGCTTGCCGGCAGCGCCCTCGGCGACGAACATCCCGACGCCGCGGCGGACGACGATCAGCCCCTCGTCCTGGAAGGTCTGGTAGGCCTTGGCGACCGTGAGTGGGTTGGCGCCATATTCGGCGGCGAGGCTGCGCACCGACGGCAGCGGATCCCCGTCCGACACGCGGCCTTCGAGGATCATCGCGGCGATGCTGTCGCGCAGGCGGAGGTAAACGGGGCGTTCTTCGGACACAGGCGCTATGCTGTACTAATACAGCTAAGGGGTCAAGCTTTATCGGACCGGGCGGGGCGTCACCACTCCCGCACCACCTCGACGAGATCGGGGCGCAGTCGCTCCTCCAGCTCCCCGCCGGCGGTGCCGAGGAAGATGAAGCCGGCGATCCGCTGCGGCGGGGCGGCGCCGAGGGCTTCGAGGACGTGCGGGGAATAAGCGGCCCAGCCGGTCACCCATCCGGCGGCGAAGCCGTGGGCGCGGGCGGCGTGGAGGAGGTTCATGCAGGCGGCGCCGCAGGAGAGCTCCTGTTCCCAGAGCGGGATGTGGCTCTCGGGGTTCGGGCTGGAGAGGGTCACGACCAGCTCCGGCGCCTGGGCGGCGAAGCGGTGCGCGGCTTCGATCTCGAGCCGCCCCGCCTCCGGCTTGCCGGCGCGGTAGGCGGCCTCGAGCATGGCGCCGAAGGCCTGGCGGCGCTCCCGGGGGACGTGGATGAAGCGCCAGGGGGCGAGCTTGCCATGGTCCGGGGTGCGCGCGGCGATGGCAAGGATGTCGCGGAGCTGCTCGGCGGTGGGGCTGGGCTCCACCATGTCGCGCGGCCGGCCGGAGCGGCGGGTGCGCAGGTAGGAGAGGAGGGAGGCGGTGTCGTTGAACATCGAAGCGGCGGCGCTAGCAGCCTTGCGACACTGCAACAATCGGCTTCACAACGCCGATTAGCCCGCTAGGGTGCCCCGGCTGAACTGGACCCGCCGGTAGATTGCGGGCCGCTTCGGGAGAGAGTGCGCCATGGTCAACGTAGCCCCCGACACCACCACCGAGGGCGAACGCCCGGACGTCAGCCGCAGCGATCAGGGCGCCTGGTTCGAGCATCCCCGGCAGCTGAAGCGGCTGTTCACCACCGAAATGTGGGAGCGGTTCGGCTATTACGGCATGCGGGCGCTGCTGACGCTCTATCTGGCGGAGTGGTTCCTCTTCGATGACCAGACAAGCACCGGACTCTACGGCGGCTTCACCGCGCTGGTCTACCTGACACCTCTCATCGGCGGCCTCCTCGCCGACCGCTATCTCGGGTCGAAACGGTCGGTGAAGTTCGGCGCGATCATGATGGCGCTCGGCTATTTCACCCTCTGCTTTGGCGGCGAGGCGGCGAAGCCCTTCGCGGTCATCGAGGGGCAACGGTACGAGGTCGTCAATCAGGGCAAGGGGGACGCGCGCCAGCAATTCGTGGTCGCGGGCAACCAGAACCTGCTGATCAAGGGCAATGAGGACAAGTCGGTCTCGCTGGTCGGGGCGGGCGGGGTCGAGGTAAAGCGGATCGCGCCCGGCCGCTTCGAGGCGTCGGGCGAGCGCTCGCCCTTCTACACCATGCTCTTGCTCATCGGCCTGTCGATGGTGACGATCGGCAACGGCTTCTTCAAGCCGAACATCTCGACCATCGTCGGATCGCTCTACGAGCAGGGCGATCGGCGGCGGGACGCGGGGTTCACCATCTTCTACATGGGGATCAACCTCGGCTCGCTCATCTCGCAATTCTTCTGCCCGATGCTCTACGAAAACGTTGGGCCATGGGCTGGCTTCGGGCTCGCCGCCTCGGGGATGCTCTGTTCCTGGGTCCTCATTCAGTTCGACGGTGGCCGACTCACCGGCTACGGTGAGCGCCCGGAGGGTGCGGACCCTAGTCGGGACTGGATCATCTACCTGGGCGCAATTGTCGCCATTCCGGTGGTCTGGTTCCTCTTTTCCAATCTCATGCATTCCACCTCAGCGCCGCAGGAGGGCTCGGGAATCGTGGCCTACCTCCTGGGCCTGCCGATCATGGGCAAGATCCTCTTCTTTACGTTCCTCCTGGGCGTCCCCGCGATCCTGATCTGGTCGTACGCGAACGGCTCCCGGGTCGAGTTCCAGATGATGGTCTCAGCCATTGTGTTGGTGGTCTTCAATGTCGTGTTCTGGACGCTGTTCGAACAAGCGGGATCTTCTCTCACGCTCTTCGCAGACCGGAACACCGATCTCGCCATCCAGTGGACCGCCCCCCTCTTCGACATGTTCCGCGCCGCTCCGGTCACGTATTATGTGACAGCAGCGTTGCTCTCGTTTGG
>DASVVY010000141.1:0-23234 GCA_036386335.1 Allosphingosinicella sp. | reverse complement strand
GGCGCCCGGAATTCCCCGCTTCCGAGTTCGAGCGGGTGAAGCAGAATTTCGCCCGCGGCATCGCCGTCGCCAAGTCGGAGCCGCAGACCGCGGCGGACGTCGCCCTCGCCGCCGCTTATTACGGGCCGAACCACCCTTACGGCCGGAGCTTTCCGACGGACGCGCAGCTCACGGGCTACAAGCTCGACGACCTCAAGCGCTTCCACGCGGAAAATTTCGGCGCTCGCCGCGCCCGGCTCTACATCGCCGGCCGGTTCGACGCGGCCGCGGTGCGGGCGGCGATCGAGCAGGCATTTGCCGACGGGCAGCCGGGCCCCGAGCGGCTGAGGCTTCCGCCGACGCCGCAGCCGGGGCCCAAGGTGCTGCTGGTCGACCGCCCCGGCGCGCCGCAATCGACGGTGCGCCTCGCCTTCCCCGCCCCCACGGCCGGCGGGGCGGGCGACATCCCGTTCCGGGTGACCAACGCCCTCCTCGGCGGCGCCTTCACCTCGCGCATTACCAAGAACATCCGCGAGGCCAAGGGCTACACCTACTCGCCTTATTCGTCCGTCACGTACAATCCGGGCGAGGCGCAGTGGGCGTTCGAGGCCGACGTCACAACCGACGTCACCGGCGCGGCGCTGAAGGAGGTGTTCGGCGAGGTCCGCCGCCTGCAGACCGAGCCCGTGCCGGCTGAGGAGGCGACCGGCATGCGCACCTGGATGGCGGGCACCTTCGTCCTCCAGAATGCGAGCCCGCCCGGCCTGATCGGCTCCCTCGCCACCCGCGACTTCCACGGCCTGCCGGCGGACTGGCTCACTCAATATGTGCCGAACGTGCTCGCCGTCGGCGCGCCGGACATGCAGCGGCTTGCGCGGGAATCCCTGCCGCTCGAGAAGATGACGCTCGTCGTCGTGGGCGACCTCGCCAAGGTCGAGCCGCAGCTCAAGGCGCTGCCGGAGCTGCAGGGCATGTCGTTCCAGCGGGTGACGCCCTTCTGAGCGCGTAGCTCAGCGCCAGCGCTCGCCGCCGCCGGCGAGGATCTCCCTGCGCCAGAAGGGGGCGCGGGTCCGCAGCGCCTCGGCGAGGAAGGCGCAGGCTTCGAGCGCCGCCGGCCCGTCGGCCGCCGCCACCGCGGCGAAGGCGAGCCGTTCTCCCGGCGCAATCCGGCCGTGGCGGTGGATGAGGATCGCTCCGGTGAGCGACCAGCGCTCCTCCGCCTCGGCGGCGATGCGGGCGAGCGCGTTGCGGGCGAGCGGCGGATGATGATCGATGAACAGCGATGCGACCTCCGGCCCCGCCTGCGCGGCCGCCGTGAAGCTGACCACGCGGCCGGCGCCGAGCTCGTCGAGCCGGGCGAGCTGCCGCCCCGGATCGAAGGCCGCCGCCTGGACCCGGACGTCGATCACAAAGCCCCCGGCGGCGGAAACAGCGCGACCTCGCGCGCGCCGAAGATATTGCCTTCCCAGCTCACGCACTCCGCCTCGACCGCGGCGCGCACGCGCGCGCGATCCGCGAAGGCGGAGGCATAAGGTTCGCCCTGCTCCCCGAGCCAGGCGACGAGATCGTCTACGGTGAGGATGTGGGACGGCGGATCCACCCGCTCCCCGTCGCGGCCGAGCGCCTCGCGCAAGGCTCCGAAATAGAGGAGGTCGACCGGCATCAGTCCATGTGCCTGATGCCGACGCGCAGATAGTCCCAGCCGGTGATCAGCGTCAGCGCAGCGGCTGCCCACACGCTGACGAGCCCGACCTCGTGCACCCACGCCCATTGCGGGAGCGCCCCGCCGAGGATGAGCGCACCGAGGGCGACGAGCTGAAGCGTCGTCTTCCACTTGGCGAGCTTACTGACCGGCACCGACACCTGCAGCCCGGCCAGGAATTCGCGCAAGCCGGACACGATGATCTCGCGCAGCAGGATGACGAGCGCGGGGACGATGTGGAAGCCGTGGATCACCGGCTCCCCGCTCGCCGCCCGGCTGGAGACGAGCATGACGATGACCGCGGCGACCATGATCTTGTCCGCGATCGGATCGAGGAAGACGCCGAGCCGCGACACCGTCCCCTGCGCGCGCGCCAGATAGCCGTCGAAATAGTCGGTGATGCCGACGATGCAGTAGAGGACGAAGGTGATCGCATAGTCCCACCAGCTCGGCTTCCACAGCAGGAAGACGAGCAAGGGCACGGCCAAAATGCGCGAAAGCGTGAGGATGTTGGGCAGGGTCAGCATCGGCTCGCGCGACGCCTTACTCGTTCCCGCCGCCGCTGTGGAGAGCGGATCGCGGGGTTTGACCGCGTGCCATTAGCGGCTATGCCGCCCGCTCATGAGTTCGTGTCAGACGATGCCGGGCCGCTGAGCCGTGCAGGATTCGATGCACCTGCTGCGGCGGCGCCGCTTCCTGCCGCTGTTCGTCACCCAGTTCCTCGGCGCCTTCAACGACAATCTCTACCGCACCGCGATGGTGATGCTGGTGATCTACGGCATCTACCGAAGCGAGGAGCAGGAGGCGACGTTCAGCGCCATCGCCGGAGGGCTGTTCATCCTCCCCTTCTTCCTGCTCTCGGCCCTGTCCGGGCAGCTGGCGGACGCGACCGACAAGTCGCGGATCATCCGGATCGTGAAGACCGCCGAGATCCTGATCATGATCGCCGGCGCGGCCGGGCTGCTCCTCCACAACATCCCGCTGATGCTGGTCGCGCTCTGCGCCATGGGGGTGCACTCGACCTTCTTCGGCCCGATCAAATATGCGATCCTGCCCCAGCATCTCGACGACGACGAAGTGCTCGGCGGGACCGGCCTGGTCGAGGCGGGAACCTATATCGGCATTCTCGGCGGGACGATCCTGGGCGGCCTCCTCGTGCTCAAGGACGCTGACGGCGGCTATCATGCCGGCTGGGCGGCGCTGGGCGTCCTCCTGGTGGCGCTCCTCGGGCGCATCGCCGGCGCCTTCGTCCCCGCCGCCCCGCCCGCGCCGGACGCCCCAATCGCCAAGATGGACTGGCACATCATCCGCGCCTCGATCACGCTGGTGAACGGCACGCTCCACATCCCGCGGCTGTTCCTGGCGATCGCCTCGATCAGCTTCTTCTGGATGATGGGCGCGATCCTCGCCGCCCAGTTCCCGCCGCTGGTCAAGAACGTGCTCGGCGCCAACCAGCAGGTGGCGACGCTGTTCCTCGCCATCTTCTCGGTCGGCGTCGCGCTCGGCTCGGTGCTGATCAACCGCCTGCTGAAAGGCCGCGTCCTCGCCAAATATTCCCCGGCCTCGGCGATCGCGATGGGCCTGTTCATCTGCCACCTCTACTGGAACGTGCGCGACTGGCCGGTTGCGGAAGGCGACCTGATGGACCTTGCCACCTTCGTCGCCATGTCGCGGGCCGAGTGGGTCATGTTCGACCTCCTCGGCGTCGCCGTCTCGGGCGGCATGTTCGTGGTGCCGCTCTACGCGTTCCTCACCACCACCGTACCGAAATCGGAGACGGCGCGGACGGTGGCTGCGAACAACATCGTCAATTCCGGCGCCATGGTGCTGGCCGCGATCATCCTGACCGGGCTCGTCCAGGCCGGAATGTCGGTGGAGGCGACCCTGCTGATGGTGGCGGTGTCGAGCGTCGGCGCCGCCTGGCTCGCCTGGCGGCTCCACCTGGCCTGCGACTAGGCGATCATCGTCCCGAAGAAGACGAGCCCGCCCAGGAAGGCGGTGACGAACAGGCCGACATCCTCGGCCATTTTCGGCCCCTTCGCACGGACATAGCCGACCGCTCGCGCGCGTGCCGGGCCGGAGCGGGCGGGAGCGCGAACGATGAGGGGAGCGAGGCGGTTCATCGGGAGAAGTTAACGCCCGATTCACCAGTCCGGCAACGCTCGAAACCGTCCCTTTGCTCGCCTGTCCCGCCGCGGCACAGGATTGGCAAGGCTTAACCTGGATCAGTGTGATTTTCCCGCGACGCGATGTTGCGCGCAGCCGTGCCGCTGCCGTAACAGAAAGGGCGAAACAGGGGACGTGGCTGAATGCCCAAGGCGCGCATGGTGGCTTTCCGCGCTTCGCTTCTTGCAGCCGCTTTGCTTTTTGCCGGTCCAATTGCTGCGCAGCATAACGGCGCCCGTCCCGCGGCGGGGGCGGTGCCCCAGGACGACGGCCAGTGGCTGATGCCCGGCAAGGACGTGGCGAGCACGCGCTACACCGCCCTGAACCAGATCAACCGCTCGAACGTCGGCCAACTGAAGCTCGCCTTCACCTTCGACACGAAGAACAAGCGCGGCCACGAGGCGGCGCCGCTCGTCGTCGGATCGATGATGTACATCGTGACACCCTACCCGAACCACGTCTGGGCCCTCGATCTCGCGCAGGGCGGCAGGCCGATCTGGGTGTTCCGGCCGCACCCGAAGCCTTTTTCGCAGGGCGTGGCGTGCTGCGACGTCGTCAACCGCGGCGGCGTCTACGACAACGGCAAGATCATCTTCAACACGCTGGACGGCGAAGTGTTCGCCATCAACGCCAAGACCGGGCATCAGGTGTGGCGCACTCCGCTCGCCGACATCAACAAGGGCGAGACGATCACGATGGCGCCGCTCGTCGCCGGCGGGAAGGTGCTGGTCGGCGTGTCGGGCGGGGAGTTCGGCGTGCGCGGCTGGCTGACGGCGCTCGACGCCGGCTCCGGCTCCGTTTCCTGGAAGGCCTACAGCACCGGGCCGGACGCGGACGTGCTCATCGGCCCCGGCTTCAAACCCTTCTACGCGAGCGACCGCGGCAAGGACCTCGGAGTGACGACCTGGCCTCCGGAAGCGTGGAAGATCGGCGGCGGCACCACCTGGGGATGGATCAGCTACGATCCGACATCGAAGACCATCTTCTACGGCACCGGCAATGCCGGTCCGTGGAACCCGCACCAGCGGCCGGGCGACAACAAGTGGACCAGCGGCATCTTCGCCCGCGACGTCGCCACCGGCCAGGCGAAGTGGTTCTACCAGTCGAGCCCGCACGACCATTACGACCATGACGACATCAACGAGAGCATCCTGCTGGACATGCCGGTGCAGGGGAAGATGCGGCAGGTGCTCGTCCGCCCGGGGCGCAACGGCTTCATGTACGTCATCGACCGGGTGACGGGGCAGGTCTATTCGGCCGACCCGTACAGCTTCATCAACAGCGCCGAACGGGTGGACCTCAAGACCGGGCGGCTGATGCCCGTCGTCTCGAAAATCCCGCAGGAAGGCCGCGTCACCCGCAACATCTGCCCGGCCGCGCCGGGGGCGAAGGACTGGAACCCGTCCGCCTTCAGCCCGCGCACGGGGCTCCTCTACGTCCCCCACCTCAACCTGTGCATGGACATGGGAACGCTCGAGGCGAACTACATCGCCGGCACCCCCTATCTCGGCGCCGAGGTGAAGATGTACGCCGGCCCCGGCGGGCACCGCGGCGTGTTCACCGCCTGGGACCCGGTGCGGCGCAAGGCGGCCTGGTGGATCAACGAGGACCTGCCGCTCTGGTCGGGCGCGCTGGCGACCGGCGGCGACATCGTCTTCTACGGGACGATGGACGGGTGGTTCAAAGCCGTCGACGCGAGCGCGAGCGGCCGCGGCAGGCTGCTGTGGAAGACGCGGCTCGACAGCGGCATCATCAGCCAGCCGGTCAGCTACCGCGGCCCCGACGGGCGGCAATATGTGGCGGTGCTCGCGGGGGTCGGCGGCTGGGCAGGCGCGATCGTCTCCGCACAGCTCGATCCGCACGACGCCAGCGCCGCGCTCGGCTTCGTCAACGCGGTCCGGGACCTGCCCGGCCGCACCAAGGCGGGAGGGAGGCTCTATGTCTTCGCCCTTCCGCGCTAGCGCCTTGTTCCTGCTCCTCGCCCTCGCCGGCTGCGACCGGGAGGAACGGGCGCAGAGCGGCCAGCCCAAGGCGGAGACGGCGTCGCTGGACTCGAAGGACCCGCGGGCGAAGGAATATGAGAACAATTCCTTCCGCATCAGCCAGGGGCAGCGCTGGTACAGCTGGATGAACTGCATCGGCTGCCACGCCATGGGCGGGGGCGGCATGGGGCCGCCGCTGATGGACGACGAGTGGCGTTACGGCGGGCGGATGGAGGATATCGTCCAGACGATCCTCAACGGCCGTCCCAACGGCATGCCCTCCTTCAAGGGCCGAGTCACCGAGCAGCAGGCGTGGGAGCTCGCCGCCTATGTCCGCTCCCTCTCCGCCCAGCCGCGGCAGGACGTGCTCCCCGGGCGCAGCGACGACATCAGCGCCAGCGAGCCGCAGACGCTGTCGGAGCGGACCCAGCAGAACCAGGAGCGGCAAGAGACCATGCCGTCGGCGGAGCAGGACTGATGCGCGGCCGGCTCGCCCTCCTGCCGCTCCTCGCGCTCGCCGGCTGCGACGGCGTCCAGACGATGACCGGCGGCGACGGACGCGACGCGGAGCAGTTCAACAGCCTGTTTACATTGTTCATCGTCGTCACCCTGCTCTTCTACGCGGCGGTGCTGGCCTTCCTCGCCTGGAGCTGGTTCCGGCGGCGCGGCAAGGCGCAGGACGGGCTTGGCGGCGAGGAGGGCGTCAGCCGGTCGGGCACGCTGCGAACGGGGCTGATCGTCTGGATCGCGGCGGTCGTGCTGGGCATCGCCACTCTCACGGTGGGGAGCTACGTCACCGACAGCGGCATGGCGCACACCGTCCCCGCGCGCCGGCCGGTGCTCAGCGTCGAGATCGTCGGCAACCAATGGTGGTGGGACGTCCAATACCATTTCGCCGATCCGTCGCGGAATGTGCGCACCGCGAACGAGCTCCACCTCCCTTTGGGCGTCCCGACCCAGATCACGCTTAAGTCGAATGACGTCATCCACAGCTTCTGGGTGCCCAACATCGCCGGCAAGCAGGACCTCATCCCCGGCGCCAACCGCGACATCGTCCTCGTGCCCACCCGCGTCGGCCAGTATCGCGGCCAGTGCGCCGAATATTGCGGCATGCAGCACGCCCACATGGCGTTCGACGTGACGGTGGAATCGAAGGCCGACTTCGCCCGCTGGCTGACCGCACAGTCGAAACCTGCGCCCGTGCCGACGACGCCGCTCGCCAAGGCCGGCTACGACTATTTCATGAACCGCGAATGCAGCACCTGCCATAACATCACCGGCACGCCGGCGACGGGCCAGGTGGCGCCGGACCTGACCCACGTCGCCAGCCGCAAGAGCATCGCCGCAGGCACGCTGCCGATGACGCGCGGCCATCTCTACGCCTGGGTGGCCGACCCGCAGGGGGCGAAGCCCGGCACGAACATGCCCTATATCGGCCTCGAGGCGCAGGAGCTGCACCAGGTGGTCGCCTATCTGGAGACGCTGAAGTGACGGCGCAATCGCACCGCGACCTGCCGCGCGACGGCGAGAAGCTCCAGGGCGTCGCCCTCCACCACCGGCTCGAGAAGACCTGGAGCCGTCCGCCGGGCCTGTGGGGCTGGCTGTCCACCACCGACCACAAGGAGATCGCCCACCGCTATATCGTCACCGCGATGATCTTCCTGGCGCTGGGCGGCATCCTGGCGCTGATCATGCGGGTGCAGCTGGCGACGCCGGAGAGCGGGCTGATCACGCCGGACCGCTACAACCAGATCTTCACCATGCACGGCACGACGATGATGTTCCTGTTCGCCGTGCCGGTGATGGAGGCGATGTCCGTCTTCCTCGTGCCGCTGATGATCGGCACCCGCAACATCGCCTTCCCGCGGCTCAACGCGTTCAGCTATTACGTCTATCTCTCCGGCGGGCTGCTGCTCTGGGCCGGCTTCATCCTCAACATCGGGCCGGACGCCGGCTGGTTCGCCTACGTCCCCCTCTCAGGCCCCGAATATTCGCCCGGCAAGCGGACCGACATCTGGGCGCAAATGGTGACCTTCACCGAAGTCGCCGCCCTCGCCGTCTCGGTCGAGATCGTCGCGACCATCCTCAAGCAGCGCGCACCGGGGATGACGCTGTCGCGCATGCCCATCTTCGTCTGGGTGTCGCTGATCGTGTCGCTGATGGTGATCTTCTCGATGCCGGCGGTGACGCTCGCCTCGAGCTTCCTGATCTCGGACCGGCTGGTCGGCACCCACTTCTTCAACGGATTCGAGCATGGCGACGTGCTCTTGTGGCAGCACCTCTTCTGGTTCTTCGGCCACCCGGAGGTCTACATCATCTTCCTGCCTGGCGCCGGCTTCGTCAGCGAGATCGTGGCGACGTTCAGCCGGCGGCCGGTGTTCGGCTATGCCGCCGTGGTGATGGCGCTGGTCTCCATCGGCATCCTCGCCTTCGGCCTCTGGGTCCACCACATGTTCGCGACCGGCCTGCCGCGGCTCGGTTACTCCTTCTACACCGCCGCGAGCATGGCGGTGGCGATCCCGTCCGGCATCCAGATCTTCTGCTGGATCGCGACCATGTGGGACGGACGGCCACGCTACGACACGCCGCTCCTCTACGTGATCGGCTTCATCGTCACCTTCGTGCTCGGCGGCCTCAGCGGCGTGATGCTGGCGAGCGTGCCGCTCGACCTCCAGCTCCACGACACCTATTTCGTTGTCGCCCATTTCCACTACGTGCTGATCGGCGGCGCCGTCTTCCCGCTGCTCGGCGCGCTGACCTACTGGTATCCGAAATTCACCGGGCGGCTGATGTCCGAAAGGCTCGGCAAGACCGCCTTCTGGACCGTCTTCCTCGGCTTCCAGCTCGCCTTCGCGCCGATGCACTGGGCGGGCATCATGGGCATGCCGCGGCGCGTCTACACCTATCCCGCCGGCATGGGATGGGAGCAGATGAACCTGCTCGCCACCCTCGGCGCCTTCACCCTGGCGGCGGGCGTGCTCCTGTTCGTCGTCAACGCGCTCGTCTCGATGCGCACCGGCAAGGTCGCGGGCAACAACCCCTGGGACGCGCCGGGCCTCGAATGGGCGACCACCTCGCCGCCGCCGCCCTACAATTTCGCGCACATCCCGGTGGTCGCCAGCAACACGCCGCTTTGGGACAACCGCAACCACCTGCCGGTGATGACGGGCCTCAGGGTCGACGAGCGGGAGGTGCTGCTCACCACCGTCATGGAAGCCAGGCCGGACGTGCGCGAGCCCTCGCCGATGCCGTCCATCTGGCCGCTGACCGCGGCGCTCGCCACCGCCGCGATGTTCATCTCGTCGATCTTCACACCCTGGGCAGTCCTCGTCGGCGCGGTGCCGGTGGCGGCGGCGCTGATCGCCTGGTTCTGGCCGAAGAGCCCGCTCACTCCGGAGCCCGTGATCGAATGAGCCTGCCGGTCCGCTTCGAGGGCGATCTCGCCGATCTTCCCACCCACGCCTACGGGCACCGGAGCCTGACCTGGTGGGGCGTCGTCGCCTTCTTCATGATCGAGGGCGCCGGCTTCGCCCTCGCCTTCGCCAGCTATTTCTACCTGATGGGGGGTGAGCAGACCTGGACGCCGCACCCCTTCCGCCCGCCGAACCTCATCGCCGGCACCCTGTTCACGCTGCTGATCCTCGCCAGCGAAATACCGAACACGATCATCAAGAAGGCGGCGGAGCGGAAGGACCTGCGCACTATGCAGCGCTGGCTGCTGGTGATGCTGGCGATCAGCACCGTGCTGCTGATCCTGCGCGGCTTCGAAGTCGCCTCGCTCAACGTCTGGTGGACGGACAACGCCTACGGCTCGATCCTCTGGGCGCTGCTCCTCCTCCACCTGATCCATTTCGTCACCGACTTCGTCGACACGATCGTGCTGACGGCGCTGATGCACACCGGGCACGCCGCGGAGAACCGGCGCCACGTCGATGTCGCGGAGAACGCCATGTACTGGCGGTTCGTCTGGCTGCTGTGGCTGCCGATCTACGTGATGATCTACTGGATCCCGAGGTGGTTCACATGAAGCGGGACGCGCGCGCCAAGGCCTGGCAGCTCTTCCTCCCCTGGGCCGCGCTGACGCTCGCCGGGTTCGGCTGGTTCGGATCGCAGCAGCTCGGCTCCACCCTCACCGTCATTTCCTGCCGTTCGAGCGGGCTCGTTCCGGTGCTGCTGATCGGCATCGTCGCCCTCCTCCTCGCCGTCGCCGGCGGCCTCCTTTCCCGGCGGGCCTGGGTGGGCAGCGGCGACGACAGCGGCCGCAGCTTCGTAGCGCTCATCGGCATGATGGCCGCGGGCCTGCTCGGGCTGGCGATCGTCTTCCAGACGCTGGCCGCCTTCATCATCCCGAGCTGCTTCGGCTGATGCGGCGCCTTTTCGGCCTCTTCCTCTTCTTCGTCCCGGCACCCGCGCTGGCGCACGAGGGTCTACAGGCAGGCTGGACTCTGGACCTCTGGGTCACCGGCCCGCTTACGCTCTCCGCCGTCCTCTACACGATCGGCTTCGCCCGCCTCTGGACCCGCTCCAGCCATGGCCGCGACAGCCTGCGGCGGAGCGGTCTGCTTTTCGCCGCAGGATGGCTCGTCCTGGCCGCGGCTGTGGTCTCACCGCTCCACGAAGCGGGTGAGCGGTCGTTCACCATGCACATGATTGAGCACGAGATTTTGATGCTTCCGGCCGCCCTCCTCCTCATGGCCTCCCGTCCCGGCGCGGCGATGCTGTGGGGGCTGCCCACGCGAGCCCGCGCGGCGCTCGCCAGGATTGCGTCGTCCGGCAAGGGGCTTTGGCGCTTCCTCACCGATCCCGTGATCGCCACCGGCCTTCAGATCGTCGCCCTCTGGGGCTGGCACGTGCCGGCGCTGTTCGACCGCGCGCTGGAGAGCGACGGCTGGCACATCGCGCAGCACCTCTCCTTCCTCGCCACCGCCCTCCTCTTCTGGTGGGCGATGGCGCACGGGCGGGCCGGGCGCGGCGGCTACGGGACGTCCGCCATGTGCCTGTTCCTGACGTCGCTGGTGGGGGGAGCGCTGGGCGCGCTGATGGCCTTCTCCGCCAGCCCCTGGTACGCACGCTATGCGGCCATGGGCATGACCCCGGCGGGGCTCAGCCCGGCCGAGGACCAGCAACTGGCCGGCCTCGTCATGTGGATACCCGGCGGCCTGTTCCACGGCGCCGCCGCGCTCTTCTTCCTCTACAAATGGCTCAAGGCCAGCGAGGTCGGGCATGCCGTCGCAGCGGAATAGGGTCTTCCTCCTCCTCGCCGCGGCCCTGCTGTTGGCCGTGGCCGTGCTTGGCGCCTTCTTCGCGGACCGCGGGCACGAGAACCGCGACCTGCGCCTCAAGGCGCAGGCGATGACCGGCGGGAACATCCGCCGCGGCATGTCCCTCTTCACCCAATATGGCTGCGGCGGCTGCCACACCGTCATGGGCATGCCCCAGGCCTCCGGAATGGTTGGCCCGCCGCTCGACGGCGTCGCTGCGCGGGCGATCATCGGGGGGCGGCTGGAGAACAAGCCCGACAATATGATGAAGTGGATCCAGCACCCGCAGGCGGTCTCGCCGGGAACCGCGATGCCGGAGCTGGGTGTCACGCCGCGGGACTCCCGCGACATCGCCGCCTTCCTCTATACGAGGACATGATCCGGGCGATTCTCCTCCTCGCCAGCGCTGCCGCCGCCGCCCCCGCCGGGGCGGAGACGATCTACGTCTCCGACGAGGGCGGGACCGCCGTCCACATCATCGACGGCGCCACCCTGAAGGAGACCGGCCGGATCGAGGTCGGCCGCCGCCCGCGCGGGCTCGGCCTCTCCCACGACGGGAAAACGCTGTTCGTGGCGGTGAGCGACGATGATCGCATCGCCGAGGTGGACCGCGCGACCGGAAAGGTGGTCGGCCATCTCCCCTCCGGGCCGGACCCCGAGACCTTCGCCCTCTCCCCCGACGGCACGCGGATGTTCGTCGCCAACGAGAACGACAATCTGCTGAGCTTCGTCGGGGTCCGCGACCGCAAGGCTGAACGCGAGGTGCTGGTCGGCGGCGAGCCCGAAGGAACGGCGGTCAGCCCCGACGGCAGGACCGTGGTCCAGACCTCCGAAAGCGCCGCCATGGCCCATGTCGTCGATGCGGCGACGGGCGAGGTGATCGACAACCTGCTGGTCGACACCCGGCCGCGCTACGTCGCCTTCACGCCCGACGGGAAGCAATTCTGGGTCTCCTCCGAGGTGCGGGGCACCGTCACTGCCTTCGATGCCGCGACCCGCAAGCGCGCCGGGAGGATCGACTTCCAGGCCGCGAAGCTGGTCGACGGCAGCGCCGACGACGTCTTCGTGCAGCCGGTCGGCATCGCCTTCACCCGGGACGGCCGCCGCGCCTTCGTCGCGCTCGGCCGGGGCAAGCTGGTCGCCGAGGTCGATCCGAAGACGCTCAAGATCGTCCGCACCTTCCCGGTCGGCTGGCGCGCGTGGAACCTGGCGCTCTCGCCCGACGAGCGGCGGCTCTATACGGCGAACGGCCTCACCGGCGACGTCACAGTGGTGGACCTGATCGCGAACACGGTAATCGGCAGGGTTGCCATCGGCGGCAAGCCCTGGGGGATAATCGCGGCGCCATGAGGCTGCTCCTCGCTCTCGCTCTCACCATCGCGCCGGCCGTTGCCGGAGCCCGCGAGCTCAAGGTCTGTGCCGACCCCAACAACATGCCCTTCTCCGACCGTGCGGGCGACGGATTCGAGAACAAGCTGGTGGAGATGGTCGCGGCCGAGCTTCACGCGAGCGTCACCTACACCTGGTGGGCGCAGCGGCGCGGGAATGTGCGCGAGACGCTGAACGAGGGCCTTTGCGACCTCATTCCGGGCGTCGGCGCCACGCTCGAGATGCTGGGCACCACCCGCCCCTATTACCGGTCAACCTACGTGGCGATCACCCGGGCGGGCGAGCCGCCCGTGGCATCGTTCGACGACGAACGGCTCAGAACCATGAAGATCGGCGTGCAGATGGTCGGCGACGATTTCTCGAACACGCCGCCCGCGCACGCTCTGTCGAAGCGGGGCATGATCGACAATATTCGCGGCTACATGATCTACGGCGACCATGGCGCGCCCGACCCGCAGGCGGCGATCGTCGAGGCGGTGGCGAAGGGAGAGGTCGACGTGGCGTTCGTCTGGGGTCCGGTGGCCGGTTGGTATGCGGCGCGCCAGAAGGTTCCGCTCACCGTCACGGCCCTCACCTCCGCCTTCGACGGGCCGCAGCTGCCGATGGTATTCGACGTCTCGATGGGCACGCGCAAGGGAGACCGCGCTCTTCGCGAGGAGGTGGAGACGGCGCTCGCCCGCCGGGCGCCCGAAATCCGCGCTCTCCTCCAGCGTTACCACGTGCCGCTGGCCGAGGAGCAGCCGTGAACGTCGCCGAGGCGCTCACCCTCACCCGGCGCGTGCTGCGCGACGACGCGCGGCTTGCGGCGCTGCAGGCGCGCGAGATCGTTCGGGCCGCCCCCGGCAATGCCGACGGCTGGCGGCTGCTCGGGGTCGCCCTCCGCAGGTCCGGCGAGGAGCACGAGGCCGAGGAGGCGGAGCTGGAGGCGATCGCCGCGTCCGTGAACGACCCGCAGCTGCTACGGGCCGGCAAGGCCCTGGTCGAGGGCGAGCTCGCCGTCGCCGAGCACATTCTGCGCCCACACCTCAAGGAAAAGCCGACCGACGTCGCCGCGATTCGGATGATGGCGGAGCTCGCCGGCCGGCTCGGCCGCTACAAGGACGCCGAGAACCTGCTTCGCCGGGCGCTGGAGCTTGCGCCCGCCTTCACCGCCGCCCGCGCCAACCTCGCCACCGTCCTCTACAAACAGGGCCGCTCCGCCGACGCGGTCGAGGTCCTCGACACTTTGCTCGGCGACGACCCTGAAAACCCCGCGCATCAGAATTTGAAGGCGGCGGCGCTTGGGCGCATCGGCGGCTACGAGGAGGCGATCGGCATCTACGAGCAGGTGCTCGCCCGCTTCCCGCGGCAGCCGAAGGTGTGGATGAGCTACGGGCACGTGCTCAAGACGGTGGGCCGGCGCGAGGAGAGCATCGCCGCCTACCGCCGCGCCATCGCGCTGGCGCCGTCGCTGGGCGAGGCCTGGTGGAGCCTGGCGAACCTCAAGACGGTGAAGCTCGGGGACGAGGATATCGAGGCCATGGAATCGGCCCTCGACGGGGAGGCCTTGGATGCCGACGACCGCCTCCACCTCCACTTCGCGCTCGGCAAGGCGCACGAGGATGCGGGTCAGGCGGAGCAGGCGTTCGACCATTATGCGGAAGGCAACCGGCTGCGGCGCGAGATGGTCGATTATGACGGCGACGAGGTGGCCGGGCAGGTGGACCGCGCCCAGGCGCTGTTCACCCGCACATTCTTCTCAGCCCGCGAGGGCCGGGGGTGCCCGGCGGCCGATCCGATCTTTATCCTGGGCATGCCGCGCGCCGGATCGACGCTGATCGAGCAGATCCTCGCCAGCCACTCCCAGGTCGAAGGGACGATGGAGCTTCCCGACATCCCGGCGATCGCGCGGCGGCTGTCCGGCCGCAAGTTGCGGAGCGAGGATACCCGCTACCCCGAAGCGCTGGCGGACCTTTCGGCGGAGGCGCTGCGCGGGCTGGGCGAGGAGTATCTCGAGCGCACGCGGGTGCAGCGGAAGACCGACCGCCCCTTCTTCATCGACAAGATGCCGAACAACTGGGCGCATGTCGGCCTCATCCACCTGATCCTCCCCAACGCGAAGATCGTCGACGCGCGGCGCCATCCGCTCGCCTGCTGCTTCTCCAACTTCAAGCAGCACTTCGCCCGCGGGCAGGCGTTCACCTATTCGCTCCCCGAAGTCGGCCGCTACTACCGCGACTATGTGCGGATGATGGCCCATTTCGACCGCGTGCTCCCCGGACGGGTGCACCGCGTGATCTACGAGCGCATGGTGGAGGAGCCGGAGGCGGAGGTCGCGCGCCTGCTCGAATATCTCGGGCTGCCGTTCGAGGAAGCCTGCCTTCGCTTCTACGAGAACGAGCGGGCCGTCCGCACCGCCAGCTCGGAGCAGGTCCGCCGGCCGATCAACCGGGAGGGGCTGGACCAGTGGCGGGCCTTCGAGCCGTGGCTGGAGCCTCTGAAGCAAGCCCTTGGGCCGGTGCTCGACTGCTACCCCGCAGCACCCGCCAGTGACAATTCCACCACATCCGGCTGACAACCCGCGGGCGGCTTCCGTTTCGCCCCCAAAATCAGTTTGACCTGTGCTGCAAGGCAGCACACTCTCCGCTCCTCAATTTTTTGATCGGGGGGTCGAACGATGCGTCGCTTGGGTCAGGATTCCAGCTCCATCCGCCTCGCGGCCGTCGCGCTGCTCGGCTCGACGATGCTCTGCTCCACCGGCACGGCCTGGGCGCAGGAAACGGACACCGGCACCGGCCAGGAGACCGGCGGCACCGCTTCCGGCGAGGCGAGCGGCGCCGGCGACCGCGCCGACACCGGGCGCGGCCAGTATGACGAGGCCGACATCATCGTCACCGCGCAGAAGCGCGAGGAGAATCTGCAGGACGTCCCGATCGCGATCACCGCGATCGGGACCGAGAAGCTCGACGAGCTGCAGGTCAACGACTTCCAGGATTATGCCCGCCAGATCCCGAGCATTTCCTTCCAGACCGCCGGGCCGGGCTTCTCCAACGTCTATTTCCGCGGCGTCGCGTCGGGCGAGAATTCGAACCACTCGGCCTCGCTGCCGTCGGTGGGCACCTATCTGGACGAGCAGCCGATCACGACCATCACCGGCGCGCTCGACATCCATGTCTTCGACATCGCCCGCGTCGAGGCGCTGGCCGGTCCGCAGGGCACGCTCTACGGCGCCTCGAGCCAGGCCGGCACGGTGCGCATCATCACCAACAAGCCCGACACCAGCGGTTTCTACGGCGAGGCCAATCTCGAGCTGAACCACACCGCCCACGGCGAGTTCGGCTATACCGGCGAGGCGTTCCTGAACGCGCCGATCTCGGATCGCGCCGCGGTCCGCGTGGTCGGCTGGTACCGCAAGGACGGCGGCTATATCGACAACATCCCCGGCACGCTCGTCTTCCCGACCGTGCTGGCGGAGAATGGGCCGCAGGAGGCGACCCGCACCAATGCCGCCTTCGTCGAGGAGGATTATAACGACGTCGAGACCTACGGCGCGCGCGCGGCGCTCAAGATCGAGCTCGACGACAATTGGACAATCCTGCCGCAGCTGATGGCGCAGAAGCAGATCAGCGACGGCACGTTCGCGCAGGAATCCGGCCTCGGCAAGCTCCAGGTCCAGCAGTTCAATCCGGAGCATTTCGTCGACAAATGGTACCAGGCGGCGCTCACCGTTTCCGGCAAGATCGGCAGTTTCGACATGACCTACGCCGGCGCCTACATGCAGCGCCAGATCGACGGCCAGTCGGATTACATCGACTACGCCTATTTCTACGACGCGCTCTACGGTTATTACTTCCTCAACAACGCCGGCGACGTCATCAACCCCAACCAGTACATCGTCTCGGACGACAGCTTCACGAAGATGAGCCACGAGCTGCGCTTCGCATCGCCGGCCGACAAGCCAGTGCGCGTGATCGCCGGCCTTTTCTATCAGCGCCAGACCCACAACATCGAGCAGAACTACATCATCGACAATCTGCGCGACGAATGGTCGGTGTTCGGCAACAGCGACCTCATCTGGCTGACCAAGCAGCTGCGCGTCGACCGCGACTATGCCGTGTTCGGCGAAGTCAGCTGGGACCTAACGCCGCAGCTGACCCTCACCGGCGGCATCCGCGTCTTCAAGTACAAGAACTCGCTTGAAGGCTTCTTCGGCTACAACAACCCCGGCTTCAGCGGGAACCCCGTCTACGCCTGCCAGGGGCCGGCGGTCGTCGACGGATCGCCGTGTACCAATCTCGACAAGTCCACGAGCGACACCGACTTCATCCACCGCCTCAACGCGACCTACAAGTTCAACGACGACGCGCTCGTCTACGCGACCTGGTCGCGCGGCTTCCGGCCAGGCGGCATCAACCGCCGCGGCTCGCTTCCCCCTTACCCGGCCGACTACATCAGCAATTACGAATTGGGCTTCAAGACCAGCTGGGCGAACAACACGGTTCGGTTCAACGGCGCCGTCTACCAGCTCGACTGGACCGACATCCAGCTGTCGTTCCTCGGCGCCAACGGCCTGACCGAGATCCGCAGCGCGGGCAACGCCCGCATACGCGGTGCGGAGGCAGACATCTTCTGGCGGCCGATGCGCGGCCTTACCTTCAGCCTCGGCGGATCGTTCAACGACGCCAAGATCAGGACGCCTTTCTGCCGCATCGCGAACGAGGATTTCGACTGCAGCGTGCCCGCAGGCGACAATGAGGAGCTCGCCCCCGCCGGGACGCGGCTGCCGATCACGGCGCGGTTCAAGGCGAACGCCCTGGCCCGCTATGAATTCCCGGTCGGCTCCTACAAGGCGCACGTCCAGGGCAATGTGATTTACGAGGGTCGCCGGACGACCGACCTCCGCCTCCTGCAGCGGGAGATCCAGGGGGATCTCGACCCCTATACGACCGTCGACCTCTCCACCGGCGTCACCAACGGCCGCTGGAGCGTGGACCTGTTCGTCAAGAACCTGTTCGACGTCAACGGCCAGCTCGGCCGCGGCCTGCAATGCGCCGAGACCGTCTGCGGCGATCCCGAAGGGCTGACCCAGATCGGCGGCAAGTTCTACACCAACGTCACGCGGCCGCGGCTGATCGGCCTCAGGGTCGGCACCAAATTCTGAGGGCCTTGAGCCGAGTCCCGGCTTGACGCGGTGTGTTGCTCCTGTAATACACGTGCGGCAAGGAGCTGCCGCATGATCAACTCGACCCGTAGACTCGGAGCAGCCGCGACCGCGGCTCTGGCGCTGGCCGCCGCATCCCCCGCAGCCGCGACCGTTCCCGCGGACTTCAAGGCCAGGGCCGATGCCGTGCTCGCCGAGGCCTATCCCGCGGACGGACCGGGGGTCGCGGTCGTCGTCATGGACGACGGCAAGATCGTCTATTCGGCCGGCCGCGGCCTCGCCGATATCGAGGCCAAGACTCCGATCTCGCCGGACACGCTCTTCCGGATGGGGTCGATCACCAAGCAGTTCAGCGCCGCAACGCTCCTCCAGCTGGTCGACGAGGGCAAGGTGTCGCTCTCGGACCCGCTGTCGAAGTTCCTGCCCGGCTTCCCCAAGCCCGCGGCCGACGCCACCGTCGCCCAGCTCCTCAACCACACCGCCGGGGTCCAGCCTTATACGGGCATTCCCGGCTGGATGGTCGAGGAGAATACGAGCCGCGCCCGCACCACCGAGGAGATGATCGCCCTGTTCCGCGACCTTCCGGTGCTGTCGAAGCCCGGCGAGCAGTGGATGTACAACAATTCGGGGTACGTCCTGGTGGGCGCGGTGATCGAGAAGGTGACCGGCAAGCCGTGGTACGAGGCGGTGGCGGAGCGGATCGCCCGCCCGCTCGGCCTCGCCACGATCCGCTACGGCGTCGGCGCGGAGACCGATCCCGGGATGGCCGTCGGCTACACCATCCGCGACGGCGCCCCCGCCCCCGCCCAGAAGATCCACATGAGCGTGCCCCACGCGGCAGGCGCATTGGTCGGCACCGTCGGAGACCTCGCGAAATGGGCGCAGGCGCTCCACCACGGCAAGGTGGTCCGCGCCGGCACCTACGCGCAGATGATAGCCCCCACCAGGCTTCCGGACGGCAGGACGGAGCCCTACGGCTTCGGCCTCGGCCTCTCGAAGATCAGGAAGCGGGGCGTGATCGGCCACAGCGGCGGCATTTTCGGCTTCACCACCGACAGCGCCTATTTGCCGCAGGAGGACATGTTCGTCGCCGTCTTTGCCAATTCCGACGCGCCCGCGACCAATCCCGGCGTGGTGATGCAGCGGCTCGCGGGCCTTGCGCTGGGCGACCCCTTCCCGAGCTTCCACAAGGCCGCGTTCGACGTGAAGGCGCTGGAGCCTCTCTTCGGCGTCTACCCGGTGACCGGCGGCGGCGAGCGCCAATTTTATGCGCGCGACGGGCACCTCTATTTGCGGCGCAGCGGCGAACCGGAGATGGAAGCCTTCGCGGCCGGCGGGAACCGCTATTTCTTCGGCCCCGGCAGCCTCGCCTGGTTCGCGACCGCCAGGGATGCCTCCGGGAAGCCCGCGATCGAGATGCATCCCGACGGCGGCGAGGAGGCCGAACGCTCGGTGCGCGCGGGGCCGATCCCGCCCGAGCCGGCCGCCTTTCCCGTCCCGGCGGCGATACTCGAAACCTATGTCGGCCGCTACGACACGCCGATGGGCCCTCTCGACGTCGCGATCGACGGCAAGCGCGGCCTCCGCGCCACGCTGGGTGGGCAGCCACCGGTCTCGCTGCGGGCGACGAGCCTCACCGATTTCCAGGTCCGCGAGATCGATGCCGTCGTCGCCTTCCGCTCCGAAGGTGGCGCGGTCGCCGGCCTCGTCATCCGTCAGGGCGGCCAGGAAATCCCCGCCGCGCGCGCCAAGGCGAAGCCCTAGGCCCAAGCCACTGCCGCCCAAACTCCGGCAGAACGTGGGAAAAGCCCGGTGAATACAAGGTGTTCCGCAGGCCGATATGGTGTAGCGGACGGCCTCCCGCGGCCGCCGTCGGCGGACGGAAGATGGAGATGCCCTGTGAACAAGCTGCTCCTTGCTGCGCCGGTCGTGGCGCTGTGCTTCGCGACTCCCGCTTTCGCGCAGGCGGCATCCGGCCTGCGCGCCGAAGTCCGCGCCGGCTGGGACCGGGTCGATGTCGAAGCCGATTATGACGACGGCGACGACGCCATCGGCGGCAGCGGCCACGAGAACGGCCTCACCTACGGCGCCGAGGTCGGCTACGATGCCGCCATCGGCAGCTCCTTCACCGTCGGCGCCTATGCCGGCGTCGACTTGGCGACGACGAAATTCTGCGCGGAGGTGTTCGGCGACGACGAAGGCTGCCTGAAGGCGGGCAGGAACTTCACCTTTGGCCTCAGGGCCGGCGTGCCCGTCGGCGCGGCCTCGCTCGTCTACGTGAAAGGCGGCTACACCAACGGCCGGCTCGGCGTCGAATATAACGATTTCGAGGACATTCTCCCGAGCTTCAACGCTTCCGAGAATCTCGACGGCCTGCACGTCGGCGCCGGGCTCGAGTTCGGCCTCGCGGCGGGAACCTATGCGAAGGTCGAATATGTCTTCACCACCTACGGCAGCGGCGAGCGCGTGCGCGAAGACTTCACCGCCGCCTTCGACACCGGCCGCCACCAGCTTCGCGCAGGAATCGGCCTGCGCTTCTAGGCACGAGGGGTGAGGGCGGCGGCCATCACGCGGCCGCTGTCCCCACCCGCGACCCCACGGCTTGAAGCCGGAAGAGCCGGAAAGCGACGATTGCCGCGCCGCAAATAGGCTGTACTGTGCCGCCGATCGGGGGAGGTCGCGATGGTGGCGGGAATCTTGGCGTTGGTGATGCTGGCGATCCGGCTGTTTCCGGAGACGCCGCTCGGGCGGTCGCTTCATCGCTGGTTCGTCGAATGGCCTGTGGACCTGGCGGCGCGGATGGAGCGCAGGCACGTCATCCTCATCGTGATCATCCTGTGCTGCGGCCAGACCTTGGCCCTCCTCGGATCGGCCGACATCGCTCTCGCTTATGCCGTGGATCTGTCGGCCTATGCCGACGCGGCGCTGGCCGTCTATCTGGCGTCCTTCGCGGCGCGCCTGCGAGGCGTGGCATTCGTTTGCAGTAGCCGCGTCAGGCAGATCGCGGCCCGCCTCCGCCGCCCCCGAGCGCGCGCCGTCCGCTCGCAGCCGCGCCCCGGCCTCGAGCGGAAACCGAGCAACGACGACGACCCGCATTGGCGTGGAGTCCCGGCGGCAGCGTAACGCTGGCGCACATCGTCCTGGAACGGTGCTTCGCGAGCGCACTGGCCGCCCGCTAGTAGCTAGGCTAGCGCAGGCGCTTCGCGGCAAATGCTCGTCCCGACCCGCTCTTGAGGTAACGCTCGAAAGCCGCGGCCGTCTCGGCCCTTTCGAACTAGTGGCTGAAGAGCAGCTTCCACGGCTTGTATTTCGCCGTGTGCGGCGACTGCCCTGCGTTGGTGTGCGGTCAGCCGGGCGGCGACACCCTTGCAGAGGCCGGTGTATAACTGGTCCGGCCGGCTGATGCTCTGGAGGATGTAAACGTAGCGCATCGGCCCGTTCCCGATGACGTCTTAGCCCGCCTTCAGAAACCTACGGCGGGCAGCCTGCCCCTTTCGGCCTTGAGCTGGCTTGCCAGCCGAAGCCCGAAAGGCGCAGAATGGTGGAGCCGAGGGCTATAATCTTGGTGTCTCAGGGCAACCCGAGACGTCCCTAAGTATTTGCTTCTCTTCCATTTTCAGCAATCGGTTCGTCTCGGACTGCCCCCTGAAATCCCACAGAAGCCAGCGGCCGATGTGGGACCGGATGAGGGACGGAAGGAGACGGCAATGCTTACGCATCTTGAGGTCAAGAATGCAACGCCGGGGCGTCATGCGGACGGCAAGGGCCTCTACCTGATGGTGCGGCCCAGTGGGTCGCGTTCGTGGGTCCTGCGCGCACAGGTAGATGGCAAGCGGCAGGATTTCGGTCTGGGATCGGCTGGGGTTGTAAAGCTCACTGAAGCGCGAACGAAAGCGGCAGAGCTGCGGGCTACGCTCAAGAGCCGCGAAGAGGTCGGGCCACGGACTCGCCTCGCTCGGGTCGTCACGCCTACCTTCTCTGAAGCGGCTCGCGCGTGTCACAAAGCGATAAAAGACGGCTGGCGCAACCAGCACCATAGCGACTCCTGGCTGGCGTCTCTCGATAATCACATCTTCCCGCACATTGGCGGGCTCCGGGTCGATGAGGTCACTAGCGCGAACGTCCGGGACGCGCTGGCGCCGATCTGGCTAGTCATACCTGAGACCGCTCGGCGCATCCTGCAAAGGGTTCGGACGGTGCTGGAATATTCCCATCTCATGGACTGGTGCCCGCACGAAGCGTCGCTTCGGTCGGTTCCGAAGGGCCTTCCCCGCCAGCCCGTCGAGGAAAACCACTTCGTTGCGATGCCCTATGCGGACGTGCCTGACTTGGTGCGGAAGCTCGAAGCGCTGCCCGACACCGCCGGCCGCGATGCTCTCCTGTTCACGATCTACAATGCGGTGCGCTCCGGCGAAACGCGTCTTGCCAAGTGGCCGGAGTTCGACTTGGATGCGGCGATCTGGTCCATTCCTGCGGCCCGGATGAAGATGCGTCAGCCTCATGTCGTGCCGCTCTCACCCGATGCGGTGGCCATTCTTCGGCGAAGGTGGCCGCTCCGGGAGTCGGATGAGGGCCTGGTGTTCTCCACCAAGGGAACGAAGCCGCTCAGCGACATGACCATGACGAAGGTGCTCCGGGACCTTGGCTTTCCCAAGGTCACGGTCCACGGCTTCCGCAGCACCTTTACCGATTGGGCCGCCGAACAAACGGATTTCGCGAAAGAGGTCGTGGACAAGGCGCTTGCGCACAAGCTCGTTGATCGCGTGGGGGCAGCCTATCGCCGAACTGACTTTTTCGCGAAGCGGCGGCAGCTAATGGGGGCTTGGAGTCACTTCCTCACTAGGGAACCGGACCAGCGAATGGCGCCTTAATCCAACTCCCAAGAGAGAAGTAGGAAGATTATTCTCGTCTTAATGAACAAAGGTGTCTTGATGGCGTTCTGCTTCTACGATCCTCCGGGATAAGGAGCCACTAATGCTGAACAGACATGCCAACCAGCTGCTCGCCCGCCTCGAAAGGGTCGAAGATGTGGGCTGCGCTGAAATTCGGAAGGGCGAGCTGCTGACGTGGTATGACCGGGAGCGGATGACCAAGAGCGTATGGAGGGACGTTCTTCAGAAATGGGAGGAAGTCTCGGACACCAAGCTGCTGATTGGCGACTCTGAAGGAGTGTGGGTTCTCGTTTACGGGAAGGGAATGTCGACCTCCCAAACGTCGTGGTTACGGGATGCCCGAGAACTTGCGGACCTCGCTGCGGCTTGAATGTAGGCGCCCCACCCGCGCTAGAAATCCCTGCCGACGAACCGCTGCGGGTAGCCCCTTCCCATCATCTGGAACCCAGGCTCCCCCGCCGTATGTACCGCGAGGATGCTCTCTGGGCCTAGAGGCTCAACGGCTACCAGGTCACAGACACCGCCGCTGCGCTCGCAGCCGATAGCGTACGCGTAGACCTCCAAGACCGCGCCGGCGACTGAGTAGGCCCGCGTGGTCGCCGCGAGAGGGAGCGCGATCTCAAGGATGCGCGGGCATCAGGTTTATACCTTCCTCGGCACGCAACGCTTCCAAGTGCGCGTGAGCGTGTCTGCGTAGAGAGCCGGGGACAGCGGACACAACTA
>DASVVY010000140.1:0-2795 GCA_036386335.1 Allosphingosinicella sp. | reverse complement strand
CTCGGCCTTCTGCTCCTCGGGGCGGCGCTCTATGGCGCGAGCCGGGAGGAGCCGATCCTCGGCCTCACCCCGAACGAGTTCGCCTCCGTCGCGGGGCTCTCTGCCATGGGGCTCCTGGTCGCGAGCGTCATCGTGACCGAGTTCCGCGGAAGGTGGGTCAACGGCCTGCGGGCGCTCCTGACCTGGTGCCCGATCATCGTCGCCCTCGTCGGCGCCTACAGCTACCGCTTCGAGCTGAACGACGCGGCGAACCGCATCGCCGGCGAGCTCATGCCCGGCGAGACCACGGTCGGGACGGGCGGCGAGGTGATCGTGACCCGCCGCATGGACGGCAGCTTCGTCGTCAACGGCAAGGTCAACGACCGCGCCCTGCGCTTCATCTTCGACACGGGCGCGAGCACGGTGGTGCTGACGAACGAGAGCGCGACGGCAGCCGGCCTTGCCCCTTCGGCGCTCGCCTTCATGGTGCCGGTCTCGACAGCGAACGGGATGACCCTCGCGGCCCCGGTCACCATCGAGCGCCTGACCGTCGGCTCGATCCAGGAGCGGCGGGTCAGGGCCCTCGTGACGAAGCCCGGCGTCCTGCGCGAGAATCTTCTGGGCATGACCTTCCTGGAGCGGCTCGCGTCCTACGAGGTGCGCCAGAACCGCCTCTTCCTGCGTGGGCGCGGCGCCTGAACTCCTCCTCTCCCCGCTTGCGGGGAGCGTTGCGTAATTCGCCTGCTGTGATTCACTGATCTGGGTTGAGGGTGGATCATGGCACTTGGATCACAGCTGAGCCTTGTGGAGGCGCTTCTGGCGCCGGGCCTGGGGCACAACGAGGTCTTGGAGCGGGTCGAGGGCTTGGTGGCGTGGGAGCGCTTCGCCGCGCTCTTGTCGGTGCTGGAGCCGGAGGAGGCGGGGCGGCGTCCTTACGATCCGCTGGTCATGTTCAAGGCCCTGGTGCTGCAGCGGCTTTACGATCTGTCGGATGCCGGGCTCGAGGAGCAGCTGAAGGACCGGCTGTCGTTCCGCCGCTTCCTGGGGCTGTCGCTTCAGGCGGCGGCGCCCGACCACACGACCCTGTGCCGGTTCCGCAACCGGCTCGTCGAGCGCGGTCTCGCCGCGCCGCTGTTTGCCGAGCTGACCGGGCAGCTCGAGGCACGGGGCCTGATCCTGAAGAAGGGCACGATGATCGACGCGAGCCTCGTCGCGGCGGCGGTGCCGGGCCCTCGGCCGGCGAAGCCGTCGCGCGATCCCGACGCTCGGGTGAGCGCCCGCAAGGGCCGGGACGGGACCCATTTCGGCTACAAGGTCCACGTCGGGGTCGACCAGGGCTCGGGCCTCGTGCACAGCCTCGTGACGACGCCCGGCAACGTCAACGACACCGTCGTGGCCGACCGGCTGGTGCGCGGCGACGAGGAGGCCGTCTACGCCGACAAGGCCTACGACAGCCACGCCCGCCGGGCGGCCTTGAAGGCGCGCGGCATCAAGCCCCGGATCATGCGCCGGCCAAACAAGCACCACCCGGTGCTTGCGCCGCGGCTCGCGCACTTCAATCGCCTCGTGGCCCGGCGCAGGGCCGCCGTGGAGACCACCTTCGCCACCTTCAAGTGCCGGCTCGGCCTTGTCCGCGTGCGCTATGTCGGCCTCGCCAAGGCGGCCGCCCAGGCCACCTTGACCGCCTTCGCCTTCAACCTGCGCCGAGCAACCGTGATCGCGAGCGCCGCCGCATGAACCCAGCACACCCCGCCGGCACGCCGCATCGCTCCGCGCCTCAACCGCGCAACGCAGACCCGCCAAACCGCCCGCAACAGCCCCTCTCACCAACCCAAACCCCATTTCGCAACGCTCCCCGCTTGCGGGGAGAGGGTTGGGGTGAGGGGCCGGGGGGGTGGACTCACCCGGCCCCTCACCCGCTCGCTTCGCGAGTCGGCCTCTCCCCGCAAGCGGGGAGAGATGAATGAAAGCGGATCGTCAGTAGCGGCGGACGAGGCTGATCAGCTTGCCCTGGATCTTGACCCGGTCGGGGCCGAGCACGCGGGTCTCGTAGGTCGGGTTCGCGGCCTCGAGGGCGATCGACGAGCCGCGGCGGCGGAAGCGCTTGAGGGTCGCCTCCTCGTCGTCGATGAGGGCCACGATGATGTCGCCGGTGTTCGCCGTCTCCTGCTTGCGGATGACGACGAGGTCGCCTTCGAGGATGCCGGCGTCGATCATCGAATCGCCGCGCACCTCGAGGGCGTAGTGGTCGCCGCCGGCGAGGAAGTCCGGCGACAGGGCGATGGAGTGGCTGCGGTTCTGGATCGCCGAGATCGGCACGCCCGCCGCGATGCGGCCCATCACCGGCACCATCACCGACTTGTTGCTGTTGTCGGCCTGCGGCACGGGCGCGGGCGCCTTCGCGGCGCGTGCGAGCCCGCCCTCGACCACGCTCGGGCTGAAGCGCCCGCGCGGCGGGCCCGCGGCCGTCTCGGGCAGCTTGATCACCTCGAGCGCCCGGGCCCGGTTCGGCAGGCGGCGGATGAAGCCGCGCTCCTCGAGCGCCGTGATGAGCCGGTGGATGCCGGATTTCGACTTGAGGTCAAGCGCGTCCTTCATCTCGTCGAAGGACGGCGGAACCCCGCTCTCGCGAACCCGCTCGTGGATGAACCGGAGGAGTTCGTGCTGCTTGCGTGTCAGCATGTGCATGCCCCAACTTCCCGCCGGCCTCGCGGCGATTCTGAACAAAGCCGGAACACTTTACCCGTTCCTCGTGTGTTCCGCAAGCTCTACTGTGGACACGTAGATTTTTCCTCGCGCGCGCCTGCGTTCGACAG
>DASVVY010000139.1:0-60517 GCA_036386335.1 Allosphingosinicella sp. | reverse complement strand
CTCCAGGAGGTGATCGCCGACTATGACGGCACCGTCCTCATCGTCAGCCACGACCGCGACTTCCTCGACCGCACCGTCACCATCACCCTCGGCCTCGACGGCTCGGGCAAGGTGGACGTGGTCGCCGGCGGCTATGAGGATTGGGAGCGCAGGCGGGCAGTCAGTGTCCCGGCGAAGGCCGGGACCCAGCCGAGCCGAAAGAGCGGGGCCCCGGCCTCCGCCGGGGCGCAGAAGCAGACCAAGCTCACCTACAAAGACCAGCGCGACTACGACCTCCTCCCGGCCCGCATCGAGGAGCTGGAGGCCCAGATCGCGCGCGACGAGGAAGCGCTCTCCGACCCGGACCTCTACACGCGGGACCCGAACCGCTTCGCTTCCATCACCGCCGCGATCGACAAGGCCCGCGCCGAACGCGACGCCGCCGAGGAACGCTGGCTGGAGCTCGCCGAGAAGGTCGAGGCGCTGCCGACCTGATCCTTCGAGACGGGCCTTCGCCTTCGCTCAGTCCCTCCGCTGAGCTTGGCGGAGCGGCGTCTCGAAGGAGCTACCGCAGTACCCCGCAAGTGCTCCCCGGCCCCTCGTCCAGGTCGAGGCAGCGGCCGTCGATCGTGCCGGGCGCGATCGGCACGCCGATGGTCGCGGAGAGCGTCGGCATGATGTCGGCCGTCTCTACCGAGAGGGTCTGCTCGAACGGCCGCATGCCCTTGCGCCAGAACAGGATCGGCACCTTGCGGTCATAGTCCCACGGGCTTCCGTGGGTCGAGACATAGCCGCGCCCGGTTTCGAAGATCGGCGTCACCCGCGGCTTCAGCAGCACGACGAAATCGCCGGAACGCTCGGGGTCGAAGCTCGCCTTGGCACGCTGGAGGAGGCTCCATGCGTCGGGCGGTCCGGACGGCGCCGGCGCCGCGCGCAGCTCGGCCTTGGTGAACACCGCCGCCACCTGGGGGTGGCTGCGGTAGCGCCGCAGCGCTTCCGCCTGGACACGGTTCCGCTGCGCCGCGGTGAGGGTGCGGTCGATGTACATGTCGCCGAAGGCGCCGTCGCCGAACAGGACCGGCCCCTTGAGCTTCAGCCGCTGGCCGAGCGTCTTGCCCATCGCGTCGGCGTTGAGGGCGGGATCGACCCGCGCCGCCTCGCCGATGCCGTGCTCGCGGTGGCGCTCCGGGATGTCGTGCCCGCCATGGTCGGCGGTCAGCATGACGAGATAATCTATGCCGGTGGCATCGAGCTCGCGGAAGAACTGGCCGAGCGCCTTGTCGAGGGCGAGCAGCTGGATGCACATCTCCGCGCCCTGAGTGCCGTAGGTGTGGCCGACATAATCGGTCGCCGAGAGGCCGACGATGAGGAGGTCGGTCGCCTCCCCCTCCCCCAGCCGCATCTCGCGGCGCAGGTTCGCGGCGAGGCCGAGCGTGACGCGGTCGAGGTCCGGCGAGGCGCGGAACGCCTTGCTGTCCTCCGCCTCGCGGGCGAAGCGGCCCTCTCCGACCGGCTTCCCGCCGCCGAGGACCGGGACCGCCCGGCTGTGCGCCTCGCACAGGCGCGGCAGATCGCGCGGGCCACGGGCGCGGGACAGGTCTTCGGCGATGCCCCGGTTCGCTTCGGTGACGGCGGCCGGAGCGGGGCCCCCGTGGCCGGTGAAGTCCTTGCCGCCCCACCACCAGCGTTGGTCGGGGCCGTAGCCACCCATCATGATCGCTGCCCGGTCCTTGCCCGCGACGGCGGCGACGCGGCTGCGCGGGTCCGCCCGCTTCATGTGGTCGCCGAGGGCGGGGACTCGCAGGTGGAGCGAGGAGACGGTGTACTTGTCGTGGTTGGTGCCGGGGACCCTCTCGTCCTCCGCGCAATAGATGTTCTTGTCCTCGCGGGGGGCGCCGAGGTTGAACCAGTTGTTGGCGATGATCCCGGTCCGCGCCGGGCGCGAGCCGGTGAGGATCGTCGAGTGGCCGGGGCAGGTCTCGGTGGCGTTGTGGCCCTGGTAGCCGTTCGGGAAGACCACCCCTTCCGAGAGCCGCTCGAGCCCCGCGTCGAAATGCTGGCGATACTGGTTGAAGAGGTCGGCCGAGAATTGGTCGACCGAGATGGCGACGATCAGCCTTGGTTTCTGCTGGGGCTGGGCGGCGGCGGGCGCGGCCGCCGCGGCGAGCGCCGCGAGAGCGGCCAGGCGTGCGAACTTCATCGGTTTTCCCCTCTCGTTTCGCTCCAGCATCTACATCAGCGGCGGCGGCGGGCAAGGCCGTAGCGGCGGCTCGACTTGCCCGCTCATTTCTGCCAGCCAGCCAGGGAAAACCAGACCGGGGGTACGTTTATGGATTCGGCCGACGCCAGCGATCTGATCGCCGAGATTCACGAGGAGAGGGCGGAGAGCGCCGCCGCCGACCGCTTTCGCAACCGCGCCGCCTTGCTCATCGCGATCCTCGCCGCGGTGCTCGCGGTCGGCGGCCTCGGCGGCGGGAACGCGACCGACGACATGATCCGCAACAACATCAAGGCGAGCGACACCTGGGCCTTCTACCAGGCGAAGAACGTCCGCCAGACGCTCTACAAGGTACAGGCCGAGGCGCTGACGGCCGAGCTCGGCGCCGGCTCCCTGAGCCCCGCCGCCCGCAGCGCCGGCGAGCAGCGGCTGCAGGACTATGAGAGGACGATCGCCCGCTACGAGAGCGAGCCCGATCCGGCGGCGCCGAACGATCCGACCCAGGGCGAGGGCAAGAAGCAGCTGAGCGCCAAGGCCAAATCCTACGAGGCCGCGTTCGAGGAAGCCGCCGCCCGCGACGACAGCTTCGACTTCGCGGAGGTCGCGCTCCAGCTCGCCCTCGTGCTCGGCTCCGTCGCGATCCTGGCGGTCAACCGCCTCGTCCTCGCCCTCTCCGTCGGCCTCGGCCTGCTGGGCACGCTGCTGACGCTCAACGGCTTCCTGTTGCTGGTGCCGCTCGGCTGATCCTCAGCCGCCGCGGACGGTGTCGAGATGCTCGCGGATCTGGTCGTCCGCGGGCGCCGCGCGGGCCGCCTGCTCGAGGAGGTCGAGCGCCTGGGAACGGTCCCGCCCGCTCTTGTAGAGCAGCCAGCCGTAGGTGTCCGCCGTCGCCGGATTCTGCTTTTGGAGCTGGTAGGCCCGCTCCGCCAGCGGAAGCGCCCGCTCGAAATCGCCCTTCTCGGTATAGGCCCAGGCGAGATTGTTGAGGACGGCCGGGTCGCGGTCGCCGATATGCTTGCGCAGCCGCTCGTAGACGGTGATCGCGCCGTCCCAGCGGCGGGCCTGAAGGAAGCTGTTGCCGGCGAGGACCTGCGCCTGAACGTTCTGCGGGTTTCGCTGCAGGAACAGTTCCAGCACCCGGGCGGCACCGTTGCCGTTCCCCGAATTGCGCAGCGCCTCGATCAGCCGCATCGCGACCGGTTCATTGAACGAAATGTTCGCCGCCTTCCGATATTCCTGCACCGCGGCCGCGAAATTGCCCTGGATGCCGAGCGCGTCGCCGGCGAGCATGTGGCCCTCCGGAGCACCGGGGTGGGCGCCCTGATATTGGCGGGCCCGCTGCAGCGCCTCGGCGCCGATGCCCTTGGCGAGGAGCGCCCGGACAAGCTGGACCTGGAGCTCGCCCGCTTTCGGATTTGCGTCCGCCTCGCGACGGAGAGACTCGAGGCGGTGGTCGTCGATCGCGCCGCTCAGCATCGTCGTCGCCGTCCGCCTCTGCGGCTCGGCGGCGCGGGCGAGATATTGCCCGGCCGCCCCGGTGTTGCCGAGCTTCTGGTAAGCCTTGCCGATCAGCGTCAGCACATAAGCGTCGGCGTCCGGCCGGTCCGCGATCGGGCGAAGCGTCTCGATCGTGCCCGAAGCGTCGCCAAGGCGCCATTGCGAGGCGGCCAGCATCCGGCGGGCGCGGACGTTGTCCGGTTGCGCCCCGACCAGCTTCTGGAGCCGCTGGATGGCCTGCTCGGCATTGCCCGTTTCGAAGTCGATCGCGCTCGCCAGCAGCATGCCCGACGGCTCGTTGTCGAGCGCGCCGCCGGTCCGCTGGTAAAGGGTGCGGGCGAGATCGAACTTCTTGCCCCGGGCGGCGAGCATCGCCTGCAGGTAGTAGGCCACGGGATTGTTGGGCGCGATGGCGAGGATGCGCCGCGTCTCGGCGAGCATCTCCCTGGTGCGGCCGAGGTCGCCGAGCGTCGCGGCCCGCTCGACCATCGCCGGGACGAAGGTCGGATCGAGCTTCAGCGCCTTGTCGAACCACGGGATGGACGCGGCCAGGCCGTTTTGCGTCCGGGTCAGCTCGCCGCGCAGGCTGAGCGCCTCCACATTCCTGCGGTCGAGCGCCACCGCGCGATCCGCCGCCTCGATCGCGCCTGCGACCTCGCCGGTGCCGCGACGGAACCGCGCGACGTCGGTCCACACCTCGCTGTCTCCCGGCCCCGCTGCCACGGCCTCGGCGAATGCCGCTGCCGCTTTGTCCCGGTCCGCCAGCATCATGTAGCCGCGGCCGCGCATCCGGGCGGCGTACGCGCGATGTGCCGGCCCCGCCTGCCCGGCTTCGGCGATACCCCGCTCCGTCTGCCCCTGGAGGAGCAAGGCGTGCGCCATCAGGTGCGCATTCTCGCTTGCCGGAGAGCCGAGGGTGCGCGCCCGCGCCAGCTCGGCTTCGGCGGCGACGCCGTCATTGAGTTCGAGATAGGCACGCGCCTGAGCGATGCGGATCTTCGGATCGTTGGGGCTCGCCTTGATGGCGTTCAGGAACTCGACCCGCGCGGTGCGCGCCTCGCCCTTCTCGAGGGCGGCGATGCCCCGCCGGTAGGAATCCGCGGCCGAGCCGGTGCCGCCTGGCGCATTAGAGCAGGCGGCGGCGGCGAACAGCAGAGCGGCGCTGAGGAGGAGATGGTGCTTCTTCATGGCTGGAGCCCATATTGTTTGAGGAGGTCGTAGAGTGTCGGGCGGCTGATCCCGAGCAGCTTGGCGGCCGCGGAGACGTTGCTGCCGGTTCTGGCGAAGGCCTGGCGGATGACGCGGCGATCGGCCTGTTCGCGCGCGGCCTTGAGGTTGAGCGGCAGCGGTTCCTCGCCTGCCGGCTCGAGATCGAGATCCTCGGGCGTGACGAGCTTGCCGTCGGCCATGATCACCGCCCGCTTCATCCGGTTCTCGAGCTCGCGCACGTTGCCAGGCCAGGCCCAGCCGTCGATCGCGTCGAGGGCGGCGGGGCTGAAGCCCTTAACCTGGGGGTTCATCTCGCGGGCGAAGCGGTGGAGGAAATGCTTGGCCAGCAGCACCGCGTCGCCGTGACGCTCGGCGAGGCTCGGGATGCGCACCACCAGCTCCGCCAGCCGGTACCAGAGGTCCTCCCGGAACGCCCCCGCCTTGATCATCTCCGGCAAGTCCTGATGGGTCGCGCAGACGATCCGGGTATCGACCGGGATCGGCTTGCGTCCGCCGATCCGCTCGATCGTCCGCTCCTGCAGGAAGCGCAGCAGCTTCACCTGCAGCGGCAGCGGGATATCGCCGACCTCATCGAGGAAGAGCGTGCCGCCGCTGGCGAGCTCGATCTTGCCTTCGGTTGTCTTGATCGCGCCGGTGAAGGCGCCCTTCTCGTAGCCGAACAGCTCCGCCTCGAGCAGGTTCTCGGGGATCGCCGCACAGTTGATCGCGACGAACGCCCCACCCGCGCGGCGGCTGGCGGTGTGGAGGCCGCGGGCGAGCAATTCCTTGCCCGTGCCGCTGGCGCCGAGCAGCATCACCGAAACGCCGGTGTTCGCCACCCGCTCGATCGTGCGGGCGACCTTCAGCATCTCCGGGGCGGCGGTGATCATCGTCCCAAGCACGGTCCGGTCCTCGCCGGCCTGCTCTTCCAGGCGGCGGTTCTCGATCTCCATGCCGTGGAGCTGGAAGGCGCGGCGGACGATCAGGCCGAGTTGGTCGATGTCGACGGGCTTCTGGTAGAAATCGTACGCCCCCGAGGCGATCGCCCGCAGAGCGCTTTCCCGGGCGCCGTGACCGGAGGCGACGATCACCTTCGTCTCCGGCTTCAGCGACAGGATCGACTCCAGCGTGGCGAAGCCTTCGGTCACGCCGTTCGGGTCGGGTGGAAGGCCCAGGTCGAGGGTAACGACCGGCGGCTCCTCGGAGCGCAGAATCTCGATCGCCGCGTCGCGGTCCGACGCGATCAGCACGTCGTAATCGTCATAGGCCCAGCGCAGCTGGCGCTGGAGCCCTTCGTCGTCCTCGACGATCAGCAGTTTCGCTTTCGCCTCGGCCGTCATGCGCGCATCCGTTCGGGTAGGAGAGCGTCCCTTGTCGCTCCCAGCGGTAAAAAGACGGTGAAGCGGCTGCCTTCGCCGGGGCGACTCTCGACTTCGAGGCGCCCGCCCATGCCGACGATCAGCGCCCGCGCCTCGAAGGCGCCGACGCCGAAGCCGCCGTCCTTCGTCGAGGCGAAGGGCTGGAAGAGACGAGATCGGACGAAATCGGCGGACATGCCGGAGCCGCGATCGCGCACCTCGATCGCAGCCTCCGCGCCGCAGGTCGAGATCGTCACTCCCACCGGCTCACCCGCGGGGCTGGCGTCGATGGCATTCTGCACGAGATGCTCTAGCGCCTGCCTCAGGCGCCCGGGATCCGCGATCGCCAGGACGGTGCCGTCGCCGTCGACATCGATGGGATGGACGCGCCGCTTCAGCTGAGCGACGGCAGCCACTGTATCGGACACGGCGATCTCCCGCGCCGCTTCCGCCTCGACATTGGCGCTGCCGCGGTCGAGCCGGGCGAGGAGGTCGTTCATCTTCTTCACGGAAGCCTGCAGGGTCGCGACCATGTCCTCGCGGAACTCGGGATTGTGCGCGTGCCGCTCGGCATTGCGGGCGACGAGGCTGAGTTGGCTGACCAGGTTCTTGATGTCGTGCAGGATGAAGGCGAAGCGGCGGTTGAACTCGTCGAACCGCTGCACCTCGGCCAGCGCTTCCTGGCTCCGCGCCTCGGCAAGGTAGCTGGCCGCCTGGATTCCGGCGGTGCGGAATAGGTCGAAATCCTCCCAGTCGAGCGGCCGCCGCACGAGCGGATGAGTCAGCACCACAAGACCCACGAGCCGGTCCTTGTGGAGGAGCGGTATGCCGGCCCAGGCATCCTCCAGTCGGCAGAGCCATGCGGGGATCTCCGCACGGCGCCCCGCGATCTCGACGATTCCGGCCGGCGCGGCGCCAAAATCGAGGATTGCGGAGGTGCCCTCGAGGAACGGCACGAACCCGCCGGCGGCGGCGCCGCTGTCGTCGAGCTCGCCGTGCCAGTTCCAGCGCGCGGCGAGCGCGAGACCGCCGCTCTCGTCCGGCACGAGGAGCAGCCCGGCCGGCGCTTCGGCGATGTCGGCAAGCGCCTTGATCACGCGCTGGCCGAGCGGCGCCTCGCCTTCGCCGGCGACGCCGATCGTGCGGGTGAAGCGAAGCCACTCCTCACGATAGTCGTAGCGGTGCTGGAAGAAGTGCTTGGCGACGATCACCCGCGCCCAGGCGCGCATCCGCCCGGACGGGAGCAGCACGAGGGCAACCAAAGTCATCCCGAAAATAAGCGCGACCTGACCGGTCCGCACCCAATCGCCGCCGACGATCTCGATCGCCCGGGTGGCCGACATCATCATGACGAGATAGGCAAAGATCGCCATCACCGAGATCGACTGGAAGGTGGCGGCGCGGGACAGCCGCACGCCCCAGCGCGCGTTGCGCCGGCTCGCCAACGCGAACAGCGGCACCAGCATCGACAGGATCGCACCGCGCATGGCGACGAGGTCCTGTACCGGGGCGCGCGTCAGGTAGCCGACGGTGCAGACGTGCAGGTCGTACATCCACATCCCTGCCAGCGCGATCATCGGCAGGCGGATGCCCCACCGGCTGTCCGGGGCGGCCTGGCCGTAGAGGTTGTGGACGAGGACCAGCGATCCCGCCGCGATGGTGAGGCCGATGATCTGGGCCGTCGCGGTCAGCGCGGCATAGACGATCGGTTCGCCTGCGAATTCGGGAGCGACGCCGGCGATGGTGAGCTGGAGCCCGATAACGGCGGCGACAGCGGTGTAGACGGCTTGTAGCGCCCGCTGGCGATGGTCGTCGGCGGCACCGCGGACGATCCCGTACATGAAGGCCAAAAAGGCGAAATTGCGCCCGCTCTCCGCTATCCCGGCCGCTGCGCTGTAGGGGCCGAGCAAGGCAACAAACATGGCCCACAGCGAGGTGACCGCAAAGGCGGCCGCGAGGGGGCGGTTGCGGGGATCGCGGTTCCAGTGCCGCAGCTGCCACAGCGCCAGCGCGCCGTAGAGCACGGCGGCGAGCGCGTGGCTCCAGAAGCCGACCAGCCCCGCCATCACCGCGCCCCTTCCGGCCAGAGCACCACGCGCACGGTCTGGAGGAGGATCAGGAGATCCAGGAAGGGGGTGTAGTTCTTGGCGTAATAGAGATCGTATTCGAGCTTCTGCCGGGCGTCCTCGATCGAGGCGCCGTAGGGATAGTTGATCTGCGCCCAGCCGGTGATGCCGGGCTTCACCACGTGCCGCTCGGCGTAGAAGGGCAGCCGCGCCTCCAGATCGGAGACGAATTGCGGCCGCTCCGGCCGCGGCCCGACGAGGCTCATCTGGCCCTTCAGCACCGTCCAGGCCTGCGGCAGCTCGTCGATGCGCAGCTTGCGGATGATCCGGCCGAGGCGCGTCACCCGCGGATCGTCCTTCTGCGCCCACACCGCTTGGCCGCCGACTTCGGCGTCCTGTCGCATCGAGCGCAGCTTCACGATGTCGAAGCTCTGCCCGTACAGCCCCACCCGCCGCTGGCGGAAGAAGGCCGGACCCTCGCTCTCCAGCTTCACCAGCAAGGCGACGAGCAGGATGAGGGGCGCGAACAGGACCAGGATCAACCCGGAGACCACCACGTCGAACAGCCTCTTGCCGCCGGCCGAGATCCGGCGCCCGGCCGAAAAGCCGTCGGAGAAAATCAGCCATGACGGATTGAGGCTGTCGAGATCGACCCGCCCCGTCTCCCGCTCGAGGAAGGAGGAGATTTCGTTGACGTGGACGCCGGTGGTCTTGATCCGCAGCAGATCGGCGAGCGGCAGCGAATTGCGCCGCTCCTCCAGCGCCAGCACCACCTCGCTCACCCCCAGCCGGACGACATGGGCGGTGAGATTGGCGATGTCGTCGCGGTTGACCGACGCGGGGACGGCGACCGGCCCGTCGTTCATCGCGACATAGCCGGCGATGATGAAGCCCGCGCCCTCGCGCTTCGCCAGCTCGGCGAGCCGGGCGGCGCGGGGACCGGCGCCGAGGACGAGGATGCGGCGCTTGAAGCCCTCGCCGCCGAGCGCTCGGCCGAGTACCAGCCGCAGCAGGAACAGAGCCGCGAGCGCGATCAGCATCGCGTAGAGCAGGTTCGACCGCCAGAAGGTGACCGCCGGCAGCAGGAAGAAGATCACCGACAGGAGGAGCACGCCGAGCGACACGGCGACCACCAGCCGCGCCGTCGCGATCCGCATCGAGCGCAGCGCGTCCACCCCGTAGACGCCGACGCCGACCATCGCGAGCAGCAGCGTCACCGCGAAGGTGACGAGGTGGGGGAGGCGGGAGGGATCGGGATCGATGTGCGCGCCGATCTGCCAGAGCCGCAGCATCCACCCCGCCTCTCCCGCCAGCATGAGCAGCGCGAAGTCGGCGAGGCCGAGCAGCAGCACGGTGTGCGCGACATAATGCTTGAACAGCCTGACCAAGGCGGCGCGACTCCGGCAGTGTAAACTCTGGCGACAGTGCCGCCCCTGTCGCAGGAATTGACAAAGAAAGGGTGAAGCCGGGCGCGGCCGCCGCGGCTCCGCTCAGGGCGCGATGCGGGTCGGCGTCGTCGCGGGGAGGCCGAAGGTACGGCTGAAATGGGCGGAGTCGGAGAAGCCGGCCTCGTGCGCGGCTTCGGTGAGCGACTTGCCTTCGGCATAGGCCTGGAGGGCCGGCCGCCCCTTGGCCGTGGGCGCCTGTCTAGACCAAGCGCGGCCCCGCCGCATCCCCGCCATCGGCGTCAGCCGTCGGGCTTCGCTGCTTTCCGGGCCGCGGCGCGGCGGGAGAGGATGTTGAGCAGCTCGACGAAGGTCGAGAAGGCCATGGCGGCGTAGATATAGCCCTTCGGCACGTGGACGCCGAAGCCGTCGGCGATCAGCACCGCGCCGATCATCAGCAGGAAGCCGAGCGCGAGCATCACCACGGTCGGGTTGCGGCCGATGAAATTGGCGAGCGGATCGGCGGCGAGCAGCATCGTTAGCACGGCCGCGATCACGGCGATGATCATGACGGCGAGATTGTCGGTCATCCCCACCGCCGTCAGGATCGAATCGATCGAGAAGACCATGTCGAGGAGGATGATCTGGAAGATCGCCGCCCCGAAATTCAGCGCGGCTACCTTCTTCTTGTCGAGCACGTCCTCGCTCGGCACCGGGTCCATCGCGTGGTGGATTTCCTTGGTCGCCTTCCAGATCAGGAACAGGCCGCCTGCGATCAGGATCATGTCGCGCCAGGAGAAGACCGTCTCGAACGCCGGCTCGCCATGCGTTCCGCGCGGGCCGGCGATGCCGAGATCGAAGACCGGGGCGGTGAGGCCGACGATCCACGCGATCATCGACAGCAGCAGCAGCCGCATGACCAGCGCGAGGCCGATGCCGACGCGGCGGGCCTTCCGGCGCTGCTCCTCCGGAAGCTTGTTGGAGAGGATCGAGATGAAGATGAGGTTGTCGATGCCGAGCACCACCTCCATCACCACCAGCGCGACCAGCGCCGCCCAGGCGCCGGGATCGGAAAACAACGCTGCGAAGTCGGCCATGCCCTCACCTCCCCGTCACGCAGCGAAAATGGCTGGACCCCGGGAAAGTTGCGGCGCCGCCGGCGCCGCCGCCCCTCAGGCCCTGACGCGCAGCGGCACCATCGGGTCGGTCGAGCGGCCCTCGAGGTCGGTGTGGAGGTAGGTGGTGTTGAAATCGCCCGTCCGCGCCAGCTTCTCCCAATTGTCGATCCGCACCGAGCGCACCGAGCGGGTGATCAGCTCGTCCGCTTCGAGCGCCTTCAAGGTGCGGTTGACGTGGACCGGGGTGAGGCCGACGCAGTCGGCGAGCTGCTCCTGCGTCATCGGGAGTTCGTAGTCGCACAGCGTGCCCAGCCCGGCCGCTTCGAGCCGAAGCGCGAATTCGCAAAGGAGGTGGGCGAGGCGCGTGCGGGCGTCGCGGCGGCCGACATTCGCGGTCCATTCGCGCTGCACCGACCCGTCGACGAGCGTGTCGTGCCACATGGCGAGTGCGACGGCGGGACGCTCGGCGGCGAGGGCGACGATCGCCTCGCGCGGGATCATCGCCACTTCGATCGCGGTCAGCGCCTGAACGCTGTGATCGGCGACCCCGAGGACCGAATTCTGGAGATCCACCATGTCCCCGCGCATGTGGATCGCGCAGATCTGGCGGCCGCCGTCGCCGACGATCTTCGAGCGGAAGGCGAAGCCGGAGAGGAGGAGGCAGCTATATTCGGTCTTCTCGCCCTCGCGAACGGCATATTGGGTCGGACCGAAGCTGCGCATCCTGTACGGCAGTGCGACGATCGCGCCGCGGTCCGCCTTGGAGAGCGGCACCCACTTCTCGAGCTTGGGCAACATGGCGGCGAGGGGGTTGAGATGTGTGGCGTACATGGCGGCGCTCCCACGATGGCGGGAGCACGCGCGGTCTCGCAGTCGCCGATTTGCCTTGAGATGCCCGGCGATGGAGAAACCATAGCACGTCCGGCGGCGGGAAAATCTATCCTAGATTGGGTGTTAGGACGGCAGCCGCCAACATAGGTTGTCCGGCGGCTGTGCCGCGACACACCTAGCGGGCGATCTTCACCGCCTCCTCGAAGGTCACCGTGAACAGGTGCTCGCCCTCGGCTTCCACCTCGATGAAGGAGGAGAGGTTGAGGAAACCGTCGCGCAGCTCGTCGCTCATCAGCGAGCGGGCGCTCCTCACGGCCTCGGCACGAGCGGTTTCCGCGTCGGGGAGCTCTGACCCCTCCTCGTCCGGCGTGAAGCCGTCGCCGTTGCACACGTGGAAGTAGAAACGGGGCATGAGGCGGCGCTGCTACTCCTCCTTCGGCGCGGGTGCCACCCGGCAGGACAAGCCGGACCGGACCACACGGCCGCCGTCCGGCATCAGCAGCTGGACCGCGTCGGCGAAGGGAAGGTTCAGCACAACCCGCCCGTCCGAGTCCCAGACGTCGATGCGGGCGGTGAGGTCGATCTCGCCGCGGAGAACGTCGGCGCCCATGATCGAGCGAGCGCCCTTCAGCGCCTGCCGCCGGGCGGCCGCCAGATCGGCGAGCTCGCGCCCTTCCTTGTCCTCGGACCATCCCGTGCGGTCGTAGAGCTGGAAGAAGTAGCGAGCCACCGCGCCGAAACCCCGGGAGCCGCCTAGACGAGGTCGCCCGCGCGCTCGGCGACGTGGCCGTTGCGCTCCTCGGTCCGCTGTAGGTGAAGGTAGTTTGGGTTGAACGAGCCCACTTCCCGCAGCCGCGCCGGATCGAGCACCTTGAGCTCGCGCCGGTTGAATTCGATGACGCCCTGCTCGCGCAACTGCCGCAGCGTCCGGTTGACGTGGACGGGCGTGAGGCCGGTCGCGTCCGCCAGATCCTCCTGGGTGATCGGCCAGGGCATGGTCTCGTCGTCGGTCGCGCCGATGATCCGGTAGCGGACCAGCATTTCGTAGATGAGGTGGGCGATCCGCTCCATCGCGTCGCGCCGGCCGACGTCGACCACCCGCTCGCGGAGCACGGCGAGGTCGGTCATCGTGCCCCACCACAAAGCCTCCGACATCGCCGAAATCTCGCGCAGCAGCTCCTTCATCTTGTCCGCGCCGATGATGGCGCACCGGGTCGGGGTCAGCGCCACGATGCTGTGGTCCATCTTGTCGAGGATGAAGACCTCGGCGTCGCACAGGTCGCCCGGGACGAGGAAGGCCATGATCTGGCGCTCGCCCTCCGGCAGCAGCTTGTAGCGCGCGGCAAGCCCGGTGACGATGACGTGGCATTCGTCGATCGCCTCGTCCTCCGTCAATATGTCCTCGCCCGCGGCATAATCGCGCTGGCGGGCGTGGAAGAGGGTATGGAGGCGCGCGCGCTGCTCGTCCGTGAAGGACGTGAACTGCTCCATCTTCATCGTCCACGGATTGGTCACGCACCTCGCCCTATCTGATCTATGTTAGAACGCACCAACCCAGCAAAAGACGCACGTCGCGAGTGAGGGCCTGTTGGCGGCGATTCTAAGCTGACTAGCGGCGGCGAGGCCAATGGCAGGGGACTTCGATTACGCGGCGGCGTAGGGCCCTGTCAGCCCGCGAACGAGGAGCCGTCGGAGCCGGTGTCGAGCTGGCGCAGCCGCTCCATGTGGAGCGCGGCGAGGCGCATATGCGCCTGGGCGGCGTCCTCCCGGTCGGAGCGGTAGGCGCTGTCGAGCTCCGCCCTTACCCTCTGCATATGATAGCTGCGGTCCCCGTCGCTCGCCACGTCGAACTCCCTTCCGCGCCTCGGTAGCAAAGCGGGAGGAATCCGGCACTTACACAGGTAAACCGGTTCGACGCGCAGCGTGCGCGCGGGTCCGGCTAGACCTGAGGCTCGAGGTGGAGGTAGCGCTCGTTGAAGTCGCCGGCCTCGCGCATCCGCTCCCAGTCGGGGAAGCTGATGCTGCGCTTGTTGCGCACGATCAGCCCCTCCGCCTCGAGCACCTTCAGCGTGCGGTTGACGTGGACCGGCGTGAGGCCGAGCGCGTCGGCGAGCTGCTCCTGCGTCATCGGCAGCTCGTAGCCATAATCCTTCGTCAGCCCCTGGGCCTCGAGCCGGATCGCGAATTCGCAAAGGACGTGGGCGAGGCGGCTGCGCGAATCGCGCCGGCCGACGTTCAGCACCCACTCCCGGAACACCGAGGCGTCGACGAGGATGTTGACGAGGATCGCGTGGGCAATCGCCGCTCGGGACCGGGCGAGGTCCTGGATGTCGCGGCGGCCGACGAAGGCGACGTCGCCGCGGGTCAGCATCTGCACATTGTGATCGGCGACGTTGAGGAACAGGTTCTGGAAATCCATGGGATCGCCGGGAATGTGGATCGCGATGATCTGCCGCAGGCCGTCGCCGGTGATCTTCTGGCGGTAGGCGAAGCCGCTGACCAGCACGCCGCAGCGCTCCGGCGGATCGCCCTCCCGCACCGTGTAGGTGGAGGGTTCGAGCGTCTTGAGCTGGTACGGGAGAGCGAGAACCGCCTGCCGATCCTCCTCTCCGAGGCGGGCGTGCTGCTCGAGCTTGCGCAACAGCAGGTCCAGAGGATTGTCGGCGGCACTCACGTAACGTCTCCCGCAGCGAAAGGGGCGGGAGCACGAAGCATCTCTCAGCCGCCGGAGCCCGATAAGCGTTCCGTCGGTAGCTGCTCTCTATCACAGGTTTTCGTGCGGTTTCCTATCATATGATCGAAATCGAAATGAAACATGGATTTATTGCCGCCTTGGGCGTAGCGTCGCGCGATCATCGAGCACGGCCACGGGCCTCGATGGCTGAGAGACTTCACGCGCTCCCGCCCCAGATGCGCGAGCGGCGACAATGGCTCTCTACTATTTCCATCTTCGCGACGGCACCGACATCCTGCTCGATCCGGAAGGGCGGGAGCTGCCGTCGCTGTCCGCCGTGGCGGCGGCGGCGCTGCGCGACGCGCGCTCGATCATCAGCGACGCCGCCCGCAACGGGCAGATCCTGTTCGACCAGCAGATCGACGTGGAGGATTCCGGCGGCCGGGTGGTCCACAGCCTGCAGTTCGAGGATGCGGTGAAGATCGTGCGGGACCGCCGGACGGGGTGAGCGGGGCCGCTCAGCCGTCCATCACCACGGCATCGCGGAACGGCAGGTCGAAGAGGATGACGCCGTGCTCGTCCTCCACCTCGATCGCGGCGGCGAGCGGCAGCTTGCCGAGCAGCGCCTCGCTGGCGATGAGCGAGCGGGCGCCGCGGCGGGCGGCGGCCAGCGCGGCCTCCGGCCCGGGAAGGTCCAGGCCCTCCTCGTCGGCGACGTAGCCGTCGCCCTCGCGCAGGTGGAAATAGTAACGCATCACAGCCTCGTCCTTTCGGGGATTTGGGGCCGATAGCCGATTCGCGCGCGACGCGTTCTCACATGGGATTGGGGGTGGCAGAGCAACAAATGATCGTCACGCGCCGCCGCTTCTGGGTGTGCGGGGGCGGCGAATTGGACGGCAGGTTTTCCCAACATTTGGTCATTTCTTCCCCGCGCGGCGGCGGGGACCGCAGGCACTGTTCGCCTAAGTCGCTGCGAAGGCTAGACTTCCATGATCTGGCACGGCTCGTGCTGAGGAGGCTGCATCAAGGGGGGCCGACTGGCCCGCTTCGCCAAAGGAGTAGACGATGCAAGCCTCTCAGCCTTCTCTCATCGCCCGGGACGACACCTTCCTCGGCATCTGCGCCGCGCTCGGCGAGGATTTCGGGTTCAACCCGCAATATCTTCGTGCCGCGCTCGGCGTGCTGCTGTTCGTCAACCCGGTGGCGGTGCTCGGCGGCTATGCGGCGGCGGGGGTGGTGGTGCTGATCTCGCGGCTGCTCGCCCCCAACCCGCGCATCGCCGCGGTGGAAGAGCCCGCCGCCGCCGCGCCGGCCGCGGCCGCGGTCGAGGCCGCGCCGGAGCCCATCGAGGAGCTGGACCTGGAGCCGGAGCCGCTCGCCGTCGCCGCCTGACGCTGCCCCGGTGCACAAGCGACCGTCCGTTGCTATTGGGATTTTCCATGGCAGCGGGCGGGAGCGGGGAATGATCGGACGGCGGACGCTTCTGGGCGCCCCTCTGCTGTGGGCGGCGCTGCCCGCCCGGCTCTGGGCCCGCGACTATGAGGAGGCGCCGGCCCAGCCCTTCTTCGCCGCCCTCGTCCGCATCCTCGAGGCGCGGCGGCGGCTGGGGGAGCCCCTCCCCGCCGCCACCCTCGCCCGGCTCAAGGACCTGCAGGCGCGCGGCGACGTGGTGGGGGCGCAGAGGGCGCTGGAGCCCTTCACCCTCCTCCACCTGCGCCTCGGCAGCGGCGGCTATGCCTGGCCCGAGCGCGGCGGCGCCGAGGCGCGACTGATCGAGCAGGGCTGGCGCAGCTTCCTCGTCCGCGTCGTCAATCCGCAGGGTCTGACCGATCCGATGGCCTATTCGCTCGACACGCCGGTGCTCGGGCAGGTCGAGGCCGATTCCGCGCCGCGCCCCACGCACGAGCCGCAGGGGGCGCAGACGCCGGCGCTGATGCGCGACACCGTCGCCCGCGCGCGGCTCGACGTCCAGTCCTACGACGAGTCCCCGCTCGTGCCGATGCTCTCCGGCCTGGCGGTCGAATACCGGCTGGTGCAGCTCACCGGCTTCTCGCCCGGGCGACACGAGACGGGGCTGATGGCGGCGAGCTCGCCCCACGGCGGCTACGTCTGGGCGCCAGCGCGGATGGTGCGGCTCGAGGCGATGGTCGCCCCGGCGCGGGACGTGCCGCTGCGCCTGATCGGCGAGGACGGCCGCGGCACGATCGCAGCGGTCACGGTCCGCGACGCCGAGGGCCGCGTCTATCCGAGCAAGCAGGGGCGCCTCGCCCCCGACATGTATTTCCAGGACCAGGTCTACCGCGCCGACGGCGAGACCGTGCGCCTGCCCGACGGCCGCTACACCCTCTCGGCCGAGCGGGGGCCGGAATATCTCGAAGAGGCGGTCGCCTTCGAGGTCGGCCGCGGCGCGGCCCCGCCCCCGCCGGTGCGCCTGCGCCGCTGGGTCGATCCGGCGGCGCGCGGCTGGTATTCGGGCGACGTCCACATCCACGCCGCCGGCTGCCGCCACTATAACGAGCCGACCGTCGGGGTCGCGCCGGAGACGATGATCCGGCACGTGCGCGGCGAAGGGCTGTGGGTCGGCGACGTCCTCACCTGGGGGCCGGGCTACCACGTCCAGAAGCGGCATTTCACCGGCCACACCGCCAGCCCGGCCGCCGCGCTGGAGGCTCCCGATCTGCAGGCGGCGCACGGGCAGACGCTGAAACCGCGGCCCACCCCGACAGACGCCGATTCCCTCATCCGCTACGATGTCGAGGTCTCCGGCTTCCCGAGCAGCATGACGGGGCACCTCATCCTGCTGCGGCTGCGCGACCAATTCTATCCGGGCACCAAGGGCCCGCCGGACTGGCCGTCCTGGTCGCTGCCGATCCTGCAATGGGCGAAGGCGCAGGGGGCGGTCACCGGCTTCGCCCATTGCGGGCTCGGGCTCGCCGACCTCGACGACCGGATCCCCTCTCGGGTCGTGCCGTCCTTCAACTCGATCGGCGCCAACGAATATCTGGTCGACGTCGCCCACGGCGCGGTCGACTTCCTCGCCGGCGGCGACACCATCCCTGCCGCCGAGCTCACGCTCTGGTACCACGCCCTAAACTGCGGGTTCCGCACCGCCTTCGTCGGCGAGACCGACTGGCCGTGCATGAGCGACGACAGGGTGGGGGTGGCCCGCACCTACGTCTCCCTCAGCGATCCGCCGCGGGGCGACGCCGGCTACGACGCCTGGGTGGAGGGCCTGCGCGCCGGCCGCGTCGCCATGGGCGACGGCCGCGCCCACGCCTTCGACCTCAAGGTCGCCGGCGCTGGCCCGGGCGAAGAGGCCGCCCTCGCCCGCCCCGGCACGGTCGAGATCTCCGCCACCGTCGCCGCTTTGCTCGCGCCGGAGCCGCCCGCCTACCTCGCCGGCCTCGCCGACCGCCCCTCCTGGCAGGAGCCGCGCTGGCACCTCGAGCGCGCGCGCAAGGCCGGCACCCGCACGGTCGACGCCGAGCTCATCGTCGACGGCGCGGTCGCCGCGACCTTCCCGATCCGCGCCGACGGCAGCGAGCAGCGCATCGCCCACCGACTCGACGTGCGGCGGAGCTGCTGGGTGGCGCTGCGCATCCTCCCCGCGCTTCACACCCAGCCGGTGTTCGTGCTGGTCCGCGGCGAGCCGGTGCGCGGCCCGCGCGCGAGCCCCGACTGGTGCCTCGCCAGCCTCGACCGGCTCGAGAAGACCCAGCTCCCCCGCATCGCGGAGGCCGAGCGCCCAGCCGCCGCCCGCGCCTATGCGCACGCACGGGCGGTCTTCCGCCGGATTCGCGCCGAGTGCCCGGCGTGATCCTCGCCGCCGCCCTCCTCCTCGCCTCGCCGCACCATCACGGGCCCGAAGGCGCGACCCTCGTCGTCACGATCAACCCGGAGGCGCGGGTCTCGGTCGCGCGGGCCGGGCCCCTCCCCCCGCCCCGCCCCTGCGGAGAACCGATCGAGGTCTCTCTGGAGGTGGTCAACGAGGCCGCCATGCCGGCTCGCCTGGCCGCCGTCTCCGCCACGTCCGACGTGGACGTGGGCGCGCTGCCGCCGCTGACCGGCGCCGCCCGCGAGCACCGCACCCTCCGCCTCCGGCTGCAGGGCCCGCCGCCGGTCGACGCCGATCTCGCCTTCGACGTGGGGCCGGGAACGCAGGACGTCGGCTGGCGGAGCGCCACTCACCTGCTCCTGACCTGCACGCGCTGACGCGCTTGCCGGTTCCCACGCGCGGCGCACTGGGCCTATAGCCCCCGGCACCGGACGATCGAAGGAGCCCCGCATGAAGCTTTTCGGCGCAGTCGCAGCCGCCGCCCTCCTCCTCGCCTCCAACGCGGCGGCGGCCGCCGATGCTCCGCGGGTGACGATCCGCATCGCCGCCGAGAGACCGGGCGCGAAGATCGATCGGCGCATCTTCGGCCAGTTTGCCGAGCATCTCGGCACCGGCATCTACGGCGGCATCTGGGTGGGCGCGGAGAGCCCGATCCCCAACACCAACGGCTATCGCAACGACGTCGTGCAGGCGCTGCGCGACCTCAAGGTGCCGCTGGTGCGCTGGCCCGGCGGCTGCTTCGCCGACGAATATGTATGGCGCGAAGGCATCGGTCCTCGGGGCAAGCGCCCCATCAAGATCAACACCCACTGGGGCGGCGTCACGGAGCCCAACAGCTTCGGCACGCACGAATTCATGGACTTCGCCGAACTGATCGGAGCCGAAGCCTATGTCTCCGGCAATGTGGGGGGAGGGACTCCGCGCGAGATGGCGGAGTGGGTCGAATATATGACATCGCCGGCCGGCAGCCTCGCCGACGAGCGCAAGCGCAACGGCCGCGCGGCGCCCTGGAAGCTGCCGGTCTTCGGCCTCGGCAACGAGCTGTGGGGCTGCGGCGGCAACATGCGCGCCGAATATGCCGCCGACGTCACCCGCCGCTACGCCACTTTCGTCAAGGTGCCTGCCGGCACCTCGACGCTGAAGATCGCGAGCGGCGCCTCGGGCGATGATTATCACTGGACCGAGGTGATGATGCGCGACGCCGGCAAGCTGATCGACGGCGTCGGGCTCCACTACTACACCCTGCCGGGCGACTGGACGAAGAAGGGGCCGGCGACCGGCTTCGACGAGACGGAGTGGGCGACCACCCTCGCCAAGGCCGTGAAGCTCGACGACTATATCGCCCGCCACTCCGCGATCATGGACAAATACGATCAGGAGAAGAAGGTCATCCTCGCGGTCGACGAGTGGGGAACCTGGTACGACCCGACGCCGGGGACCAATCCCGGATTCCTGCAGCAGGAGAATACGCTGCGGGACGCGATGGTCGCGGCGCTCACAATCAACATCTTCGCCAGGCATGCCGAGCGGGTGCGGCTGGCGAACATCGCGCAGATGGTGAACGTCCTCCAGGCGATGATCCTGACCCGCGAGGGCGAGATGGTCCTGACCCCGACCTACCACGCCTTCCGGATGTACGTGCCCTTCCAGGACGCGACGGCGGTCCCGGTCGAGGTGGACTCGCCCACCTACGGCAGCGGCGAAATCACCCTCCCCGCGGTCAGCGCCGCCGCCGCGCGCGGCAAGGACGGCAAGCTCTACCTCGCGCTCGTCAACGTCGATCCGAACCGCGCCGCTCCCGTGTCCGCCCAATTGCCCGGGAGGCGGGCTACGGCGACGATCCTCACCGGGCCGAGAATGGACGCGATGAACGACTTCGGCCGCGCACCGGCGGTGGCGCCGCAGCCCTTCGCGGGCGTGCGCCTCTCCGGCGGCACGCTGCGCGCCACGCTGCCGGCCAAGTCGATCGTGATGATCGCGGTGGAGTGAAGCCGCGACCGGCGCCCGTCAGGGCGTCGGCGCGAGCTTCGTGTTCAGCACCCAGCCGACATTGTCGTTCTCGTCGGCGACCTCCCACCACAGGCCGTCCTTGTTGCCGGTCGGGTAGACGATCGCGCCCGGCGGAAGCGTGCGGATCGCCTGCCCTGTCGCCGCCGCCACCTTGCGCAGCTGCGACGGCGCCTGGACGGTGAACGTCTTGAGCGGCGCCGCTTCGGCCGTCCCCGCGCCGCCCGGCTGGACGAGGCCGAGGCCGTTCACCAGCTTGGCATAGGCCTGGATGAAGGAGAGGGTGACGATGCGGCCGATGTCGGTGTTGGAATAGCCGCCGCCGACCACGCCGATGCCGCCGCTGCCGAAGAAGCCGCCGCCGCCGGCCGCCCAGCTGATGTCGTTCTTGGCGGCATAGCCGTCCTCGGTCGCGATCGTCTCGGTGGTGCGGACGTTGGTGACGGAGAGGACGGTGTTCGCCTCCATCTTCTTGGAGCGGATGCCGCCGAGGATGCCGCCGATCGGGCCACCGATGACGGCGCCGGCAGCGGCGCCCGCCGCATTGCCGCTGACGTTGGAATTGGCGCCCTGGATCTCGGCGACGAGCACGTAATCGGCCGCCTTGATCTGGCCGACGCCGACGTTCGAGCCGCGCTGCAGGCCGAGATTGCCGCCGATCGCGCGTTCCTTCTCAGCCGCGCTGAGGCCCGCGCCGCGATCGACCAGGTTGAAGCAGCCGGAGCGCTGGACCATCACCTTGAGGAGCTTGGACGGCGGCGCCAGCGACCATTGCGTCCACGGGCTCGCATCGTCGCCGTCGACGATCGAGATGGTGCCGAGCTTGCGTGCGCAACGCGGCACGTCGTTCATCGTCTGCTCCTGCAGGCGCTGCCCGCTCGACGCCTTCGCCAGCTTGGGCTTGGCAAGAGCGGGACCGCCCGCCGCGACGGAAAACGCAACACCGACTGCCAACAAGGCACGTAGATTTTTCATCTGAATTCCCCCGAACCCATGAGCGGACGCCATCGAACCGCAGCGCCTCACGCCGGCTTCCTCTAGCACAGCGGGCGCAACGATCAAAGGCTCGCCGACACCGGGGGGAGGATCAATTCGCATCCGTTACGAGCATGTATTCAGCCGCTTATCCCGCGAGGTCGACATCCTCCCGTTGCCGCTTCGAGAAGCTGCGCGCGAGGGTGCCGCGGCGGATGCGTGCGGCCCGCCTCGCCGGCTCGGCCCCTGCGGCGCGAATGTTGGCGCACGAAACAGCCTCATTTAGCCTGAGCCGGCGGAACTAATCACTCATCCTGGGACTTGCCGCCGCTGCGCCCGCACCGGGTGGGGCTGGCCCCTCCTTCCCCTGCGCCCGGGCAGGATCGCAGGCCGAGCGCGCGATAGCGCTGGTAAATCCAGCTCTCCTCAAGGACATGTTCACATCGCAAGAAGAAGTACCGTCAGTGCCAGCGTTGCCATGCGCTCTCCAGTTCGGCTAATGGAACCACGAGCAACCTCGACGATAGGCTTGTTTCCCGTTGCGGCACCGCATCAGGTATGGGCGGTACTTGGCGTCATCTGGTACTTCGAGCGTGTAAACGGACGAGCGACAGGTCACGAGGTAGTTGGTCGACGGAGCATAATCGGTCTTGTTGAGCTGCTTTACGAAGATGCTGCCGTCGGAATCGCGCCCTTCAACGCGATATCGCTTTACCGGACAATTCCTTCCGGTTTCTCGTAGAAAGCTTGAAGCGATTTTCATGCGTTCGGCGTCAGGCATAGCACGTTGATGCGGATCGAGCGGCGGACCAGCGCTGCATGCTGACAGGATCAGCACGGCAGCCAGAAATCCTGCGCTCGTTCCTCCCGGTAAGGTTCGCGATCTACCGGCTAGGGACATCAAGCGCCTCTGTCTAATGAAACCAGGAGCAACCGGTACGATATGCCTTACTTCCGTTCAGGCACCTCATTCGGAATGGCCGATAATTCGGATCATCGGGAACTTCCAAGGTGTAGACCGACGGACCGCAGGTGATAAGATAGTTTGTCGAAGGCACATGGTCCGCCTTGTTTATGTTTTGGATGAAGATGCTGCCCCGCGGGTAGCGGACACCGAATCGGTAGCGCTCAAGCTCACAGTTCACGCCAGTATCGCGCAAGAACGCGGCTTGAATTCTTATGCGCTCCGGATGCGACACCCGAGAGCGCCCGCTAAGGTTCGGATGCGCGCCGCACCCAACAAGCACCACGAGGATGATAGATACCCGGAATGTTCTCATTGTCATAGTCGCTTCCTGAGTTGTCGTCGTACAACAGGCGCCTAGTCAGCATCTATATCAATATCTAACGACCCTCTCTTGTTTCTTTGAAGATACTCGTTTTGCTTATTCACTGCGTTCATTTCCGAGTCCCTCAAATTAAAAGAATCCCAAGTTCGAGGATCGAACACTGATGTGCTCAAGCTCGTGTCAATAAAACCGGTGGCAGTAATCGACTGTGTTCCATTGGGAAACAATTGGTTCGCGGCCAGTGATCTTGGCATCGTTCAGCCCGCGATGATCGGAGGTCCAGCTCCCCAGCGGCAACCTAGCCCGTCGAGACGGCTCTGGATTGCGTTCGGGGCCACCTCTCGAGTTCTGCTCCTCGGTCGGTCACCTTCAAGGACCGCCCGCTCCGCGCCGAAGAGCGAACGAAAAAGACCGGACCCATCCGCTCCAGCCCGTCCGCCGCTCCGGAGTCCACCTCTCCACCGGCACGGCCTCACACCGGCCCGGAGTCTCACCCAGCTTGGCTCCGACAGGTGAAGACTGTCTCCTGCGGGGTCACTTGTCGTGACTGCCTCCGCGTCCTCCGCGTCCTCCTCTTCCTCCGCGCCCTCCGCGCGAACGAAAAAGGCCGGGCGCTTTTGCCCGGCCCTTCTTCACCTGATCGGGCCCCCGCCGAAGTACCGACGCGGCCGCCGTGAGATTGGCGGTGCGCCCCCAGAAGTTGCCCGCGGGCGCGAGGCGGCCTAGCGGTGGCGATCTACGGAAGGAGCAAGGCCATGGACACTGACGATCATGTCGAGCCTCAGGACGCTTCGCTCAGGAACTCCCCCAGGATCCAAGAGATCCAGGCCGGGGCTGAGGCGCAGGTCACCGGGGCAGGCCACGAACCCTGCTACTGGAACGACAAGAAATATTCCGATGGGGCCACCGTCTGCGAGGCCCATACCCGCCACAAATGCTGGAACGGCAAGTGGGTCGAGATAGGCCTTTGCTGAGCCCCGGCTGAGGCTCGCCGCCCGCCGGAGTGGCGGCTTCAAGCCGTGGCCGCCGGGGCAAAAAAGGCCGGAGCGTCGCCGCCCCGGCCCTCCCGGCTGGAAGTAGCAGTTCGAGACGATCTATTTCACCCGTTCCACCTGCTCGAACTCGAGCTCCACCGGCGTCGCGCGGCCGAAGATGCTCACCCCGACCTTCACACGCCCGCGGTCGAAGTCGAGCTCCTCGACGAGGCCGTTGAAGCTGGCGAACGGCCCGTCGAGCACCTTGACCTGGTCGCCGATCTCGTAGTCGACGCTGATCTTGGTCTTCGGCGCGGCGGCGGCCGCTTCGTCCTTGGTGTTGAGGATGCGGGCGGCCTCGGCGTCGCTGATCGGCTGCGGCTTGCCTGACGAGCCGAGGAAGCCGGTCACCTTGGGCGTGTTCTTGACGAGGTGGTAGACGTCGTCGTTCATGCTGAGCTTGGCGAGCACGTAGCCGGGGAAGAATTTGCGGTCGCTGGTCACCTTTTTGCCGCGGCGGACCTCGGTCACCTTCTCGGTCGGGACCTCGACCGCCTCGACGAGCTGGTCGAGGCCGAGGCGGTGGGCTTCGGACTGGATCGCGTCGCGGACCTTGTTCTCGAAGCCCGAATAAGCGTGGATGATGTACCAGCGGGACATGTCGGTCCTTTTCTCCGCGTCTCTCGATGATGCTCTGGTGGGTGCCGAAGCGGCTGCGCTCGTAGCCATATACCGTCCCCGCGCCTCAGGCGACCAGATCGAGCAGCGACTTGACGATCAGGTTGAAGGCGGAATCGATGCCGAAGAAGATGATCGCGAGGATCGTGGTCATGATCAGCACCATGATCGCGGTGGTGATCGTCTCCTTGCGGGTCGGCCAGACGACCTTGGCGGTCTCGACCTTGACCTCGTTCAGGAACTTGCCCGGATTCATGCGTGCCACGTCTCGTCTCGCTCTCTTCTCTTCGTCTCTCGTCCCGCGCCGCCTTTTTCCGGGTTCGTCTCCAGGTGCGGCCGGCGGGGCGGGCTCCTTGTCGTCGAATATTCCGGATATGGGGCGCGCCGGCCCCGGCCGCCAGTGCGGCGCCGCGACGGCGACGCCTAGGCGATAACGCGCCCCGCGTCGAGCCCCGCTCTCCCCTAGGCGATCCGCCCCGCCGCGTACAGCCCCGGCGGAGCGGTGGCGAAAGGGGGAGAGACGACGGAAGGATTGGCAGGAGTGGAGGGACTCGAACCCACGGCCCTCGGTTTTGGAGACCGATGCTCTACCAGCTGAGCTACACTCCTACGCCGGTCCCGCCCGATTAGACGGCGCCACGACGCGGCGCAAGGGGGCGAGTGGCGAGGCGCGGGGCAGTCGCCGAGTGGACCATCGGCCGGTCACGGGAGTGAAGCCCGTGACGTCAGTCCTGGCGCTTCGCGCAGGCTGGCCGGCCGCTCCGCTCTCTTCGCGCTGCTCGGAGATTGCTGCGCAATCGTCCCGCTCCGCTCTGGCTACGCGGCGATGTCGTAGGGCTGGATCTCGCCGGTCAAATAAAGGCTGCGGGCCTTGGCGCGGGAGAGCTTGCCGGAGCTGGTCCGGGGCAGGGTGCGCGGCGGCACCAGCTCGACGACGCAGTTGATGCCGGTGATCGCCCGCACCCGCTCGCGGATCGTCTCCCGGAGGCGCGCGCGCTCCTCCGCGTCCGAGGTCCGGCACTGGACCAGCACCGCGGGCGTCTCCTCGCCGCCCGCCGTGGTGATCGAGAAGGCGGCGATGTCTCCCGCCTTGAAGCCGGGCAATTGCTCCACCGCCCACTCGATGTCCTGCGGCCAGTGGTTCTTGCCGTTGATGATGATCATGTCCTTGGCGCGGCCGACGATGTAGAGATAGCCGTCCGACATGTAGCCCATGTCGCCGGTGTCGAGCCAAGCTTCCGGGGACAGGCAGGCGCGGGTCGCCTCGTCGTCGCGGAAATAGCCGATCATGACGGAGGGGCCGCGGCAGAACACCTTGCCGATCTGGCGCTCGCCCATCGGCTGACCGTCGTCGTCGCGGATCGCGACCTCCATGTCGCGTACCGGCCGGCCGCAATTGACGATCGCGCGGTAGCGCTGGGGTCGGTCGCGGTAGGTCTTGCCGTCGCCGGCGAGCTGCGTCTCCTCGACCAGCTCGACGACGATGCCCTCGCCCGGCGGCATCAGCGACACGGCGAGCGTCGCCTCGGCCAAGCCATAGCTGGGCAGGAAGCTGCGCGCATCGAACCCGGCTTCGGCGAACGCGTCGACGAAAGCCTGCATCACGTCGGGGCGGATCATGTCCGCGCCGTTGCCCGCGATCCGCCAGCGCGACAGGTCGAAGCGCTCGGCGACATTGGTCTGGCTGGAGACGCGGCGCGCGCAGATGTCGTAGCCAAAGGTGGGGGAATAGCTGACGCTGGTGCCCTTATTACGGCTGATGAGGTCCAGCCAGGCAAGCGGGCGGCGGGCGAAATCCTCGGTCTTGAGGTAGTCGGTCGAGACCTGGTTGGCGACCGGGGAAAGCAGGCAGCCGACCAGCCCCATATCGTGATACCAGGGCAGCCAGGAGATGCAGCGGTCGCCCTCCTGGATGCGCATGCCGTGGCTGTGAGCGGCGAGGTTGTTGAGCAGGCCGCGGTGGGTCACCGCGACCCCGTGCGGGAACCGGGTCGAGCCGCTCGAATATTGGAGGTAGGCGACGTCGTTCGGGTCCGCCTGCGGCAGCGCAGCCTCGGGGGCGGGGAGAGCGGCGAAATCCTCCCACGGCATGCCGCGCACGCCCGCGGCCTCGGCGGCGGCGCCGGCCATGCCGCCGAGCTCGGCCGGGTAGAGGAGCCAGGACGGGTCCGCGCTCTGCAGCTGCGAGCCGAGTTGCTCGATATAGCTCTCCCGCGCGCCGAAAGACGTCGGGAGCGGCAGCGGCACCGGCCAGGCGCCGGCATAGACGGCGCCGAAGAACAAGGCGGCGAATTCCGGTCCGGTCTCGGCGACGAGGGCGATCCGGTCGCGCGGCGCCACTCCCGCAGCGATCAGCCTCCGGGCGGCCGCCAAGGCCTCCTCGCGCAGCTCACGGAATGTGTAGGGCCGCAGCAGCGTGCCGCGCGGATCGTGGAAATTGAGGCCGCGCACGCCCTGCGCGGCATAATCGAGGGCCTGACCGAGCGTGCCGAAATCGGCGAATCGCCGCATCAAGGCGTCGTCGGTCGCAGTCGGCACGAGTCCGGTCGCTCTTCCGGGGCGAGGGCCTTCACCGGTCTCGGGCACAGCTCTCCAGGATCCTCAACAGTCGTTCAAAGGGGGCCGACCCAGCGTGGAGGCCAGCGCGTTTATATTCAAGCCGGACTGTGGCACAATCATGGCGCGTGAGATCCGGACGCCGCCCCCACCCCCGCCCGCCGCTCAATTCAGAGGGGCTCGAGCGCCTCGCATTCTTCTATGTGGGCCGGTACGCGACCACCCGCGCCAAGCTCAGGGATTATCTCGACCGCAAGCTTCGGGAGCGCGGCTGGGCGGGTGAGCGCCCCGCCGACACCGCTGCGCTCGCCGAGCGTTTCGCGGGGCTCGGCCTCGTCGACGACCGTGCCTTCGCATCGGCGAGGGCCGCCTCGCTCACCCGCCGCGGCTATGGCGAGCGGCGGGTCGCCGCGTCGCTCAAGGCGGCGGGGGTCGCCGAGGAAGAAGCGGCTCCCGCGCGCGAGGAGGCGGGCGAGCAGGCGCTCCGGGCGGCGCTCCGTTTCGCCGAGCGGCGGCGCCTCGGCCCCTTCGCAGCCGAGGCCCCGGACTGGCAGGGGAGGCAGAAAGCGGCGGCGGCGATGCTGCGCGCGGGACACCCTATGGAGATCGTGCGCACTGTGCTTAATGCATCGCCCGGCGAAATCCCGGATTCGGACGGCTGCTGAATCCGGCGCTTAGACGGTTCACAAAGCGTTGAAAGCCATGATAGTCGTGCGCCCTGACCTGAGGATCGGCCGTTAATGACGTCGCGCCGCGAATTGCTTGCTGAAGACGGCGCTTCGCCCGACGAGGCCGCCGATGCGCGCGCGCAGGACTCCGAAGGCGCCACGGTCGACGAAGAGGGCCTGCTGCGCGTCACCGGCACGCTCAAATGGTTCGACGCGACCCGTGGCTTCGGCTTCCTGGTCAGCGACGATCTCGAAGGCGATGTCCTCGTCCATTTCAGCGTGCTGAAGGAGCATGATCGCCGCAGCCTTCCCGAAGGCGCCGTCGTCGAATGCCTGGTCGCCCGTCAGGAGCGGGGGCTGCAGGCGCGCAGGGTGCTCTCGATCGATCTCAGCCAGGCCGTGATTCCGGAGCCGCCGCGTGGCGGATCGGCTCCCGGGGGCGCGGACCGGGTCGATCCTTCCGCGCTGCTCGAGGAGGCGGGCGGCTTCGAGCCGGTGCGGGTCAAATGGTTCAACAGGCTGAAGGGCTACGGCTTCGTCATCCGCGACGGCGCGGAGGGGCAGGACATCTTCGTTCACATGGAGACGGTGCGCCGCGGCGGCCTCGTCGATCTCGCGCCGGACCAGGTGCTGCGGGCGAGGATCGCCGAAGGCCGCAAGGGTCCGCTCGCCGTAGAGGTCGAGCCGCTGTGAGCCGTGCGCTTGCCGTAGCCGCCCTTCTGGCCCTCGCTGCCTGCCGCGCGGAGCCGCAGCCGAACGCCGCCCAGGCGCCCGCGCCCGCCGCCGCCCCCATGATGTCGCCCGTCTCCGGCCTCCCGCTCGCCCCGCTCGAAATCCGCAGCGGCGGCAAGACACACCGGTTCACCGTCGAGCTCGCCCGCACCGACGAGGAGCAGGCCTACGGGCTGATGAACCGGACGCAGCTGGGCGGGAACGAGGGAATGCTCTTCCCCTTCTCGCCGCCGCGGCCGGCGAGTTTCTGGATGAAGGACACCCTGATCCCGCTCGACATGATCTTCGTCCGCGCCGACGGCACAGTGGCGCGGATCGCCGCCAACACGGTGCCCGAATCGCTGACGCCGGTTGCGGTCGGCGAGCCGGTGGCGGCGGTGCTCGAGATTCGGGGCGGCCGTGCCGCCGAGCTTGGCATCGCCCCCGACGCGCGGGTCAGCTGGCCCGGCGGGCCCGGGTCGTAGAGAGCGCCAGAGGCCGACACGTCCTTCGGCTCGGGCGGCTCAGCTGGGGGAAGCAAGCCCCTCCGGCGTCATATCCAGATATTCGATGCGCCCCTTGGGACCGCGGCCCTGGAGGTGGGTGCCGGTCTGGGCCTCGAAGCCGGAGGTGTAGGTGTAGCGCTCGACCCGGTAGGAATCGACCGCCTGACCGTTGCCTGGGGTATAGAGGCGCCGGGCGATCGAGGCGAGCAGGGGCGCCGCCCAAAACGTGTCGCCGCTCTTCCTCAGCACCTGCAGGTCGCCGACCTTGCCTTCGGGAGTGACCCAGAAGCCGACATCTATCCACATGTCGTCGAAGCCCGGGGCGTCGCGCTTGGTGGTCGAAAAAGCGGCGACGTCCATCACCCGGGTGATGCCGCCGGGGGCGGACTGATAGGCGTGGTGGAAGATGTCGGTGGGCGATTCGACCTCGTGCTCGATCATGTCGTAGGGCGGGGAATAGATGAGGATCGGTTTGTTGGCCTTGAGGCCGGCGAACTCGCGGGAGAGGAGCGCGACCTGCTCCTTGTTGCCCTCCGCCTTGGCAAGGTTGAGGAGGGCGAGACGGGCCTCGAGAGCGGCGGCGCGCATCTGCGGATCGTTCGAGCGTGCGATTGCACGGACCAGGCGCGGGCGCTCGTGCGGCGGGTAGTGGTTCATGATCGAGCGCAATTCGGCCATGGCGGCGATGTCGGGGCGGCCCTGGCGGCGGGCATCGCGGGCGATGTCGCCATACGCGTGGCGGGCCGCTTCGTGCCCGCGCAGCCGGCCCATCATCGCGGCGATCTCCATCCGCGCGCCGAACTGGCGGACGTCCTCCTTGGGAAGGCCGGCCTTGAGCGCGCGCAAGATCGAGACGGTGGAGAAGTAATAGGAGCGATCGAGGCCGAGATGGGCGGCGACGCGGCCATTGGCGCGCCACAGATCCGATACGGCGACCGGATAGCGCTTCGCCTCGTCCTTGTTGCGGTCGAGCGACTGGAGAAGTGCGCGGCGCGCCTTTTCATAGTCGCCGGCCGCCAGCAGGGCCTCGGCGTGACCCAGCGAAGCGTCGATATCCTCGTTGGGCGGGCAGCGGCGGGCGAGGCAGGCGCGCAGGCTCGCCTCGCTGTCGGCGATGCGCTGACCGGTGACGACGATGGCGGGCGCCTCCTGCGGGGCTGCGGGAGGCGCGGCGGGCGGAGCGGCGGCGGCGAGGAGGAAGGCGGCGGGGAGAAGGATGCTCATCGTCACGCTCCGGTCCTGGGGGCTCTCCGGAGGATGACATGCCCGCGCAGCCGAGTCGACTGGTCGGCCGCGAGCGGGCCGGGACCCCCGCAGCTCAAACGGGCGGCCGGCTCCGGTCAGGGCTTGATGCCGTAGCGGGCGTAGGTCTTGTCGACGGCCGGTGAGATACGGCGGGCGACCTGCAGCTCGCGCGCCGCATCGGCATCGCGATGCAGCCGCTCGAGCACGATTGCACGCAGGAAGCGGCTCTGCGCCTCGCCGGGCGCCTGCGCGAGCGCCGCGTCAAGGTCCCGCAGCGCCTCTTCGTAGCGGCCCATGCGGTACCAGACCATCGCCCGGCTATCGAGCGCGGCGACGGTGCTGGAGCTGAGCTCGATCGACTCGGTGCAGTCCTTGAGCGCCGTGTCCAGCATCACCGAGCGGGTGCCCTTGGCCCAGCAGCGGCCGTTGAGGAGCGAGGGCGAGCCTGGCTTATCCGATATGAGGGCATCGAACAGCTTCACCGCCTCGGCGGGATCGCCGAACTCGCCGACCAGGGTCGCCTTGGCCGCACGATAGGCCTGGCTGGTGTCGCCGCCGAGCGCGATCCGTTCGTCAATCAGCGCCAGGGCACCGGCGAGGTCGCCGCGCTCGGCCTTGAGCCATGCGACCCGCTCGGTAGCGTCGGTGGACGAGGGATCGAGCGCTCGCGCAGCTTCGGCATCGGCGGCGGCGGCGGCGAAATCGCCCAGCTCCCACGCGATCGCTGCCCGCTCGAGGTGCAGATCGACGGTGGGCTCGATGGCGATGGCGCGGCCGAGATCGGCGAGCGCGCCGCGGCGGTCGCCCAGGCCCTTGCGGAAATTGGCGCGGCTGACATAGCCGCTCGCCTCCTCCGGGTCCGCGGCGATCGCCTTTTCGAAGACCGCCTCAACCCCCTTGATCTGGCTGGACCGGGCGCGATCGGCGTCGGTGAGGTCCCACCGGCGCGGCGCGCTGTCTGGGGCGACCAGGCGCGGCGCCCGGGCCTTGGCGGTGGCAATCCGGTCGCGCTCGGCCGCGTTCTGGCCGGCGGGGATCTCGCCGCCGGTCGAATCGATACGCTCGTCGAGGGTAAGGACGTCGCCGGCGACGCGGAGCGTGCGGGTGAGGTCGTAACCGGCGAGCCGCGCCTTGAGATCAGGCTCTCCCTCCATCGTATAGCCGCGGCCGCCGTCGGGCAGGCGAAGGCGCAGCCGGAATCGCATCCCATCCGGATCCGGCACCGCGACGGGAATGGCTTTCCAGGCAGGGCGCGCCCGATCCGGTGCGAAGTTAAGCCCTTCGAACGCGCGCGCGAGACTGCGCTTGCGCTTGCGATCCTCCGTCGTCCAGCGCGTGGTTGCAACGCCGTGGGCGGTGAGGGTGACGATACCGGCGGCGGGATCGGGCGTCATCGTCGCGGTGCTGAACTGCGCCTCCCCGAGCATGCTCTGGAAGAATTGCGCGATGGTCTCGCGCTTCTCCTTCTCGCCGAGCTGCGCGTTCGCCAGCGTCAGCATCGCCGCGGGCTGCCCGCGCACCGTGGCGGTGGCATCGAACACCGTCGGCAGATCGGGGCTCGCACTTTCGTCGGAGTCGATCGCGAGATCGACCACCGGCCGCGCGTTGACGTGGGTCGCAACCGCCATCAGGCCGGCGCCGGCGGCGCGGATCGGCAGGACATGGCGGAAGGCGGGAGTGTCGTGAATGTCGGCGAGGCGGGCGCCCGCGCCGGTGCCGTCCAGCCACAGCGATTCGCCGCCGATCGTCGCCCGCACGAGAACGTGGTTGAAGGCGGCGGCGCTCGGCAGCCGCTCGGCGACGAAATCGCCAAGGGCGGTGTGGGCGAGAACCGGCTCCGCCTCGATATCCATGGCCTGGAGCATGGCGAGCAGCAGCAGGGTCTTGGCCTTGCAGTCGCCATAGCGCACCTCCCAGGTCCGCGCCGGCTTCTGGGGCACGTAATTGCCGCCGTCCATGCCCACCATCAGATAGCGGACCTTGTCCTGGACGAGCTCCAGCGCACGCTGGGCGCGGCCGAGCGGGCTCGCTTCGGCCTTGACGATCGCCGCCACCTCGGCCGCCAGCGGGCTGCCGGGGGCGATGGCGCCGTCGGTGGCGTAGAGCGGCGCCATTACCTTCGAAACGTCGGCCCAGTCGGCGAAGGTCGAGATCTCGATGAGCGGCGGGTGGCGATAGCGCAGCGGCGCATCGTCGGGCATTTCGGGCTGCTTCGGCGCGGGCAGGGTCAGCGACAGCTCGGTATAATCCCCCTTGCGGACCGGCGCCGCCTTCACGCCCTCGGCATGCACCTTCCAGCGGGGCGCAGACGCGGCGGGCCACGAATAAAGCATCCGCGCGAGCCCGATCCGGAGCGGCTCGGCCGGGAGCGGAGCCAGCGTCTGCACCCGTCCGCCCAGCGCCTCGTCCCGCGCCGTGGTGGTCAGGCGAATGCGCACCACGTCCCCCACCTGCAGCCCTTCGAGCGCCAGCGTCGCGGTCAGGATGCCGGTCAGCTCGCGCTGCTCGAGCGATTGTTCGCGGCGCAGCACGGTGAACTTCTGCCCCTGGCCCAGCAGGTCGATGCGCTTGCCGTCGCGCAGGATCGACACTTCGTGGACGATGAGATCGCCCTTGTCCGGCATCCAGGGGAGGGTCAGGGTGGAGAATTGGGCGAGCATTTCCGGCGAGGAGATGCGCGTGGCGCTGTCGGCGTAGGACCAGAGCCGCCCGTCCTCCATCCGCTGCTGGACGTCGTAGAGAATCATCGCCGGCGCATCGGCGGCGGCGGCGGCCGCGCCGTCGGGGAGCGGAGCGGCCACGACCCAGGCAGGGGCCGCCTGGTACAGCGGAACGTCGCCCGCCTCGGCCGGGGCCGCCGCCAGCGCCACGAACCCGATCAATCCCGCGCGATAGACGTTCCGCAAGTCAGCCCCCTCAAAAACCCACCACATCAGCTTGGTATCGCGTGAACTAGAGGAAATCACGCACTTTTCCCGGTTGAAGCCGCGGCGCTTTTCTCGTCCGCCCCTGCGGGGCCCCGGCCGCGCGCGTCACCCATTTCGGGATTTCCCGTTTGTGAACGCTTTCAGTAGCATGGCTTCGCCGCGGACGGCGTGCTACCATCGGGCCGCGCCACCGGGGGAGGATCAGGTGCCGGTCGTCAATCTCACGCAGACCCAGATCGTGCAGGGCCTCACCCTCAGCGGCGTGTTCCTGGGGCCGGACCAGTTCACGTTCTCGATTCCGAACGGGACGAGCACCTGGGGCGACTATGCGGCGGGCACCGAGCCCTTCAACAATTATTCGGTGTTCAACGCCCAGCAGGCGGCGCTCTTCCGCAAGGCGATCTCGGCGTGGGACGAGCTGATCGCGCCCGACTTCCGCGAGGTCACCGAGACCGCGGCCGTTCGCGGCGAGATCCGCGCCGCCTTTTCGAGCTACAATCAGGTGGGCGCGGGCTACGCCTACCTGCCGACGTGGCAGACCCCGACTTCGGCTGTCGGCGACATCTGGATCAACGCCAAGTATAAGGCGGCCGCCGACTGGTGGGTGGACCAGAGCAGCCAGGGCTATTCGGTCCTGCTTCACGAGATCGGCCACACGCTCGGCCTGAAGCACTCGTTCGAGAATCCGGCAATCCCGGCCGAGTATGAGAACAAGCGCTACACGGTGATGTCCTACAACAATTTGACGCCGCCCTGGGCCGCGTCGTTCGCCTTGTCCTCCTCGGGATCGATCAGCTCGAGCTTCAAATCGGTCTACGTCGCGAGCCCGATGGTGCTCGACATCGCCGCCGTCCAGAAGCTCTACGGGGCCGAGACGACGACCCGCGCCGGCAACGACATCTATTCGGACTTCTCGCCCGAGAATATCGGCATCCGCACCATCTACGATGCCGGCGGCACCGACACGATCGACCTCAGCCGCCACGTCCGCGCCTCGATCCTCGACCTTCGCCCCGGCGCCTATTCGAGCGTCGACATATTCCTCAAGGCCGACCAGATCGCCTACTGGAAGGCGAAGATCACCGGCTTCGACACCTTCATCGCCAATCAGATCAACGGCAACAACGTCTACGAGTGGAAGGACAATCTCGGCATCGCCTTTTCGACGGTGATCGAGAACGCCAAGGGCGGCGAGGCGGGCGACACGATCACCGGCAACGACGCCGCCAACCGGCTGGAGGGCAATGGCGGCGACGATATGCTCTCCGGGGGCATCGGCAACGACACCCTGCTCGGCGGGGCGGGCAACGACCGGCTCGACGGCGGCGACGGCGTCGACACCGCCGCTTATGGCGGGTCGGCGGCGCTGACCGTCAATCTCTCGCTGAGCGGCGCGCAGAACACGCTCGGCGCCGGGACCGATACCCTGGTTTCGATCGAGAACGTGACCGGCAGCAGCGTCAGCGACACACTGACCGGCAGCACCGCCGCCAACACGCTCGACGGCGGCGCCGGCGACGACATTCTCTCCGGCGGCGACGGCAACGACGTGCTGAACGGCGGCGCGGGCACCGACAAGATGACCGGCGGCCTCGGCAACGACACGTTCGTCCTCGACGTCGCCACCGACAGCATCCTCGAGGCGGCCGGCGGCGGCATCGACACCGTGCAGACCGCGATGACCTATACGCTCGGCGCCGAGCTCGAGAATCTGACGCTGACCGGCAGCGCGGCGGTGGCGGGGACCGGCAACGGCGTCGCCAACACGATCATCGGCAACGGTGCGGCCAACACGCTCACCGGCGGCGGCGGCAACGACGTGCTGAACGGCGGCGGCGGCATCGACTCGATGAACGGCGGCACCGGCAACGACACCTATGTCGTCGACCTGCTCGCCGACGCAATTACGGAAGCGGCGGGCGGCGGCACCGACACCGTGCAGACCGCTCTCACCTACACGCTCGGCGCCGAGCTCGAGAACCTGCTCCTTACCGGCAGCGCGGCGGTCAACGGCACCGGCAACGGGCTCAACAATTCGATCACGGGCAACGCCGCCGCAAACACGCTCGACGGCGGCGCCGGCAACGACGTGCTGAACGGCGGCGGCGGGGCCGACAAGATGGTCGGCGGCGCCGGCAACGACACCTACGCAGTGGACGCCGCGGGCGACATCGTTACCGAGGCCGCGGCGGGCGGCACCGACACGGTGCAGAGCGCGATCGGCTACACGCTGGGCGCCGAGCTCGAATATCTGGTGCTGACCGGTCGCTCGGCGATCAACGGCACCGGCAACGCGCTCGGCAACCGCCTCACCGGAAACTCGGCGGCGAACAGCCTGTCGGGCCTCGGCGGCGGCGACAAATTGTTCGGCGGCGGCGGCAACGACACACTCGCGGGCGGCACCGGCGCCGACGGCTTCTATTTCGACACTACGCTGGACGCGACCGCCAATTTCGACAAGATCAGCGACTTCGCCGCCGTTGACGACACCGTCTACCTCAAGCGCTCGATCTTCACCGCCTTCGCCGCCGACGGCACGATCGCCGCCGCCGCTTTCTACGCCGGCACCGCCGCCCACGATGCCGACGACCGCATCCTCTACGACAGCGCCAGCGGAAAGATCTTCTACGACGCCGACGGCAACGGCGCGGGAGCGGCGATCCTGTTCGCGCAGGTGACGGCGGGGACGACGCTCACCAACCTCGATTTCGCGGCGTATACCAGCGCCTGAGGGGACGGGTGCCCGCGGGCATCGACTTAGTGTTTGACACGCAACAGATATTTGCCGAACCTGCAGGCGCCGCCGGGGACTCCAAGCCCCGGCGTCTTCTTATGGGGGCGGGCATGGGGAACTACACGGGCGGGCCGAACGACGACGTCTACACCGGCACCGAGGAGTATGACGAAATCCTCGGCGAAGGGGGGAACGACACGCTCCACGGCGCCGGCAGCGACGACTACGTCGAGGGAGGCGCCGGCGACGACAAGCTGTACGGAGACGTTGGCGACGACTGGCTCGAGGGAAATGACGGGCAGGATCAGCTCTTCGGCGGCGACGGAGACGATGTCCTTTTCGGGTTCGCCGGTAACGATCAGCTATCGGGTGGAGCCGGCAACGACTTCTTCCGCGGCGGCGCGGGCGTCGACAGTGTAGACGGCGGCGCCGATTCGGCCGGGGTGCCGGGGCGCGGCGACACGCTGAACTTCGCCGATATGTCCGCAACCCAGGGCGCGGTGGCCGACCTGCGCACCGGCATCGTCGCCAACGACGGCTTCGGTAACGCCGAGACCTTCACCGGAATCGAGGCGTTCGGCAGCGGCACCGCCTATGCCGACACCTTCTATCACAACAATCTCGGGAACATCGGCGGCGTCGGCGGCGGGGACACTGTCTTCGGCTTCGGCGGCGACGACCGGTTCACCGTCGGCGGCGCCCCGGCCCTCCTCGACGGCGGCGACGGGGCCGACCGGATCACCGTCGGCCAAAGCGACCTCATGCCCGACAGCAACGGCGACGGCCGCGCCGAGACGAGGCGCCCGACGCACGGAGTGGTCATCGATCTGGGCGCGGGGACCTATGTCGACGGCTTCGATCGCAGCGGAACCGTCGTCAGCATCGAGAATGTCCTCGGCAGCAGCTTCGACGACACGATCACCGGAAGCGACGCGGCGAACGTTCTCGAAGGCAATTGGGGGGACGACACCCTCGACGGCGCGGGCGGCGACGACGAACTCCGCGCCCGCTGGGGCTCCGATGATATCCGCGGCGGCGCGGGCGTCGACACGCTGTCCTACGAAGGCGATCACTACGAATATGCCGGGTCCGACCTCGGTGGGGTGATCGTCGATCTTGCTGCAGGTACGGTCGACGAGAAGCTGGCCGACCATTATAACCTGGGCTCGGAAGGCGGCCCTCTGCTGGAGCACCGCTATCCGGACCCCGCAACCGCTAAGGCCGAGGACGAGACGGCGTACCGCGATACCGTGACCGGGATCGAGAACGTCGTCGGCACCGGCTATGGGGACCGCATCTACGGCGACGGCGGCGATAACGTGATTGCGCCGGGCGCCGGAAACGACTTCGTCGACGGCCGCGGCGGGAGCGACACGATCGACTATCGAAGCGCCCGCGGCGCGATCGAGCTGGATTTGGTGGGCGGCACGGCACACCAGGACGGCACGGGGGAGATCAGCGCGCAGTTTGGGATGGGCCCGTCCTGGACTTTTTACCCGTTTGAAGCGGACGATTACGCCGCCTCCACCGACACCCTTGTCTCGATCGAAAACGCGCTCGGCTCCGCCCTCGCCGACACGCTGAAGGGCGATATCAAGGCGAACATGCTCGCCGGCAACGGCGGCGACGACAGGATCAACGGCCGCGGCGGCAGCGACGTGATCGACGGCGGCGCCGGCAACGACACGCTGACCGGCGGCGGCGGCACCGACACCGCCACCTACGCCTTGGCCGGGGCGGGGGTGAGGGTGAGCCTCGCCATCGCGGCGGCACAGAAGACAAGCGGCGCCGGCACGGACACGCTGTCCGGCTTCGAGAACCTCGCCGGCTCGGCCTTCGCCGACAAGCTCACCGGCGACGGCCTGTCCAACCGGCTCGACGGCGGTGCCGGCGCGGACACGTTGCGCGGCGGCGGCGGGAACGACTGCTACATCGTCGACGAGGGCGGCGACCTGGTTCTGGAGATCGCGGGCGAGGGAACGGACACCGTGCTGGCGTCGGTCAGCTTCAGCCTCGCCGGCCAGTATGTCGAGAAGCTCATCCTGACCGGCAGCGACGCGATCGACGCGGCCGGCAACGGCCTCGACAACGTCCTCTACGGCAATGAAGCGGCCAACCGGCTCGACGGGCGGGCGGGCGCAGACCGGATGGAGGGGGGCGGCGGCGACGACAGCTACGTCGTCGAAAACGCCGGCGACAAGGTGGTCGAGGCGGCGGGCGGCGGCACCGACACGGTGCACAGCTCGGTCAGCTTCAGCCTCGCGGGCATATATGTCGAGAGGCTGGTGCTGCTCGGCGGCAACGTCATCGACGCCACCGGCAACGGCCTCGCCAACGGGCTGACCGGCAACCTCTCCGCCAACGTGCTGCGCGGCGAAGGCGGCGACGACGCCATCTTCGGCAAGGGCGGCAACGACACCCTGTCCGGCGGCGACGGTGCCGACAAAATCCATTTCGACACGGCCCTCAGCGCCGCGGACAATGTCGACCGGATCGGCGGCTTCTCCGCCGCCGACGACACGATCATGCTCGACCGCGCGATCTTCGGCGGCATCAGCGCGAACGGCACCCTCTCCTCCTCCGCCTTCGCCGCGGGCACCGCCGCCGCGGACGCCGACGACCGGATCGTCTACGATTCGGCGACCGGCAGGATCTTCTACGACGCCGACGGAAGCGGGGCGGGAGCGGCATTGCTGTTCGCCCAGGTCAGCGCCGGCACAGCCCTCACCAATCTCGATTTCGTCGCTTACACGAGCCTCTGAGGCCGAAAGTGGCCGACAAGCTCATCGAGCTGAGCAACGAGGGCATCGACACGGTGCTGACGTCACTCCACGGCAACGAAGTTTCAGCGATTCCGCTGTAGCTCCTCAGCATGGGCATGATCGATCGCCTCGTCGGCACGGGCCGCACCACGCTAGGGATGAGCCTCCTCGGCTTCGCGCTCGCGCCCTTCACCGGGAGCTTTCTCTACGGCTGGGTGGTGGTGGCTTGCATCTTCGCGAACGGGGGCGCCGCACAGGGGAGCTCGGGCGAGATCCTGCTGATGGGGAGCGTTTTCGCCTTCTTCGCGGCGGTGGTCGGAGCGATGATCGCCTACCCTGCCATGCTGATCGTCGGCGTGCCCTCGTGGCTGCTCCTCCGATACGCGCGCGCGGAGGGGGCGGTGCCCTACGCCTTGTGCGGAGCGCTCGGCGGATCGCTGATGCCGCCGCTGAAGCGCGGCTGGTCCTTCTTCGGCGAGCCGCCGCAGCTCCACACCGCCATCGCTGGCGCGCTGGTCATGCTCTGCTTCTGGGGGATCGCGGGCAAGCGCGGCCGTCCCGATTATTCCGACCAGGCGGCCTGGTAGAGCCTGAGGTTGCGCGGAATGGTGAAGGGATCGCCGCCCGAGTCCTCGGGAACGCCGGCGAAGACGTCCTCGCCCGAGAGCCAGGCGGCCTCGGCGTCCTCTCGAGCCAAGACCCGGTTCATCGCCGCGTTGAGCTCGTAGGAGCGCGGCGACAGTCCCGCCCGCCGCAGCGCCCCCGCCAGCGCCAGCGAATAGCCCCGGCGCGTCGAGATGTAATATTCGAAGGTCGGGATGTCCTCCGCCTCCGCCCCCGGCGCGAAGGCGCGGGCGCAGATCTCGGCATTCTCCGAAGCCGCCATCTGGCAGGTGAGCGGCCGCGCGCCGTAAACCTGGCACGCATTGTCCTTCAGGAGGGGGCAGGGGAGCGACAGCCGCGAGCGCTCAGCCAGGCCGAGGCTGCCGCTCTTGGCAAAGCTGCTCTCGACTGACGCCCGGATCAACTCGCGTTCCTTCGGCGGCAGCGATTTCTTGACGAACAGCACTTCGGGCGCCTTGGCCGAGACATAGGCGTGGCAGCAATGGGAGCAGCCCATCCGGCAGGCGAGGAACCGCGTCGGCGCTTTCCGCCCCGCCGCCCGCACGTTCTCGTGGAAGAAGCCCATCAGCGGCGCGATCGACCCGGCGCTCTTCGCCTCCTCGAGCCGGTCGTGGAGGACTCGCATCAGCGCCATCACCTCGACGGGGTCGGCGCGGTCAGGGTCGAGCCCGCGCGCGACGGTGCGCAGGTCCTCCTTCAGCTGGCGGCGGCGATCGGCTCGGTTCATGGGCCGGATATAGGGAGAAACGCACGGGATTGCAGCCGCTTGGCGGGCAGTTGCGAAGCGCGGCAAATCGGATCAAGCTGCACGGGTGAAGCGCGTCGGTCTCCACGCTCTCGCCCTCGCGGCGCCGCTGCTCCTCCTCGGCGCCTGTGATCGGGTGGATCCCTCCGCCGGCCCCGCACGCGTATCGACCCCGGCGGCCGGCGCCGGGGCTTATCGGACCACAGCCCTCGCCGGAGCCCTTCCCGCCGCCGATACGGAGATCGGCCGCCTCGCCGGACGCTGCACGAAGCCGCTCTATTGCGGGCGGATCGGCTATGTCGACTGCGGTTCGGCTGCCGACGGGCCCGCTTATTATTTCGAGCGCGAGAGCGGGAAGGTGCTCGGCTATTGCGGCGGCTATTGCATGATGGACCAGAAGGGCCAGTGCCGCACCAGCTGTCCGCCCAAGGCGTGGACCTGCGGGCGCTGACGAAAAGGGCCGGAGCTTTCGCCCCGGCCCTCCCGTGTCCTGCATTGCCGTAGAGGCTTACGCCGCCGCGACTTCCGCCACGTCCACCTTGAGGCCGGGGCCCATGGTCGAGGAGAGGGCGATCTTCTTGACGTACTTGCCCTTGGCGCCGGTCGGCTTGGCGCGCACGATCGCGTCCACAAACGCGTCGAAATTTCGCCGCAGGTCCTCATTCGAGAAGCTCGCCTTGCCGATGCCGGAGTGGATGATCCCCGCCTTTTCGACGCGGAACTCGACCTGCCCGCCCTTCGCGGCCTTGACCGCCTCGGTGACGTTGGGCGTGACCGTGCCGAGCTTCGGGTTCGGCATCAGGCCCTTGGGGCCGAGAATCTTGCCGAGCCGGCCGACGATGCCCATCATGTCGGGCGTCGCGATGACGCGGTCGAAGTCGATCGTGCCGCCCTGGATGGTCTCCATCAGGTCCTCGGCTCCGACCACGTCCGCACCCGCGGCACGAGCCTCGTCCGCCTTCCCCGCCCGCGCGAACACGGCGACGCGGACGTCCTTGCCGGTGCCGGCGGGGAGGGTGACGACGCCGCGGACCATCTGGTCGGCATGGCGGGGGTCGACGCCGAGGTTCATCGCGACCTCGATGGTCTCGTCGAACTTGGCGGCGGCATTGGCTTTCAGGGCCGTGATCGCCTCATCGACCGCGTAGAGGCGGGCGGTGTCGACCGCGGCGGCGAGCGCCTTTTGCTTCTTGGTAAGCTTCGCCATCGGATCAGCCCTCCACCACTTGGAGGCCCATCGCGCGGGCGGAGCCTTCGATGATCTTGGTCGCCGCGTCGACATCGTTGGCGTTCAGATCCTTCATCTTCGCCTCGGCGATGTCGCGCAGCTGCCCGCGCGTCACCCGGCCCGCCGAAGCCTTGCCCGGCTCCTTCGAGCCCGACGTGATCTTCGCCGCCTTCTTCAAAAAGTAGCTGGCCGGCGGCGTTTTGGTCTCGAAGGCGAAGCTGCGGTCCGCGAAGACGGTGATCACCGTCGGGATCGGCATGCCCTGCTCCATCTCGCCGGTGGCGGCGTTGAACGCCTTGCAGAATTCCATGATGTTGACGCCGCGCTGACCGAGCGCCGGGCCGATCGGCGGCGACGGATTGGCCTTGCCCGCGGGCACCTGGAGCTTGATGTAGCCCGTAATCTTCTTTGCCATGTCTCTCTCACTCTGTAGGGCGCCGCCCCGCGCGGACGCGAAAGCGGCGGTTTCAAGCTTAGCGGTCCAGACGATGCGCCGGGGCGCATCTCCCGCAAATTCCACGCAGCTGCTTGGAAGCCGCGGCCCATAGCGCAAGGCGCCCCGCGGCGCAATCCGGTCGCCCGCCACGGCGGCAGGCCGGGCTCTCCGCCAATCGTCGCGACCGCGGTGCCATCGCGGCCCCAAGGTCCGGGGCCCGGCGGCAATAATCGAGCAGTGATCCCGCGGCGGCGTCGTCGTCCAGCTCTGAAACGGTGACGAACCGCTGAATCGACCACAGGATCCGAATGGGTTAAGATGGGAGGCAGAGGGGGGAAAGACATGCAGAAAAGAGGATTCGCGTTCATTCCACCGCTGGCGCGGGCGCTGCCGGCGATTCTGGTACTGACGGGATGCACGTCGCTTCAGGGCTACGCCAGCCGTCCGGACGGACCCGGCTACATCAGCGAGAAGCGCCACGCCTATTTTACTGACTTGGGCCCCGGCTCGATAGAAGCGACCTACAACAGCGCGCGGATTGAAACGGACAGGCGTCGGCTCCGCGACGAGATCGTCTATGCGCGGATGGACATCATCGAATACGATTTCGACGCGCTCGAGCGCGCGCTCAACGGCACTGGCAACGGCGTCATCCTAGGGGGCGACCTGGCGGTGCTGGCTGCGAACGGGATCGGCGCAACCACCGGCGGCGAGCAGACCAAGGCGGCGCTCAACGCCTTGTCGGGAGGCATCGTCGGCGCGCAGGGGGCGATCAGCAAGGATCTCTACTACCAGCGCACCCTCCCCGCTCTGCTCGCGCAGATGGAAGCGAACCGGGAAAAGGTGAAGGCCGACATCTTCACCGGCCTCGGCCGTCCCGACGCCGAATATCCACTCGGCCAGGCCCAGCTCGACCTGCGGCGCCTGGTGCGGGCGGGAAGCATCCCGGCGAGCGTCGGCGAGATCACGCAGCAGGCGACCGAGGACAAGCACATGTCCGAACAACTCGTCGAGCTCGCCCGCGCCGCGACCTTCGCCGACACGCCCGCCGCCCGGACGCTCAAGGCCTGGGTCATGCAGAACGGGAGCGTCGACCGCGACCGGATGGCGGCACTCCAGGCGTGGATGAACGCGCAGCCCGAGGCGTTCCTGCGCGAGATCCCGGTCGGAACCTTCATCCGCGGCGAAATGCCGGATGCCCGGCTCGATCCGATCCGGCAGCGGGCGCTGCACGATCCGGCACTCGCCATCACGCAATGAGAGGAGCCTGACATGGTCTGTGGAACGTTCACGCTGAGGAAGGTGCCGGAAGCCGAGGTCGCAGACACGGTCGCCCTGTTCGAGGCCAACGTCCCGCCCCCGAACAGCGTCACCAGCGCGCCGGACGGGGAGGGAACCTTCACCGTCACCGCCGTCTTCCCGCCCTGCCCGCCGGAGATGGAGCACGACCCGGCCGGCGATGCCGGCGGCGAGGGCGGCGACTGACGGCGCAGCCAGCGCACCGAGGAGGCGGTCCCGGGAGGACGCTGCGGCGCCTCGTTCAACGCGGGCGAGGGAGCGAGGGGGCCGAGCGGAGCACGGGCGTCACCGCCTCGCGGAAGGGCGGCTCGCCGCACATAGCCCCGAAAGCCTTGATCGTGCGGGGCAATGCCCGTATAGGCGCCGCTTCGCTTGCCGGGTCCGCCCGGCGAGCTTCCGTCCGAGACAGCTGGTGGGGCTCGCCCCTTAATCTCCGGCCTAGACGGGGAAGAGATTTTTCCGGGCCACCCCCTGACGGGCCGTCCGGACCTGCCGCAGCCCTTCCAGGGTTCCGGCCATCCCTCTCCCCACGGACAGCAGGCGTGCGGCCCCTCCAGGCCTCGCGCCTAACCCCGCGCGGCGGATGGTCCGCTGCGCGACAACGAAGGAAGAGGCATGGATCGAGCTCAAAAGCGTGAGCTGGTCGACGAGCTGAAGCAGACCTTCTCCGAGACCAGCGTGGTGGTCGTCACCCGCAATCTCGGCCTGAGCGTGGCGCAGTCCACGGCGCTCAGGAACAGGATGCGCGACGCCGGCGCCAGCTACAAGGTGTCGAAGAACACGCTCGCTCTCATTGCCGTCGAAGACACGCCCTATGCCTCGATCAGCGAAATGCTGAAGGGGCCGACCGCGCTTGCCACGTCGTCCGATCCGGTCGCCGCGGCAAAGGTGGCGGTCGATTTCGCCAAGACGACCGACAAGTTCGAGATCGTCGGCGGCGCGATGGGCGACACGGTCCTCGACGTCAACGGAGTGAGGGCGCTCGCCGAGCTTCCGTCTCTCGATGAACTGCGTGCGACGATTATCGGGCTCATCCAGGCCCCGGCGTCGAAGATCGCGCGGACCATCAACGAGCCGGGTGCGATGCTGGCGCGTGTGTTTGGCGCCTATGCCGCCAAAGAAGACGCCTGAACGACTGAATGCAGCAGTTCCCCGGCGCAGGCCGGGGCCCAGACTGGATCCCGGCATTCGCCGGGAAGCACGAATAACGGAGACTGAAAAATGGCAGACATCAATTCCCTCGTCGATCAGCTTTCCGAGCTGACCGTCCTTGAAGCCGCCGACCTCGCCAAGGCGCTCGAAGAGCGCTGGGGCGTTTCGGCGGCGGCCGCGGTTGCGGCTGCACCGGCCGGCGGCGGCGGCGCCGCTGCTCCGGTCGAGGAAGAGAAGACCGAGTTCGACGTCATCCTCGTCAACGACGGCGGCAAGAAGATCAACGTGATCAAGGAAGTCCGCGCGATCACCGCCCTCGGCCTCGGCGAGGCCAAGGCGCTGGTCGAAGGCGCTCCCAAGGCCGTCAAGGAAGGCATTTCGAAGGCCGAGGCGGAAGATCTCCGCAAGCGGCTCGAGGAAGCCGGCGCGACCGTCGAGGTCAAGTAAGCCGCTCCGGACGCAGCGTCCGGAACGAGATCGAGGGGCGGCTCCGCAAGGTGCCGCCCCTTTTTCTATGTCCGAGCGCTCACTGGGCGGTCCAGCCGCCGTCCATCGACAGGTTCGCGCCGGTGATCGATGCGGCCTCCTCGCGGCAAAGGAACAGGGCGAGCGCGGCCACTTCCTGGGGCGTCACGAACTTCTTGGTCGGCTGGGCGGCGAGGAGGACGTCGTTCATCACCTGCTCGCGGGTGAGGCCGCGGGCCTTCATTGTGTCGGGGATCTGGTTCTCGACCAGGGGCGTCCAGACATAGCCGGGGCTGATGCAGTTGACGGTGACGCCCGTCCGCGCCGTCTCCAGCGCCACTGTCTTGGTGAGCCCGGCGATGCCGTGCTTGGCGGCGACATAGGCGGACTTGTTGGGGCTGGCGACGAGGCTGTGGGCCGAGGCGGTGTTGACGATCCTTCCCCAGCCCCTCGCCTTCATCGCCGGCAGCGCGAGGCGAATGGTGTGGAAGGCGGCGCTGAGATTGAGCGCGATGATAAGGTCCCACTTATCCGGAGGGAATTCGTCGACCGGCGCGACGTGCTGGACGCCGGCATTGTTGACGAGGATGTCGACGTCGCCCGCCTCCGCCATCATCGCCTCGATCGCCTCCGGCCGGGTGAGGTCGGCATTGCTGTAGCGGGCGCCGAGCTCGTCCTGGAGCGCGGCGATGGCGGCCGGATCGCCGAAGCCGTTCAGGATGACGCCGGCGCCTTCCGCGGCGAGCGCCCGCGCGATGGCGAGGCCGATGCCGGAGGTGGAGCCGGTGACGAGGGCGGTCTTTCCCTGAAGAAGCATGGACGGGCGATCCTTTGAGCCTGTGAGTCTCCCGCTCGTCCTGGGGCGGGACCGAGCCTGGCGAGGGCCCGCTCCCGCTTCGCTCGGCGGCTCCTCAGGATGAGCGGGGGTTGGTTCGACCCGCGCCATTTCCGATCCCGCCCGCAATTGCAACTCCCGGCTCTCCCTGCGCATTAGACCTCCCGGTTCAGGGAGGAAGGCGATGCGGCTCGACGACTATCGGATGAGCGACAATGTCGGCGACCAGCGCGGCCAAAGCTTCGGCGGCGGCGGCGGGTTCGGCGGCGGCGGCGGCCTCTTCGGGCTGCTGTTCGGGCTGATCCTCAGCCGCTTCGGAATCGGCGGGGTGCTGATCCTCCTCCTCGGCTATTGTGCGCTCTCGATGTTCGGGGGCGGCGGCAATGTCGGCCTGACCGGCGGGGGCACGTCGGTGGCACCGCACCAGCAGACCGGCGGGCGGAGCGCACAGCAGGCCTGCACCGTCGATGCCGAGAGCAAATTCTCCTGCCAGGTGCTGGCCAGCACCGAAGACACTTGGAGCGCGCTCTTCACCGAGCAGGGACAGCGCTACCAGCCGGCCGGCTTCATCTTCTACGGCGGCCGTGGGCAGTCCGGCTGCGGCGCGGCGCAGGCGGCGATGGGGCCGTTCTACTGCCCCACGGACAACCGCATCTATCTCGACACGGCCTTCTACGGCGAGCTCCGGAACAAGTTCGGAGCGAATGGCGATTTCGCCCAGGCCTATGTCATCGCCCACGAGGTCGGCCACCACATTCAGTATCTGACCGGCGTGCTGGAAAAGGCGCAGCGCGCCCAGCAGCGCCTCTCCTCGAAGGAAGGCAATGCGCTCCAGGTGCTGGTCGAGCTGCAGGCCGATTGCTACGCTGGCGTCTGGGGCGGGCGCAGCCGCAACCGGCTCGAGCCCGGTGACGTGGAGGAAGGGCTGCGCGCCGCCTCTGCGATCGGCGACGACGCCCTGCAGCGGCAGGCGCAGGGCTATGTGGTGCCGGAGAGCTTCACCCACGGCAGTTCGGCCCAGCGCATTCAATGGCTGCGGCGAGGGCTTGAGACGGCCGACCCGGCGGCTTGCGACACATTCGGCGGGAGACTTTAAAATTGGTTCGGAAACTGTTTGCGGGGGCGCTGCTCGCGCTGGCGCTCGGCGGGTGCGCGACGACCGGAGCGGATGCTGGGGATGCGGGGACGATGCAGGTCATCGGCCGCCACCTCTATACAGCGGCGGGCGAACGGGTGGTGCTCCGCGGCGTCAACGAGATGCTCTCGATCTCGAAGGACCCGACCGGCGCCTGGGTGATGGACGAGATCGCGAAGACCGGCGCGAACACCGTCCGCATCTTCACCTTGCCGGAATATCCGGCCTCGAGCCTCGATGCGGCAATGGCCAACGCCGTCGCCAACGGGCTGATACCGATCCCCGAATGCCACGCGGCGACGGGGAAGTGGGAGCGGGTGCAGGTCTGCGTCGATTACTGGACGCGCCCCGAGATCGTCGCGGTGCTGAAGAAGCACAGGCGCTGGGCCCTGCTCAACATCGCGAACGAGGCCGGCGCGGAGGTGACGCGGGAGGCCTTCATTACGGGCTACCGATCAGCCATCGCGCAGATCAGGGCGGCGGGAATCGACGTGCCGCTGATGATCGACGGTTCCGGCTGGGGGCAGGAATATCGAATGCTGCTCGGCAGCTGGGCCGAGGTCAACGCAGCCGATCCGCGAAAGGCGGTGATCGTCTCCGCGCACAGCTACTGGGTCGGCACGGAGGAGGAGCGCAAGGCGCATTACCGCTACGTCATCGACACGGTGACGCGGGAGAATATCCCGTTCGTGATGGGAGAGGGCCCGACTCCGAGCGGCTATGACTGCACCGCCTCCCCGTTCGAATGGGCGATGGGCGAGCTCCAGCGGGCGGAGATCGGCTGGCTCGCCTGGTCCTGGGGGCTCCACCCCAATGGCGACTGCCGCGAGGCCAACCGCTACGACATGACCGAGGGCGGAGTGTTCGGACGGTGGAAGACCGACTTCGGCGAGAAGATCGCCCTCGCCCACCCGGCGAGCATCCGCAACACCTCCCGCCGCCCCTGCTCGATCCCCAATGCGGGCGCGAATTGCGTCAGGCCTTCCGCGCCTCCGCAATCGCGCGCGCATATGTCTGCGTCGACTCGGCGCTGAAGCAGACGAAGAGGATTTCGTCCAACGCGTCCGGATGGTCGCGCAGCTCCTCGGCCACCGCTCGCGCCCCCACCTGCGCCGCAAGCGCCGGCGGGTAGCCGTAGACGCCGGTGGAGATGGCGGGAAAAGCGACGGTCCGCAGGCCGTGCTCGCGGCCGAGGGCGAGGCTGCTGCGGTAGCAGCCGGCGAGTTTCTCCGCCTCCCCTGCCCCGCCGCCGCGCCAGACGGGTCCGACGGTGTGGATGACGAAGCGCGCCGGAAGGCGATAGCCGCTGGTGATCCGCGCTTCGCCGGTGGGGCAGCCGCCGAGGCTACGGCATTCGGCGAGGAGTTCCGGCCCGCCCGCCCGGTGGATGGCGCCGTCGACGCCGCCGCCGCCGAGCAGGCTTTCATTGGCCGCGTTGACGATCGCGTCGACCGCGAGGGTGGTGATGTCGGCCTCGATCGCCCGCCAGGAGGTCATGCGAGGAAGCGGCGGATCCAGCCGCCGACGAGTTCGCGGTCGTTCGGCCGGTCGAGCGAGGCGATGGCGGCGTCGGGATCCGGAAGCCGCTCGCGCCGGGTCTCGATCAGCGCCTTGGCATATTCGGGATCGAACTCGGGGTGGAACTGCATCGAGATGGCGGGCTGGTCGTCATAGGCAAGGAAGCCGAAGGGGCTGAAGAGGTTGGCCGCGACCACCCGCGCGTGCGGCGGGCGCTCCACGACCTGGTCCTGGTGCGAGACGGGAATCGAGACGCTGGCTTCGGCGGCCATGAATGGCGCGGGTTCCAGCACCTCGTACTTCTGCAGGCCGACGCCCCAGCCGCGGCCGGACTTCTCGACCCGGCCGCCGAACGCCTCCGCCATCACCTGGTGGCCGAAGCAGACGCCCACCAGCTTCGCCTTCCCCTTCGCGGAGCGGAGGAAGGCCTTCAGCGGCTCGATCCAGGGGAGCGGATCGTAGACGCCGGCGGGGGAGCCGGTGACGAGGTAGGCGGCGTGGGCGTCCGGCCGTTCGGGCAGCGCGGAGGCCTGGACGTCGTAGGTGGCGGCGACCTCGACGCCGATCAGGCGCGAGAACATGTCGGAATAGCTCCCGAAGCGGGCGAGCAGCGCCTCCGGCGGCCTCCCCGTCTCCAGGATCGCCAGGTCCATCGTCAGAAGCGGAAGCGCAAGGTCGCGCGGGCGGTGGTCGGCGCGCCCGGGGCGATGTTGTTGTCGCTGTGCGCCGTCGGGAAATAGTTCGCGCCGAACAGATTTTCGACATTGAGCTGGGCCTCGAGGCCGTCGGCCACCTCGTAGAACAAGGCGGCGTCGACACGGGCGTAGCTTGGCAGCACGACCTCGTTGCTGATCGACGCGTAGGATTTGGACCGGGCGATGAGGCCCAGGCCGGCGCCGAAGCGGGGGGTGAAGTCGTAGCGGTTCCAGATCGAGAGCTGGTGGCGTGGCACCAGCGCGACCTCGCAACTCTTTACCGCCGGGTCGCAGGTGGTGGTGCGTTCGCGGATCTCCGCCTTCTGCAGCGCGTAGCCGGCGGAGACCTGCCAGCGCCCGGTGATGTTGCGCTCAACCCCGACCTCGATCCCGCGGCTGCGCTGGGCGCCGGTCTGGACGAACGTGCCGGCGACCGGCCCGGGGGCGCGGGTGTTGGTTCGGTCGAGCTGGTAGACCGCCAGGGTGGCGAGGAGGCCGGGCACCGGCTCCCACTTCGCGCCGACCTCGTAATTGTCGAATCGCTCCGGCTTCAGCGCCTCGGTATTGATGTCGAGGGAGGAGAATTGATCACCGCCGCTCGGCAGATAGGAACGGCCGTAGCTCGCGTAGAGGGATAGGCGCTCGACCGGCTTCACGATCAGGCCGAGGCGCGGGGAGATCAGATGGTCGGTGCGGCTGAACTCGGCACCCGCGCCGCGCAGGTCGTCGACGCGCAGGTGAAAACGGTCGAAGCGGAGACCGGCGACGATCTCGAACATGGGCGACAGGCGGATCTGGTCCTGGATGTAAACGGCCGCGACGCTGGCGCGGGTGCGGTTGTTGGCGTCGCTGGCGAGCGGCGCGAAGGTCACGTCGGCGTGCACCGTCGGGTCGCTGAGCGGAACCTGGGGCCCGCCTGCGAAGCTGCCGGTGAGCCGCTGGTTGCGGGACCGCTGCCGCCCGACCTCGAAGCCGACCAGCAACGTCTGGTCGATGCCGCCGAGGCTGCCCTCCCAGACGAGGTCGGTCTGGCTGAACAGGTTGCTGCGATCGTTGCGGTTGTTGTAGGCGGCGAGGACGACGGTGCCGGTCCCCTCGATGAGGTTCGAGGGATAGATGTTCTGGTAGAACTTGTCGTAGTTGCCGTACTGGGTGCGGTTGCGAACGGTGAGGCCGCCGCCGAAATCATGCTCGACCGCGACGCTCGCGACATGGGCATCGACGCGCGAGAAGCTCTGGCCCGGATCGCCGAAGAAGATGCTGTCGAAGCCGCGCAACGGACGGTCGTTGAAGGCGGGGACGCCGCGGTCGGCGGTGCGGCGGTCGTGGAAATATTCGTAATACAGATCGACGCGCGTGTCGCCCAGGGCGATGCCGACGGTGGGGTTGATGCCGTAGCGCTCGAGATCGACATGGCGGCGGAAGCTCTCGCCATTCTCGTAGACGCCGTTGACGCGCAGCCCAAGACCCTCGCCGAGCGGCTGGTCGACGTCGCCCGTGAGACGGACGCCGCCCTCACTGTCGCCCTGGACGGAGAATTCGCGATACTCGCCGCCGCTCGCCCGCTTGGTGACGCGGTTGACGACGCCGCCGCCGCCGCCGCGGCCGAAGATCATCGCGTTGGGGCCGCGCAGCACCTCGATCCGTTCGGCATTGTAGAGGTCGCGGAAATACTGGACGTCGTCGCGAATGCCGTCGACGAAGAAGTCGGCGGTGGTGTTGTTGCCGCGCAGGGTAATCTGGTCGCGATTGCCCTCGCCGGTGCCGGGGGTGGCGCCGGGGACGTAGTTGAGCACGTCGGCGACCGAGCGCATCGCCTGGTCCTCGATCTGCGCTTCCGAGACGACGGTCATGGACTGGGGGATGTCCTTGACGTCGGTATCCGTGCGCGTGCCGGAGCGGACGCTCGCCGCGCCATATTCGCCGCGCTGGCCGGTGACGACGATCGTCCCTTCCGCTTCGGCATCGGCGGCCGCAGAGTCCGCCGAGGCGTCGGCTTCGTCGGCCGCATAGGCGGGCGAAGCGATGCCGATGGCGAGCGTGAGGAGAGAAACCGGACCGAACCGCATCGAAACCCCTTTGCTGCGCAGTGTGCTGCGTCAGGAGGGGGATCTATCGCTGTTGAGAATTATTCGCAATAGCAATCTCGCAGCGGGTCAATCCACGCGGATGAGCCGTGTGGCGGCCTCTGAACGGTAGCCGCGGAGGGCGGCCTCCAGGCTCTGCCTGTCGCCGAACCGGCAGCGCGACACCTTCGGATCCTTGACGAACACGGACCCTGCGGGAGGGGCGGCCGCCACCTCGTCTGAGCACATCGGGAAGAGCATCCGGTAGTCGCGCCCGTCGCGCTCCAGGATGAAGTAGGGGATTTCGGGCCCGCTCCCTTCGGGCAAGGCATCCTCGGGCCATGCCACGTAGCGCCCGGCGTGCGGGTCGAGCGGCACGAACCCTATCTGCTCCGGCTTGTTGCCCGCGCCTGCGAAGAGGGTCAGGCCGCTCGGCAGGATCGTCACCCGCGTCTCTTCCTGCTCGCCGCGATCGGAGTCGACGACGCGGTAACGGCCTGGCGTGACGGCAGCGACCGATTCGGCGGCGGTGTAGAAGCGGGCGCCCGTCCAGCAGCCGGCGAGGGCAATCGGCGCAAGCAGCACCCAGGCGAATCTCGCGGTCACCGGCACCCTCCTAATCTCTCCGGCTAAGGCGGAGCGGCAACCCGCCTTTCGGACGGAGCGTGACGAGTCCCGAAGCGCGCACCTCCCGTCCCGGAACGGGGGCGAAGCGCCAGCGCGCGACCCAGTGGGCGAGGATCGTCAGCGCCTCGGCCATGGCGAAGCGCATGCCGACGCAAACGCGCGGGCCGCCGCCGAACGGAATGTACTGGAAGCGGTGGCGCTCGGCGCGGCCGGCGGCGAAGCGGTCCGCGTCGAAAGCGTCCGGATCGTCCCACAGGCCGTTGTGGCGGTGGACCAGCCAGGGCCAGATCGAGACGATGTCGCCGGGAGCGATCTCGTGCTCGCCCAGCCGGTCGGCGGCGACGGCCTCGCGGTCGAAGCGCGGAACGGGCGGATAGAGGCGCATCGCCTCTTCGAGCACGCGGCGGAGCATCGCCAGCCGGTCGGGGAGATCGGCATCGACGCCGCCGCCGACCGCCGACCGCGCCTCCTCCGCGAGCGCATCCTGCAGCTCCGGCTGCTCCGAGACGAGGAACAGCGTCCAGGTGGTGGCATTCGCCGTCGTCTCGTGACCGGCGAGGTAGAAGGTGGCGGCATTGTCGACCGCGAGCGCCAGCGCCTCTTCGGGTTCGAAGCGCTCGTGGAGCGCCCGGATCATGCGGGTGAGGAAGTCATCAGGCGCGTCCGGGCGAAGACGCTCGCGGACTACGGCGCCGAGGGTCTCGCGCAGATAGACCTGCCCCCGCCGCCCCGCCCGCGCCTTCGGGCCGACCGGGATCAGCGGCAGGCCGACCAGCGCCTGCAGCCGCGCCTCGCTGACCCCCTCCAGCGCTGCGGCGATGTGGCGCATGGCCGCCTCGCTGGTCAGGCGGGCGTCGCCGCTGAACAAGGCGTCGGAGATCACGCTCATCGTGGCGGCGGTGGCCTCGACCGCCATGTCGCACGTGCCGGCCGTCCAGCGCTCGGAAGCGGCGCCGGCGACGGCCGCGAAGACCGGCACCAGCGCGTCGACGGCGGGCGGCGTGAAGCTGGCAGCGACGATCCGGCGCTGGTCGCGCCAGAGCTGGCCATCGGAGCTGAGCAGCCCGCGGCCGATGGTCGGCGCGAGCAGTGTCTTGACGATTCCGGGCTTCTGGTAGTTGCCCGCATTGTCGAGCATCACCCGCTGGATCGCGTCCGGGTGGAGCGGGATGTGGACGTTGTAGCCGAACACCTTCCGGCGGATGTGCCACTCCCGGAACGCCAGCTCCGACCAGCCGAACACCGCCGTCCGCGCCCGCTCCCCCACGAACCCGCGCCACACCGGGACCGGTCCGGACGGCCGCGGCGGATGCGGCGGGACATAGCGGGGGATCACTCCGCGGCCAGCAGGCGCTCCGCGCCGCCGAGGTCGACGCTGACGAGGCGGCTTATGCCCTTCTCGATCATGGTGACGCCGAACAGGCGGTGCATGCGGCTCATCGTCACCGCATTGTGGGTGACGATCAGGTAGCGCGTGTCGGTCTCGTGGACCATTCGGTCGAGGAGGTCGCAGAAGCGCTCGATATTGGCGTCGTCCAGCGGCGCATCCACCTCGTCGAGCACGCAGATCGGCGCCGGGTTGGTGAGGAAGAGGCCGAAGATCAGCGCCACGGCCGTCAGCGCCTGCTCGCCGCCGGAGAGGAGGGTGAGGGTCGAGAGGCGCTTGCCGGGCGGCTGCGCCATGATCTCCAGGCCGGCTTCGAGCGGATCGTCCGATTCCACCAGCTCCAGGTGCGCCTGGCCGCCCTGGAAGAGCGTGGTGAAGAGGCTGCGGAAGTGCCGGTCCACCGTCTCGAAGGCGGCGAGCAGGCGAGCGCGGCCTTCGCGGTTGAGGCTGCCGATCGAGCCGCGCAGGCGGTGGATCGCTTGGCCGAGCTCCTCGCGCTCCACCTGGCTGGCGATGCGGCCCTCGTCGAACTCGGCGAGCTCGCGCTCTGCGATGAGGTTGACCGGGCCGATCCGTTCGCGCTCCGCCATCAGCCGCTCGTGGCGGGCGGATTCGTCGCCGGCGGGGGCGATCCCCTCCTCGTCGAAGTCGAGCCTGGCGGGCAGGAGCGGCGGCGGGCATTCGAACCGCTCGCCGGAGATGCGGCCCATCTCGATGCGCCGCATCTCCTGGTTCTCGTGGCGGGCGACGGCGCCGGCGCGGGCCTCGCGCGCGGTGGCGAGCGCTTCGGCCACTTCGGCGAGACGGCCCTCGGTGTGGCGAAGCGCCGCCTCCCCTTCCCGCTCCGCCTGCAGGGCGATTTCGGCAGCGGAGGCGGCCTCCGCCGCTTCGGTCTCCATGCCGGCGATGCCGCGGGCGATCTGCTCGGGTGCGTCGGCCAGGCGCTCGGCCTCGGCCTCGGCGTCGGCAATGCGGCGCGCCATGTCGCCTTGACGCTTGCCGGCCTCCGCCGCCCGGACGCGCCAGTCCGCGCTCTCCTTTTTCGCCGCTTCGGCGCGCTGGCGGTCGGCGCTGACGGCGCGGGCGTGGGTCGCCGCCTCGGCGCGGACGTCGGCGAGCCCGCGCTGCGCCGCCTCTGCCTTGCCTCGCAGCGTCGCGACGAGGGACTCGGTGGCGGCAGCGTCCGGAAGGGCCGCCACCAGCCGCTGCGCCTCGGCAAAGGCGCCGCGCGCGTCGTCGAGATCCTGCCCCGCCTGCGCCACCCGCTCGGCGAGGCCGGTGCGGCGAAGTTCGAGGCGCTCGATCTCAACGCGGGCGGTATCCTCGGCCCGGCCGGCATCGCGGATCCCGGCCGACGCCTGCGCCTCCTGGCGGCGGGCGGCGTCGGCGGCGTCCCGAGCGGCCTGCATCTCGGCCAGCGCCGTGGCGGTACGGCGCTCCGCTTCCTCGACCACTGCCGAGGCGGCGGGGAGCGCCTTTTCAATCTCGCCGAGGCGGTTGACGCGGATCAGCCGCTCGGCCGCGGCGGCGCCGAGGCCGGTCGCCACGAAGCCGTCCCAACGGCGCAGCCGTCCGGCCCGGGTGACGAGGCGCTGCCCGACGGCGAGCGCGACGCCGCTATCCTCCGTGACCACCGCCACCTGCGCGAGGCGCCGGGCGAGGACCGCGGGCGCGCGGACATGGTCTGCCAGCCGATCGGCACCGGCCGGAAGAGGAGGATCCTGGGGGAGCGCGTCGGCACCCGTCCAGCGGCGCGGGCCGTCGCCGCCGAGCGCCGCCTCGAGATCGTCGCCGAGCGCGGCCGCGAGAGCCCGTTCGTAGCCCGGCGCGGCCTGGACGTGGGCGATGACCCGGTCGCCGGCTGCGCCCTCGACAGCCTTGATCAGCGCCTTCGCTTCGGATTGGAGCGCCGCCAGTGCCGCGCGTGCAGAAGCGCCTTCGCTCTCGGCAGCATCGCGCCGTGCGGCAGCTGTCTGGCGCTTCGTCTCCGCCGCAGCGATCGCCTCGCCCGCGGCCGCGAGCTCCGCCTCCGCCGCCTCGCGGCGGCGGCGGGCGCCATCGAGCGCTGCGACCAGGGGTTGCTCGTCGCCGAGGCCGGCAAGCGCTTCCTCCAGCCGCCGGTTCTCCGCCTCGGCACGGGCGAGCTTGCCGCGCGCCGCCTCGAGCGCCGCCTGGGCGACGCGCGCCTCGGCTTGCTCGGCGGCCTGAATGGCGCGGGCCTTGCCGAGCTCGGCCTCCGCAGCGCGGGCGGCGTCCTCCAGCTCGACGGTGCGTATGTCGATCGTGCCCTTGGACGCTTCCGCCGCCGCGAGCCGCGCCTCGATGTCACGGCCCTCCTGCTCGAGACGGGCGAGCGCCGCCCTGGCGTCGTCGGCGAGCGACGCCTCACGCGTTCGGTCGCTTAGGAGGGTGGTGCGCCGCTCCGCAAGCTCACGGATTCGCCGCGTGACGGTGTCGAGCTCCGCCCTCAGCGTGGCGAGCTGGTGCGCAAGCGAGGTCGCCCGCTCGCGCGCCGCCTGCGCGGCGGAGCGGCGGTCGGCGAGCGCCTGGGCCGCCTGGCTCTGGTAGGCAGCGGCGCCGCGCTGGGCTTCGGCAGCGGAGTCGACCGCGGCGACGGCAAGCTCCGCCTCGCGCTTGGCGGAGTCCGCCGCCCGCGCCGCCTCGCGCCAGCGGGAGAATATCATGCGCCCTTCGGCAATCCGGATCTGGTCCGACAGCCTGCGGTACCGTTCCGCCGCCTTTGCCTGCCGGCGTAGCGCCGCGGCGCGAGTCTCCATGTCGGCGAGCACCTCGTCGAGGCGGGTGAGATTGGCTTCGGCGGCGCGAAGCTTCTGCTCGGCGTCCTTGCGCCGGACGTGGAGGCCGGAAATGCCGGCCGCCTCCTCCAGCATCAGCCGCCGCTCGGTGGGCCTGGCGGCGATCACGGCGCTGATCTTGCCCTGGCTGACGAGGGCCGGGGAGTGCGCCCCGGTGGCGGCATCCGCGAAGAGCAGGGCGACGTCCTTGGCGCGGACGTCGCGGCCGTTGACGCGATAGGCGGAGCCGGCGCCCCGCTCGATGCGGCGGGTGATCTCGACGTCGCCGACCGGCGCCAGGGTCACGTCGCCGGGCATGTCCTCATTCTCGCGCTCGACGAGGAGGGAGACTTCGGCGAAGTCGCGCGCGGGGCGGGACACGGTGCCGGCGAAGATGACATCGTCCATGCCGGCGCCGCGCATCGACTTGGGCGAGCTTTCACCCATCACCCAGCGTATCGCCTCGAGCACGTTGGACTTGCCGCAGCCGTTCGGGCCGACGACTCCGGTGAGGCCGGGCTCGATACGGAGCTCGGCAGGCTCGACGAAGCTCTTGAAGCCGGAAAGCTTCAGCCGCTTGATCTGCATGCCTGCCCCCCGCGGATCATGTTACCCCGCCGCTTCGCGCAGGATGGGTTCCAGCGTCGCCCAATTGTGGGTGCCGAGGTTCGCCCCGTTGAGGAAGAAGGTGGGTGTGCCGGCGACTCCCTGCGCGTTTGCCGCCTCTGCCATCTGGCCCAGCCGCTGCAGGGCTGCAGGGTCAGCGAGGCACTGCTTGCCACGCGCCGGGGCGACACCACCCTGCGCCGCCACCTGGGTGAGCCCGGAAAGGTCGGCGAGACCGCCCAGGCGTTGCGCGTCGGACATCGCCTTGAGCCTGTCCTTTTCCGCGGCGGTCAGCGCACCGACCTTGCCCACCCACTGCCCCTGGGTTGCGTAGAGGCGGTCGGTGAGCGCGAAGAACCGCACCGGGCCGCCGCAGCGGGCGAGGAGGGTGGCGGTAACGTCAAGCCCATTCAAAACGAAATTTCGGAATTCATAGCTGACGCGGCCGGTGCGGACATAGCTGGAGACGAGCGCCGGGCCGGCCTCTTTGGAGAAGGCGGCGCAGTGGGGGCAGGTCATCGAACCGTATTCGACGAGCTTCACCTTCGCGGCCGGGTTGCCCATCCGGAAGCCGCCCTCCGGCGTGAGGGAGACGGTGCGGCTCCAGTCCTTCCGCGCGGGTGCCTTGCGTGCGGCCGCTGGCTTGCGCTGGGCCGCGGCCTCCGCCCCGGCTCCGCAGGCGAGCGCGCCGATCGAGAGCGCCGATAGCCAAAGCCTCACCCTCATTCGCCGACCGCCCGCCGGAGAAGCGGCTTCAGGCTTTCCCAGTCGCGCGCGTCGGTGACCACGCTGCCGTTGATGACGAAGGTGGGCGTGCCGGTGATGTTGTAATCCGCGACCGCCTTGCTCAGGCCCGTCTGGAGCGCATTCAGCCCCTTCGCGTCGCTGAGGCAGGCGCGCGCCTTCGCTTCCGGAATGCCGCGCTGCCGCACGAAATCGAGATAGCCGGCCGACTGAGCCCACCAGACCATCTGGTCCTGAGGGGACATGTTTTGCATCTGCGCGCCGTAGTCGGCGGGCAGGCTCTGAAGCTTTTCGGTCGACTGCGGCAGATAATCGAACATCTGGTCGAGCAGCGGGAAGAAGGCTTCGGGGCCGGCGCACTGGCCGAGCAGGATCGCCGCCGGGTCCTGGGGATGGATGGCGAAATCCCTGAACTCGTAGCTGACCTTCCCGCTCGCCACGTACTTGCTTCGGAGCTCTCCCGACTCCTCGTCGAACTTCGCGCAATGCGGGCAGGTGCGGGAGCCAAACTCGATGAGCTTCACCGCGGCCGCGGGATTGCCCATGCGGTAGCCGCCTTCCGCCGTCCGCTCGACGACCTCGGTCCATTGCTTGCCGGCGGGAGGCGCAACGGCCGTGACCGGCGCGTCGGGCGCCTGTACCTCATTGCCCTTGTCGCCGCCGCAGCCCGCCAGCGTCAGGGCGAGCGCCGCAGCGCCGCATCCGAGAAACCGATTCATCTCTTTCTTTCTCCAATCCTGCCGACGACCGGGATCGCCAGCGTCGCCCTCGGCGCATCGCTCGCGGCGACCCCGCGAGCCAGCGCCTCGAGGCAGGCGCGCAGCTCCGGGTCCGCGATCTCACGCAGCGACTCGCCGAGGTCCGCCGGTATCGGACGGAGCGACGGCGGCGCCGCGCGCCCTTTCGCGCGCGCAATCTGAACGATTCCTTGCTTGAAGCTGACCCGCTCCACCGCCTGGTATCCGAAGAAGCGGTTGACCCGCTCCACGATCACCGGCGCGACATGTTGCATCATCGGCGCGTGAGCGCCCTCCACCACCAGGTTCAGCACCCCCGCCGATCGCTTGCCGGGCGGGAAACGGATCGATTCGGGCGAGGAGACGCCGGCGTAGCGGTCGCCGACGATCTCGCGCCAGCGGCTGACGATCGAGGACTGGACGAATCCGAAGCGGCGGAAGGCGGCGCCGCCGACCTCCGGCACGATGTCGGCCACGGCGCGGGCGCGGTTCGCGCGCGCGGCCTCGCCCGGCTTTTTCGTCCTCCCACCCGGTTTTGCCATAGCCCGGACCATGGCATAGGCGGACCATGCCAGTCGATGCCTCGCGCGCTCTTTTATGTTGGTATGCTGTGGATAAGAGGCAGCTTCCGTGGCGCGCGGAGAGGGGCGAGCGGCCCGATCCGTACCGCGTGTGGCTGTCCGAGGTGATGCTCCAGCAGACCACGGTCGCCGCGGTGCGCCCCTATTTCGAGAAGTTCACGACACGCTGGCCGACGGTGGAGGCACTCGCCGCCGCGGCGGGCGAGGAGGTGATGGCAGCCTGGGCCGGGCTCGGCTATTACGCCCGGGCCCGCAACCTCGTCGCTTGCGCGCGGGCGGTGGCGGCAAGAGGCGGCTTCCCGGACAGCGAAGCCGAATTGCGCAAACTGCCCGGCATCGGCCGCTACACCGCCGCCGCGGTCGCGGCGATCGCCTTCGGCCGGCGCGCCGTGGTGGTCGATGCGAATGTCGAGCGGGTGATCGCGCGGCTGTTCGCCGTCGCAACGCCGCTCCCGGCTGCGCGGGAGGAGATATACGCACTCGCCGACGGGATCACGCCGGCCGAGGGAACGGGCGACTTCGCGCAGGCGATGATGGACCTCGGCTCGACGATCTGCACGCCGCGTTCGCCGCAGTGCGGCCGCTGCCCCCTGTCGAGCGGGTGCGAGGCTTACCGGCGCGCGGAGCCGGAACGCTTTCCCGTCAGGGCCGCCAAAGCGGCGAAGCCGAAGCGGCAGGGCACCGCCTATTGGCTGGAGCACCAGGGAGAGGTGCTGCTCGTCCGCCGACCCGCGAAAGGCCTCCTCGGCGGCATGCTCGCGCTGCCGACGGAGGCGGCGCCCGCTCCGGCGGATTGGCGCGAGGCGGGCGCGGTCGACCATGTCTTCACCCACTTCGCCCTCACCATGCGCCTCCTCTGCGCGGAGGCGCCTGAGCGGGGGGAGGGTCTCTGGTGGCCGGTGGAGCGGATCGGCGAGGCGGGCCTCCCCACCCTCTTCGCCCGGCTGGCGGCGCGCGGCGCCGAATGGCGGCAGGCGGCATGACCCTCAGGACCGGCTTCACCGGCGCCCTCATCGACCGCGCCGACCACCTCCGCCTCCACGCGGGGCGCCTGGCAGAGCTCGCCGGCCACGAAGCCGCTCGCCTGCTGCGCCTCGACACGCTCGACCCGCTGATCGACGAGGACGGGCGCCTGCTCTGGTCCACGCTCGGCGAGGTGGCCGAGGATGAGGACCTCATCTTCCTCGGCCTCGATGGCGAGGCGCCGCTCTTTGCGCCGCTGCCGCGCGTCGAGCCGGGCCGCCGCGCCTGGGCGGTGTTCGAGATCCTCGATCGCATGGCCGCAGGCCAGGCGGCCTTATGGGGGGCGGCGCGCAGCCTGATCGAATGGCACAACCGGCACCTTTTCTGCGGCGTTTGCGGGGCGCCGACGGCGAGCTTTCGCGGCGGGTGGGGGCGGAGTTGCACCGGCTGCGGCACCGACCATTTCCCGCGTGTCGACCCGGTCGTGATCATGCTCGCGGAGCATGGAGGACGCGTCCTGCTCGGCCGTCAGCCCCAATATCCGCCGCGCCGCTATTCGGCCCTCGCAGGCTTCGTCGAGCCGGGGGAGTCGATCGAGGAGGCAGTGGCGCGCGAGATTGGGGAGGAAGCCGGCATCGCGGTGACGGACGTTCGCTACCTCGCCAGCCAGCCCTGGCCCTTCCCCGGCCAGCTGATGATCGCCTGCCTCGCGACCGCCGAATCGGACGCGCTTATTCTCGACCGCAACGAGCTCGAGGATGCGTTCTGGGCAGACCGCGCAGACGTCTGCGCAGCGCTCGCCGGCGACCCCGCCGCGCCCTTCCTCGCGCCGCCTCGTTTCGCCATCGCCCACACCCTCCTGCAGGCGTGGGCCGACGGTCTTGCTCCGCCGCCCCGCGCTGCTTAAAGGGGCGCGCAACTCATCCCGTGCGGAGCCGTTCCTCTTCCGCGCGTCCTCGGAGGTCTGACTGGGCATGGACAATCGCACCAACACGATTGCGGGCTGGGTGCTGGGCGCGGGCATCGTCGCGCTCGGCGCGACCATCCTCACGGGCGAGATCTTCCATGCCGAACGTCCCGAGCACATGGGCTATCCGATCCCGGGGGTCGAGTTGGAGGGAGCCGAGGGCGGCGGCGAGGCGGAGCAGCCGATCGCAAACCTTCTGGCGGCCGCCGATCCGGGCAAGGGCGAGCAGGTGTTCAAGAAGTGCACCGCTTGCCACACGATCAACGCCGGCGGCGCCAACGGCCCCGGGCCGAACCTTTTCGGCGTGGTTGGCAAGCCGATCGGCAAGCACGCCCCCGGCTTCGCTTACTCGCCAGCGCTGGCCGGGCATGGCGGCACCTGGGGCTTCGAGGAGCTCAGCCACTGGCTGAAGTCGCCGCGCGATTTCGCGCCGGGCACGAAGATGACGTTCGCAGGTCTGGGAAAGGCCGAGGACCGTGCCAATCTGATCGCCTACCTGAACGCGCAGGGCAGCAACCTGCCTCTCCCGGCGCCGACCGCGGCCGCGGGCAACCCGGCCGAGGCGGCGGCGGAAGCCGCCGGCCAGCCGGCCGCGGGCGACAAGGGCGAGAAGGAGCCGGTGCTGAACGAGGCGCAGGCGGTCAAGGGCGCCGGCACCAGCGTCACCGGCGAAGGCGCCCCTTCCATCGCCGGCAACTCCGCGCAGACCA
>DASVVY010000138.1:0-9431 GCA_036386335.1 Allosphingosinicella sp. | reverse complement strand
CTCCTTGACCTCGACTTCGGACGAACCGCCGACCTTGATCACGGCAACGCCGCCGGCGAGCTTGGCGAGGCGCTCCTGGAGCTTCTCCTTGTCATAGTCGCTGGTGGTGTTCTCGATCTGGGAGCGGATCGCCTCGACCCGGGCCTTGATCCGGTCGCCCTCGCCGGCACCGTCGACGATGGTCGTGTTGTCCTTGTCGATGGTGACGCGCTTGGCCTGGCCGAGCATGTTCACAGTGACGTTCTCGAGCTTGATGCCGAGATCCTCGCTGATCATCTCGCCGTTGGTGAGGATCGCGATGTCCTCGAGCATCGCCTTGCGGCGATCGCCGAAGCCCGGAGCCTTGACCGCCGCGACCTTGAGGCCGCCGCGAAGCTTGTTGACGACGAGCGTGGCGAGAGCCTCGCCCTCGATGTCCTCGGCGATGATGAGGAGCGGACGGCCCGACTGCACCACCGCCTCGAGGATCGGAAGCATCGCCTGGAGGTTGGAGAGCTTCTTCTCGTGGATGAGGATGTAGGGGTCCGAAAGCTCGACCTGCATCTTCTCGGGGTTGGTGATGAAGTAGGGCGAGAGGTAGCCGCGGTCGAACTGCATGCCCTCGACGACGTCGAGCTCGAACTCGAGGCCCTTGGCCTCCTCGACCGTGATCACGCCTTCCTTGCCGACCTTCTCCATCGCCTCGGCGAACTTCTCGCCGACGACGGTGTCGCCGTTGGCGGAGATGATGCCGACCTGGGCGATCTCGTTGGAGCCGGAAACCGGCTTGGAGCGGGCCTTGAGGTCAGCGACGACTGCGGTGACGGCGATGTCGATGCCGCGCTTCAGGTCCATCGGGTTCATGCCGGCCGCAACCGACTTCATGCCCTCGCGGACGATCGACTGGGCGAGGACGGTGGCGGTGGTGGTGCCGTCGCCGGCGAGATCGTTGGTCTTGGACGCGACCTCCTTCAGCATCTGCGCGCCCATATTCTCGAACTTGTCCTTCAGCTCGATCTCCTTGGCGACGGTGACGCCGTCCTTGGTAATGCGGGGGCTGCCGAAGCTCTTGTCGAGGACGACGTTGCGTCCCTTCGGGCCGAGGGTGACCTTCACCGCGTCGGCGAGGATGTCGACGCCGCGGAGGATCCGCTCCCGGGCGTCACGCGAAAAGCGTACGTCTTTCGCTGCCATTTTGAGTTACCTTTCGAATGTAAAGTTCATGAAGTTCACGGTCTCACGCGAATCTCGCGCGAGTGAAGTCAGCCGACGATCCCGAGGATGTCGCTTTCCTTCATGATCAGCAGGTCCTCGCCATTGAGGCGGACCTCGGTGCCGGACCATTTGCCGAACAGGATCTTGTCACCGGCCTTGACGTCGAGCGGGGTCACCGTCCCGTCTTCGCCGCGAGCGCCGGAGCCGACGGAGACAACCTCGCCTTCCTGCGGCTTCTCCTTGGCGGTGTCCGGGATGATGATGCCGCCGGCCGTCTTCTCTTCGGCCTCGACGCGGCGCACGAGCACCCGGTCATGGAGCGGACGGAAAGTCATGCGCGTCACCTCTTCTTCTCTGTTTGCGGCTGCCTGCCCCCCCTCTCGAGGTGCGCGGCAGTCGCTGGATTGAACGTGTTAGCACTCGCCCTGAGCGAGTGCCAGCAGCGCTCATCTAGGCTTTGTTCATCGCAGGTCAAGGGGCTCGGCCGGCATTTGCAGCGTTCCCGCGCCGCCGCCCCGAGAGCCCCGCGAGTTTACTTGTCGGGCCGTTCCCGGTAGCGGTTGCGCGCATTCACGCGAGCGGGAAAGGGCGCCATGCGCTTCGTCGGCAAGGTCTGGAAATTACTCGTCGGCATCAAGGACGCGCTCGTGCTCGTGTTCATGCTGCTCTTCTTCGGGCTGCTCTACGTCGCGATGAACGCGCAGCCGACCGTCGGCAGCGGGCAGAAGGGCGTGCTGCTGCTCGACCTCGCCGGGCCGATCGTCGAGCAGCCGTCGGAGACCAGCGCCACCGAGGTGCTGAGCGGGGCCGCGGCCGGGCGCGAATACCGGCTGCGCGACCTCGTCAACGCGCTCGACACGGCGGCGACCGACGATCGCGTGCAGGCCGTCGCGCTCGACCTCGACATCTTCTCGGGCGGCGGCCAGGCGACGCTCAGCCAGGTCGGCGAGGCGCTGGAAGGCGTCAAGCGGGCCGGCAAGAAGGTGATCGCCTACGCGACCGCCTATGACGACGACAGCTACCTGCTCGCCTCCCACGCCAACGAGGTGTGGCTCAACCCGATGGGCGGCGTGCTGATCACCGGCCCCGGCGGCAACGGCCTCTACTTCAAGGGCCTGCTCGACAAGCTCGGCGTCACCGCCCACGTCTACCGCGTCGGCACCTACAAGGCGGCGGTCGAGCCGTTCACCCGCACCGACATGTCGCCCGAGGCGCGCGAGAACTATCAAGCCTTCATGGGGCAGATGTGGGAGGGCTGGCAGCAGGAGGTGCGCCAGGCGCGGCCGAAGGCGCAGCTCGCCGCCTATGTCGCCGACGCTCCCGGCCGCATCCAGGCGGCGGGCGGAGACATGGCGAAGGCCGCGCTCTCGCTCGGCCTCGTCGACAAGGTCGGCGACCGCGAGGCGTTCGCGCGCCGGCTCGCCGAAGTCACCGGCGCCGAATATGCCAGCGTGCCGGGCAGCTTCCGCAAGATCGGCTACGACGCCTGGGTCGCCACCAACCCGATCGCGACCCGCGGCGAGATCGGCATCGTCACCGTGGCGGGCGAGATCGTCGACGGGGAAGCCGACCTCGGCACCGCCGGCGCAGAGACCATCGTGCGCGCGCTCGACCATGGCCTGCGCACGCGCAACCTCAAGGCGCTGGTGCTGCGCGTCGATTCCCCCGGCGGCTCGGCGCTCGCCTCGGAGCGGATCCGGCAGGCGGTGCTGGCGGCGAAGGCGCGGGGGCTTCCGGTCGTCGTATCGATGGGCAGCCTCGCCGCGAGCGGCGGCTATTGGGTGGCGATGGCCGGCGACCGCATCTACGCGGAGCCGTCCACCATTACCGGCTCGATCGGCGTGTTCGGCATCCTTCCAAGCTTCGAGGGGACGCTCGCCAAGGCCGGCATTGGCGCGGATGGCGTGAAGACGACGCCGCTCTCCGGCGAGCCGAGCCTGGTGCGCGGCCCCTCGCCTGAGGCGGACCGGCTGCTGCAGACCGGGGTCGAGGCGACCTACCGCCGCTTCCTCGCCATCGTTTCCGAGAACCGCAAGATCCCCGTGCAGCGCGTCGACCAGATCGCGCAGGGCCGCGTCTGGGACGGCGGCACCGCCCGCCAGCTCGGCCTCGTCGATGCGTTTGGCGGCCTGGACGATGCCGTCGCCGAGGCTGCGCGCCGGGCGAAGCTCGACCCTGCCCACGTCAAGCCGGTGTGGCTGGAGAAGGAGCTCGGCTTCGGCGATCAGCTGCTGCTCGCCTTTGCCAGGGACGACGAAGAGCAGGCGTCGCCCGACGCGTTCGCCCGCATCGCGCTGAAGCAGCGGCGGCTGATGCTGCGCGCCCTTGTCGACGGCGACCGGCTGATCTCCGGCGCGTCGGTCCAGGCGCACTGCGTCGAATGCTCGGCGATGCAGGCGGCTCTGCCCCGGCCGCGGGCGAGCGGCGGGTTCGCGTCGATGCTGCGAAGCTTCTTCGGCGTGTGAGGATCAGAAGGGCGACGCCGGACGACGCCGCGGCCATCGCGGACCTCTACGCGCCCTACGTCCACGAAAGCGCGATCACCTTCGAGACCGAGCCGCCCGGCCCGGCGGAGATCGCCGCGAGAATGACGGACGGCGCCGGCCTCTACCCCTGGCTCGTCGCCGAGGAGGAGGAGGGAGAGGTCGCCGGCTACGCCTACGCGGCCGCCTTCCGCACCCGGGCCGCCTATCGCTTCTCGGTGGAGACCACCGTGTACCTGCGCCCCGACGCACAGGGCCGCGGCCTCGGCACAGAGCTGTACCGCCCACTGCTCGACATCCTCGAGCGCCAGGGCTTCACCCAGGCGATCGCCGCGATCGCGCTTCCCAACGCGGCGAGCGTGCGCCTGCACGAGCGGCTGGGCTTCCGCCACGCCGGAACCTACCATCAGGTGGGCTGGAAGCTGGGAAGCTGGATCGACGTAGGCCTGTGGCAGCGTCCGCTCGCCGTCGCGCAGGTGCCTCCCCCCGAGCTGCGGCAGCCGTTCGGGAGCTAGCCGCCGCCGCTCTTCCGCCGCCGCAGCGTCATCGGAAGGAGGGCCAGCGCCAGGGCGATGGTCAGCAGCGAGACGATCCCGAAGCCGATCACCAGCGGGTTGTGGGTGTCCTCGCGGGTGGAGAGGTCCATGATGTGGAGCCCCCACATGAAGTCGTAAAAGCGCCACCAGCGCGTGCGCCGGGCGAGCAGCTCGCCGGTTTGCGCATCGAGGTAGAAGCGCGTGCCGTCGCTCATCGACACCCGCCACGCGGCCACCGGGCGGCGCAGGTCGATGGGCGGATCCTCGGCGGAGGTCCGGTCCACCGCAGCGATGCGCGCCCTCCCGCCGTAGCGGACGCGGATCGCGCGCGCAGCGTCGGCGGCGGTGAGGCCGGGAAGCAAGCGCCCCGTCGCCGCGTCCGCCAGCCGGGCGCCGCCGTCGGCGTAGCGAATCACCCACCGCGGCCCGTCTTCCCGCTGCTCGAGGGCAAGCGCGGCGACCGGCCGCGGGCCGATCAGCGGCGCCACCGGCTTCAGGCCCGACGGCAGCCCTGGGGCGGGCCTGAGCAGCCCCTCGCCCCGCACCTCCTCGATAGGGCGGGCGACCATGACGAGGCCGGTGAGGGTCCAGGCGAGCAGCGGCAGGCCGACCACCCAGCCCAGCCAGATGTGCCAGCGCCTGAGCTTCCGCCGGACCTGCATTCCGCTTTCCTAGTCGAACCGCGAGAGGCAGGCGTCCAGCACCGGCACCGGCGAGCCGAGCTGCGCCGCGGCGGCCAGCGCACGGCTGCGCTCCTCCCTCTGCGCATCGAGGCTGGCCCCGGCGCGCTGCCGAAGCGGGCCGGCCATGGCGTCGTTGAGCTGGCCGCGCAGCCGCCGGTAGGCGCCGATCTCGTTCGCGTAGCTTCCTGCCTGGCCCTTCAGCGAATCGGCGGTGAATTCCGCGAGCTCCTCGCACTGGATTTGCGCGTCGAACCGAGCCGACGGGAGTTCGACCTCCGTCTTCTCGGCGACGGCAAAGGCCTGACGGCAGGCCGGCGCGAGATCCTGCCATTTGCCCGAGGTAACCCGGTCCTGGAGAGCCTGCATCCTGGCGTTGACGGCGGTCGCCGTGTCTCGCGAAAAGCCCCCCTCGCTGGATGCCGCGAGCAGGACATAGTGGAGAATCCTGCCCTGCGCGCGGAGCGGCAAGGCGCCTGCGGATGCGGCCAGCCGCGCTTCGGCGGCAGCGACGACGCCGCAGGTGGCGGCCCTGTCGACGCGCTCGGTCGGAAGCGTCAGCGCTTCCGGCCCGCCACAGGAGGAGAGGGACAGCACCGCCGCGGCTCCGGCGGCGAAGATCGGGTAGGTTCGCAAGGACGGTCCTCGGTTGGATGCAGGGAGCGAGCTCCGCTCCCTGGCGGTCGTCAATAATCGGGCTTGAACGATTCGGCTTCCTCGGGAAGCGCCCACCCCACGCTGACCGCGAACGGCGCCACGACCTTGCGCCCGCTCCGGTCCAAAGCGGGGGTGAACCGCGCGCGTTCGGTCAGGAGCCGGCAGGTCTGCGCATCCAGCGAAGCATTGCCGCTGCTCGATGTGACGAGGCATTTGGCCAGGCGCCCGTCCGCACCCACCAGGACGACTGCCCCGGTCGTGCCCATCGCCCGCGCCCTCCGCGCGTCCGGAGGGTAATCGGCCTCGCTGATCAGCGAAGTGTCCGCCTGGAGCGGCTCCGGCTTCGTACGCAGAGCTGCATAGGCGGCGGGATCGACGCCCCAGTCGCGCAGCAGCGCGTCCTCGCATTCGCGCAGCGCCGCCGCCGCCTTGGCAGCTCCCGCGACCGGTACCGTGAGCAATGCCGTCCCGCCGCGCCGGAGGCTCACCGCCCGCATCCGGGGCAGTTCGGCGCTGAGGCCGCTATCGTCCCTGGAGACCTGCAGCGCCGGCCCGCCGACCCTGGTAACCGGCGTCACCCCGGCGAAAGCCCGTCCGCTCGGCTCAACCACCAGCTCCAGCTCCTCCGCGCGCCGCACCGGGGCGGTCTTCCAGGCGGGATCGAGCAGGGTCAGGGTCGTGACGCCGCTGGCCGGCTGGCGCTCCATGGCGACGATGGCGGGGCGCTCGCCTTCGGCCTTCTGGACGAGAGTGCACCGGTCCATGCCCCAGTCCGCAACCCAGTTCGCCTGGGCGGCCGGCGCGGGCGCGGCGGCTGTTGCTCCGGCTAAGGAAAGGACTCCGAAAGCAAGCGTGAAGCGAGTCATGCCATCCCCTCCCTGGCCCGTTGCTGGAATGCTAGACCGGCCCGGCGGGATTACAAGCGCGAAGGAGCGCTCAGATGTGGATCGGGAGCCCGGTGACCGCCATCGCCGCCTCCTTCACGGCCTCGCTGTGGGTCGGGTGGGCGTGGCAGGTGTAGGCGATGTCCTCGCTGGTGGCGCCGAACTCCATCGCCTGCGCCGCTTGGGCGATCATCGTGCCTGCCACGGACGCGATCATCCAGACGCCCAGCACCCGGTCGCTGCGGGCATCGGCGATCACCTTGACGAAGCCGTCCGGCTCCCGGTTCGTCTTCGCGCGGCTGTTGCCCAGCATCGGGAACTTGCCGACCTTGACCTCGCCGAGCTCGCGCGCCTGCTCCTCGGTGAGGCCCACACCGGCGATCTCGGGCATGGTGTAGACGACCGAGGGAATGACGTCGTGGTTCACGATGCCGGTCTGACCCGCGATGTTCTCCGCGACGGCGATCCCCTCGTCCTCCGCCTTGTGGGCGAGCATAGGCCCCGGCGTCACGTCGCCGATCGCCCAGATGCCGGGCACCGAGGTGGCGAAATCGTGGTCGACCTCGATCTGGCCGCGCTTGTTGACCTGCAGTCCGGCCGCCTCGAGGTTCAGCCCGTCGGTGTTCGGACGGCGGCCGATCGACACGAGGACGACATCCGCCTCGATCGTCTCGGCCGCGCCGCCCGCCGCCGGCTCGACCGTCAGCACCACGCCCTCGCCGCGCCGCTCGGCGCCCGTCACCTTGGTCGAGGTGCGGAAGACGAACCCCTGCTTCTTGAAGATCTTCGAAGCTTCCTTGCGGACGTCGCCGTCCATGCCGGGCAGGATCTGGTCGAGATATTCGACAACGGTCACCTTCGCCCCGAGCCGCTTCCACACGGAGCCGAGCTCGAGGCCGATGACGCCGCCGCCGATGACGACGAGATGCCCCGGCACCCCGGCGAGCTCAAGCGCGCCGGTCGAATCGACGATCCGCTCCTGGTCGATCTCGACGCCGGGAAGCGGCGTCACCGACGACCCGGTGGCGATGACGATGTTCTTCGCCCGATATTTGGTGCCGGCGACGTCGACGCTGTTCGGCCCGGTGAAGCGCCCCTGCCCCTTCAGCCACGTGATCTTGTTCTTCTTGAACAGGAATTCGATTCCGCCGGTTAGCCCCTTCACCGCCTCGCGGCGCCCGGCGTGCATCGCCTCGAGGTCAAGCTCGACCCCCTGCGTCTTCACGCCCCACTTCGCGAGCGCGCCGTGCGCCGCTTCCTCGAACAGCTCGGACGCGTGGAGCAGGGCCTTGGACGGGATGCAGCCGACGTTGAGGCAAGTGCCGCCCAGCGTCTCCCGGCTCTCGACGCAAGCCGTCTTCAGCCCCAGCTGCGCCGCCCGGATCGCCGCCACATAGCCGCCGGGCCCCGCGCCGATCACGATCACGTCGAATTCAGTCTCTGTCATTGGGTCGGTCCTTACTCAGCTGAGGTACGCGATCGCGGCGCATCCGCGCGCCGCCGTCTCGCTCACGAATTTTCGGAGGCTGGCAAGATATTCGAGGACATATTCGACCGCCCCCTCCTCGTCTCCCGCGAAGCCCTCGGCGAGATAGACGTCCTGCTCCACCATAGAGACGGTGTCGTAACGCGAGGCGAGGGCGCGGTCCTCCACGGCGGACAGGGCGCGGTCGAACCTCTCGACCGCCGCGGCGTCGATCGCCCAGGCCCGTCCCCAGCCGACCTCGACATCGCCGATCTCCGGCCATTCCTCGACCAGGAAGCTCTCCGGCTCTCCCGTCGCGTCGGCGGAGCCGGCGAGGAGGAAGTGCATGAGATGCCACGATTTATCGAGATCGATCTCGTCGCCTTCCTCCCGCGCGCCGCCCAGCCATTCGGCCCGGCGCTTGAACCCGAAGACGCTGACGAGGCGGTCCATGAGGCCGGTCTCCTCTACCGCCGCCTCGCGCGCCTCGTCGAACAGGAACGCCTCCAGATGCTCGGGCTTCCGCCTGAGGAAGCCAAGTTGCTCTGGGGTTACCCGCCGGAGGACGTAGACCATCCCCATCGGACGCTCACAGGTCGATTAGCAAGCGGGTCGGGTCTTCCAGCGCTTCCTTCATGCGCACCAGGAAGGTCACGGCCTCGCGGCCGTCGACGAGGCGGTGGTCGTAGCTCAGCGCCAGGTACATCATCGGCCGCGCCACGATCTCGCTGCCGCGCACCACCGGCCGCTCCTCGATCCGGTGCATGCCGAGCACCGCCGCCTGCGGGGGGTTGATGATCGGGGTCGAGATCAGCGATCCGAACACGCCGCCGTTGGAGATGGTGAAGGTGCCGCCGCGCATCTCCTCCATGCCAAGCGTGCCGTCCTTCGCGCGCCGGCCGAAGTCGGCGATCGTCTTCTCGATCTCGGCGAAGCTCAGCGCGTGGGCGTTGCGGATGACGGGGACGACCAGCCCCTTCGGCGCCGAGACGGCCACCGAGACGTCGACATAATCGTGGTACACGATCTCGTCGCCTTCGATGTAGGCATTGACCGACGGGATGTCGCGCGCGGCGAGGCAGGCGGCTTTGACGAAAAAGCCCATGAAGCCGAGCCGGATGCCGTGCTTCTTCTCGAACAGGTCCTTGTAGCGGCTGCGCGCCTCCATCACGGCGGTCATGTCGACGTCGTTGAAGGTGGTGAGCAGGGCGGCGGTGTTCTGCGCCTCCTTGAGCCGGCTGGCGATGGTCTGGCGCAGGCGGGTCATCCGCACCCGCTCCTCGCGCCGCTCACCCGCGACGGCCGGCGCAACGGCGGCCGGAGCCGGCGCGGGCGCCGCGGGAGCAGGAGGCGGCGGCGCGGCGGGCGCCTCCGCCTGCGGCTGGCTCTTGGCGGCGGCGAGGACGTCGTCCTTGGTCAGCCGGCCGTCCTTGCCGGTGCCTTTGATCCTCGACGGGTCGAGGCCGAACTCCAGCACCAGGCGCCGCACCGAGGGCGACAGCGTCAGGTGCGAGCCTTCCGCCTCCTCCGGC
>DASVVY010000137.1:0-7314 GCA_036386335.1 Allosphingosinicella sp. | reverse complement strand
TGCATGGACGTGCTCCACCCTGCAGACGGATTCCTGCCACGCGGCGCCCGCGATGCGGCGGCCGGGCGTAGGAAGTCTTTCAGTCCCTCGGAGCCGAAACGTCCGAGCCACCTCGGCGGGAGGGAATCGCATGGAGACCATGAACTTCATGAACTTCATGAACTTCATGAACTTCACCTCAGACGGAGGCTTGATTTTTCACCCCATCTCGGCCATCTGCCCCCCGTCCGGGGCGGAGGCGCTGCTTCCCGCCCCGGTTTCTATTGAAGACGACAGCCGGAGGGGCGTCCGCACTGGGCGGCGTCAGCGATCGGCCAAGACAAGGAATGCGCGACATGCCGCTCTACGAGCATGTGTTTCTCGCGCGTCAGGACCTGGCCCAGACCCAGGTCGACGCGCTGGCGGAAACCGCCACCAACATCATCGAAACGAATGGCGGCCGCGTCGTCAAGACCGAGACCTGGGGCCTCCGCAACCTCGCCTACCGCATCTCGAAGAACCGCAAGGCGCATTATGTCGCCCTCGATTTCGAGGCGCCGGCACCGGTCGTCGCCGAACTCGAGCGGCAGACCCAGATCAACGAGGACGTCATCCGCTACATGACGATCCGCGTCGATGCGCACGAACAGGGTCCGTCGGCGATGATGCGCCGCGGCGAGCGCGACAAGCGCGGCGGCGACGATCGCGGCGACCGTGCGGATCGCGGCGACCGCGGCGACCGCGGCGATCGCGGCCCGCGCCGCCCCCGCGAAGACTTCGACGCGTAACAGGAAGGACCAGCACCCATGGCACGCCCATTTTTCCGCCGCCGCAAGAGCTGCCCCTTCTCCGGCAAGGACGCTCCCCGCATCGACTATAAGGACGTCCGCCTGCTCCAGGGCTTCGTCTCGGAGCGCGGCAAGATCGTCCCGAGCCGCATCACCGCGGTCTCGACCAAGAAGCAGCGCGAGCTGGCCCAGGCGATCAAGCGCGCCCGCCATCTCGGCCTTCTCCCCTACGTCGTGAAATAAGGAGCCCGGGCAATGGAAGTCATTCTGCTCGAGAGGATCGAGAAGCTCGGCGCCATCGGCGACGTGGTGAAGGTGAAGAACGGCTATGCCCGCAACTTCCTCCTTCCCAACGGCAAGGCGCTCCGCGCCAACGAGACCAACCGCAAGGTGTTCGAAGCGAACCGCGCCCGGATCGAGGCGCAGAACGCCGAGCGCCGCACGGCCGCCGAGAAGGACTCGAAGGGCATCGACGGCGCCAGCATCCAGCTGATCCGCCAGGCGTCGAACACCGGCCAGCTCTACGGCTCGGTCACCGCGCGCGACCTCGCCGAGGCGCTCGAGGCGCAGGGCCACAAGGTCGCCAAGAACCAGATCGTGCTCGACCGCCCGATCAAGGCGATCGGCCTCCAGGAGGTCCGCGTCGCCCTCCACCCGGAGGTCTCGGTGACGATCCGCGTCAACATCGCCCGCTCGCCCGAAGAGGCGGAGCTGCAGGCGCAGGGCGTCGATGTCATGGCCCAGATGTTCGAGCGCGACAATGCCGGCTTCACCGAGGAGCGGGACCCGAACGCGGAGCCGGGCGAGATCCCGACCGAGACGGCGGCCGCGGACGGCGAGGCCGCGAGCGAAGCGTAAGCTCTCCCTTCTCGATGGTAACTGGTGAGGGGTTCGGCCGCCGGAGAGCAAATTCGGGCGCCGAACACCCTCGCCCTGCCCTTCCCTCCATGGAGAGGGTTTTTTGTTGGGCGAACGGCTGGAAATCCCCGTTCAGCTGTGGTGAGGCGTTCCGATGCTCAAGCTGATCATCGGCAACAAGGCCTATTCCTCCTGGTCGCTACGCGGCTGGCTCGCGGTCAAGCAGTCGGGCCTGCCGTTCGAGGAAATCACGGTGCCGATGTTCGACGAGGCGTGGGAGCAGCGCCGGCAAGGCGCCGAGTTCGCGCCGTCTGGCGGCAAGGTGCCGGTGCTGTGGGACGAGAAGGCGGTGATCTGGGATTCCCTCGCCATCGTCGAGTGGCTCGCGGACAAGACCGACCGCACCCGCTACTGGCCGGCCGACGAGGTGGCGCGCGGGATGGCGCGATCGATGGCGGCCGAGATGCATTCGAGCTTCCCCAGCTTGCGCCGCGAGTGCCCGATGAACCTGCGCACCCAATTCCCGCCGCGCGAGCTCGGCGAGGACGTGCACGCCGACATCATCCGCATCCTCGAACTGTGGGCGGAGGCGCGGGCGCGGCACGGCGGAGGCGGCCCCTACCTGTTCGGCACGTTCAGCGCGGCCGACATCATGTTCGCGCCGGTCGCGACCCGCTTCGTCACCCATTCGATCCCGGTCCCTCGCTTCGCCGCTGCCTATGTCGAGGCGATGCTGAGTCATCCCTGGATGCGCGAGTGGAACGAGGCGGCGCAGGAGGAGCCGTGGGTGATCGAGAGGTACGAAACCCCGGCTCAGTAGGACGAGCCGTCCTTGTGCGTGAAGGTCATGGTCCGCGCGTCGAGATGGACGTCGATGTCGGGATAGTGGCAATCTGTCGCGGCGAGCTTCCCGACCGCGACGAACACGCAATCCCTATCGGAGCGGTTGACGAGGTGGTGGCCGTTGGGAACCCCCTTGGGGAAGGCGGCGACGTCGCCGGGCCGCATCGGGGTTTCTCCCTCGTCCTCGATCAGCACCGCCTCGCCCTCCAGCATGATGACGACCTCGTCCTCGCCCACGTGCCAGTGGCGCTGGCTGGAAATGCCGCCGGGCTGGAGGACGACATGGCTGAGGCCGAAATCCTCGAGACCTGCGGCCGGCGAGATGCGGCGGTACCAGCGCTTCGCCATCGCCTCCGCGAAGGGCGGCGGATAGCCGGTGCGGTTGGTGGCTTCGATCGAGGCGAGGTCGAGCTTGGGCATGGCCGGTCTTCCGCTGTGCAAGGTCTCCCCCGCTTGCTAGGCGACCCGCCATGGTTTCCGCAATCGATCCAGTGGAGCTCGCCGCCAGGCTGATCGCCTGCCCCAGCGTCACCCCCGCGCGCGGCGAGGTGTTCGACGTGCTCGAGGAGGCGGTGCGGCCGCTCGGCTTCGAAATCCACCGCTTCCTCTCCGGTGAGGCTCCGGATGGTCCGGTCGAGAACATGGTCGCGGTCCGCGGCAGCGGCGGCGCGCATTTCGGCTTTGCCGGGCACCTCGACGTCGTGCCGCCGGGCGAGGGCTGGACCGGCGACGCGTTCCGACCGGAGATCCGCGCCGGCCTCCTCTACGGCCGCGGCGCGGTCGACATGAAGGGCGGCATCGCCGCCTTCGTCGCCGCCTGCGCCGAGGTTCCGGAGCACGCCGGGACCGTCAGCCTCCTCATCACCGGGGACGAGGAAGGCCCTGCGGTGCACGGCACCCGGGCGATCATGGCCTGGCTGGCGGAGCGCGGCATCCGTCCGGACATGATCCTGATCGGCGAACCGACCTCTGAGAGCCGCCTCGGCGACGTCGCCAAGATCGGCCGCCGCGGCACCGTCAACATGTGGATCACCGTGCCGGGCACGCAGGGCCACGTCGCCTATCCGCACCGCGCCGATAACCCCGTCCCGAAGCTGGCCCGGGCCATAGCCGCGCTCGAGGCGATCCACCTCGACGACGGCACCGACGCCTTCCAGCCCTCAAACCTCGAATTCACCGCGGTCGCGACGCCGACCCACGCGACCAACATCATTCCGGGCGCCGCGACGGCGCAGCTCAACATCCGCTTCAACAACCTGCATAGCGGCGAAGACCTGGTGGCGCTCGTCCGCCGCACCGTCGAGGAAGCGGCAACCGGCGCAACGGTCGAGGCCAAGATTTCGGGCGAGGCCTTCCTGACTCCGCCGGGGCCGCTCTACGAGCTTGTGACCCGCGCGGTGCGGGAGGAGACGGGCATCGCCCCCACCCTCTCGACCAGCGGCGGCACCTCGGACGGCCGCTTCCTGATCGCGCTCTGCCCGGTCGTCGATTTCGGTCTGCCCAATGCGACCATGCACAAGCTCGACGAGGCCGCGGCGGTCCAGGACATTCGTGCCCTTGCCCGGATCTATGCGCGCATCCTGAGGAGCGCCGTCGCTTAGGAGGCGCGGGCGAGGCGGGCGGTGACGGCGCGCGCGCCTACCCAGCGCAGAAACTCGTCCTCGCTCATCGCCGGGCCGCAGGCGGGCCCCTGCGCCGCGTCGCAGCCGATCGCGCGCAGCACTTCGAGCTGCTCGATTCGATCGACGCCTTTGGCCACGACCGTGCAGCCGAGGCCGTGGGCGAGGTGGATGGCGGCGGCCGCGACGGTCCGGGCCGCGTCGCTCGAATCGACTTCCCCGGCAAGCTCGGGTGCGAGGACGACGCGGCTTACCGCCGCGCCCGACGAACGGGCGAGACGAAAGAGGCCCGACCCGAAATCGCTGAGCGCGATCCCGATTCCGTGCGCCGCGAGGCCGACAAGCTCGTCGCGCGTCTGGCGCGGGCAGCGCATCAGCGCCGGCTCGTCCAGCTCGATGTCGACGTGCGCCTCTCCCAGGCAGGCGGCGGCAAGAAATCCGCGTACGCGCTCGGCGACGTCGCGGCGCTCGAGCTCGCGGTCGCTGAGACGCAGGCTGATCGCCTGGTCGATGCCGTTGGCGCGCCAGCGCAGGCGGGCGGCCGCGACTTCAGACAGCGCCCAGTCGTCCAGGTCGAAGATCGACGTCGACGGCTCAGCGAGCGCCGTCAGGGCAATGCCCGCCACCCGCTCGCCGTCCGCGCCTTCGAACACCGGAACGGCTTCGGCGCCGAGGGCGATGCCTGACCGCAGGCAAAGCTGCGGCTCGAACAGGAGGCGGAGCTGCCGCCGTTCGATCGCCCGGGCGAGCTCCTGCTCGGTTTCGCTCTGGCGCCGGGCAGCCTCGGCGAAGACCGGCGCGAAGACGCAAAGCTGCGAGCGGCCGGCACCCTTTGCCCGGTACATCGCCGTGTCGGCCGCCTTCATCAGCGTGGGGAGATCGGCGCCATGTTCGGGCGCGAGCGCGATGCCGATCGAGGCGCCCATGTAGGTCACATGCTCGCCGATGCGGAACGGCTCCGACAGCGCCGCGAGGGCAGCCCGGGCCACACTCTCCGCCTCTTCCTGGCCGCCGCTCAGCAGGATGGTGAATTCGTCGCCGGCAAGCCGCGCGATCAGCGGGGTCGAGGTCGGGTCGGAATGCGCCTTGCCGACGACCCGCAGCCGGTTGGCCACCATGGCCAGCGTCTGGTCGCCCTGGGCGTGGCCGAGGCGGTCATTCACTTCCTTGAAGCCGTCGAGGTCGATGAACAGCAAAGCCGCCGCGCCCGCGGTGCCGCCGGACCGCAGGAGCCGTTCCGCCTCGCGCCGGAAGTGGACGCGATTGGGCAGCTGCGTCACCGGATCGTACATCGCGATGGCGTGGACGTCGTGAAGGTTCGAGCGCACCTGCTCGAACAGCCCATCGACCGCGGCGGCGAGTTCCGGCATGTGGGCGCGCACGCCAGGGGGGGCGGGAGAGCTGAGGTCGCCGGTCCGCACCGCCAGCAGCCTTTCGACCAAGGCGGTGAAGGCGCGAGCCTGGGCGCTATTCGGCCGCTCGGCCGCGAGCCGCACCACCGCCAGCGCGAACAGCCCGATGAAAAGTGACACCGCCACTTGGTGGTTGATGCCGCCGACGAGGAGGAAACCGAGCAAGGTGAAGGCGAAGGCGGCCGAACCCGCCAGCAGCGAGAGCACCCGATTGCTCACATGGCTCAGCGTCGCGTTCATGCCGCCGCCGTCCGCTCCCCCACGACCGCGCCCTTGCCCTTCTGGCGCTTCCAAACCTGCGTTAGTGGTTCGTCGTTACTATTTCGTATCCGTCACGAGCGTGGCCGGCGGCGGAGAATGATGTACAGGGCGCCGGTGCCGCCGTGGCGGGGATGGGCGTTGCGGACGGCGGCGATGTCGCCGGCGTGGCGAGACGCCGCGAGCCAGTCACCCACGGCGGCGCGGATGGCGCCCCTTTTCACCGGGCGCTCCGGCCCCGGCGGCTTGCCGGTAATGAGCAGCAGCACGCGGGCGCCGGCGCGGACCGCCGAGTCGAGGTGCCGGTCGAGCAGGTCATAGGCGGTGGCGAGGTTGTGGCCGTGAAGGTCGAGCGTCCGGTCCGGCTGCACCGTCCCGCGGGAGAGCCGACGATCCCAGCCGCCGTCCAGCGTCTCTCCCGGGCCGCGCGCACGCGGCGGTTTTGGAGGTTCTTCAACAGACCGCGGCCGGACCTGCAGCTGAGCGCCCGCTTCGGGCGCCGCGGGTGCCGCCGCCGCGCGTCCGCCGATTGGCCGGACGCTGGCGACGACCTTGCGCCACAGCGCCTCTTCGTCAGTGCTGAGACGCCGCATGGATCCTGGCGACGGTGCCCTTCGGCAGAAGGATGAACGCCCTCCCCTTCCCCTGCATGCCGCCGGCGACGACCGCGGCTTCCTCGCCGGCGCCCCAGAAGGTGTCGAAGCGGTTGGCGCCCTTGATCGCGCCGCCGGTGTCCTGCGCGATCCAGAGCCCGCTCGCCTCCGTCCGGTCCAGCTCGAGGAGGACCGGGGCGCCGAGCGGCGTGAAGCGCGGATCGGCGGCGACGGTGGTGCGCGGCGTCACCGGAACGCCCATCGCGCCGAGCGGCCCCTCGCCGGTCAGCTCGCGAAAGAAGACGTAGCTCTTGTTCTCGCGCATTACCGCGCGGCCCTCTTCCGGGTGGGCGCGCAGCCAAGCGACGATGCCCTGCATGCTGGTCGGGCCGTCGCCGAGCAGGCCGCGGTCCTTCAGCAGCTTTCCGATGCCGACATACTCGCGGCCGTTCTGCCCCGCATAGCCGATCCGCATCACGCTGCCGTCGGGCAGGAGGAGGCGCCCGGATCCCTGCACCTGGAGGAAGAAGAGCTCGATCGGGTCCGCGGCCCAGGCGATCTCGAGCCCGCGGCCGGCCAGCGCCCCCTCCTCGATCTCGGTGCGGTCGTGATAGAGTTCGTACTTGCCGTCGACGAGGCGCCCGCGACGCTTCTCCCCCGTCGTGGGGTCGACCTCGAGCAGGTCGGGCGGCTTGGCGTAGATCGGCACCTCGTAACCCGGCATGCGCACCCGCGAGCCGCGGATCTGCGGCTCGTAATAGCCGGTGACGAAGGCGGCGCCGTCGCCGACCTGCACCAGCTCGAACCTTTGCTGGAAGAAATCGACGAAATAGCGCCTGTCCTCGAGGCCGCCCAGAACCTCGCAGATGCCCGCCCAATCCTCCCTGCGGACGAGGCCGCTCGGATCGTCGCGGCTCATCATCGCGGGGCAGCTCTTCTGCAGCGCCTCGTAAGCCCGCTCGGC
>DASVVY010000136.1:0-2711 GCA_036386335.1 Allosphingosinicella sp. | reverse complement strand
GCCTTCGCCGCCAGCCATTCCTCGATGGCGCGATAGGCGCTGCGGCCGCGGGGCGGGTCGTCGCCGAGGCCGGTGGCGAAATAGGCGATGCCGGTGCCGCTCTTCGGGTCGACCCAGAGGCCGGAGCGCAGGCCGTAGGCCTCGCCGGCATGGCCGATGCGGGCGCGGCCGTCGCCGAACGGGTCGTCTCCCGGCGGGCATTGGGCGAGGGTCTGAACGGCGAGGCCGTAGCCGCAGTAGAAGCCGCTGTCCGTCTCGCCGTTGCCGCCGTCGAACCGCCAGCCGGGGCGGGTCAGATCGAGGAGGCTGGTGGGGGAGAGGAAGGGGGTGCCGTCTTCGAGTCGCCCGTCGCGCAGGAGGAGGCGGCCGATCCGGGCGAGGTCGGCGATCGAGATGCGCAGGCCGCCTTGCGGGGAGAAGAGGCCGCCGTTGGTGCCGGGGCGGTAGGCCTGCCAGTCACAGCTGCCGCTCTTGGCGGGGGCGACGGGGCAGGCGGGGCGCTCTCCCTTGAGGTCGTCGCGGACCGCCTCGCCTTCGGGCGAATAGAGAACGACGGCGCGGGCGACGGCGGCCTCGTCGCAGGTGGTCCAGTTGAAGCAGGCGGAGAGCCGGAGGGGAGAGAGGACGAGGCGCTGCATCAGGAGGTCGAAGCGCTCGCCGGTCGCCCGCTCCATTGCGGTGGCGATCACCGGGAAGTTGAGGTTCGAATAGCGGAAGTAGGTGCCGGGTGGGTGCTCCGCGTCGAAGACCCTGGGCTGCTGCACCCAGGCTTCGGCGGTGCCGCCGAGGGGGATGACATATTCGGCATCGTCGGTGAGGCTCGAGCGGTGGGAGAGGAGCAGCCTGAGGCTGATCGGGCGCTCGGGGAAGCCGGGGTTGCGCAGGCGCCAGCCGAGGGCGTCCGAGACATCGGCGTCGAGATCGAGCTTGCCCTGCTCCACGAGCCGCATCACGCCGAGGGCGACGATCAGCTTGCTGATCGAGGCGATTCGTACCGGGTCGTCGATGGTGAGCGGCCAGTTGGCGGCACGGTCGGCGAGTCCTTCGGCGCCGGACGCGGTTATGCCACCCCGGTCGAAACTCGCCCAGGCGTAGTTCCCCGCCCCCGGCGCTGGCGTCCGGGGCACGGTGGCGCAGCCGGCGAGCAGGAGGAGGAGGGTGGGAGTGGCGCGGCGGAGCATCGCCCTATAGGCTAGAGCCGGCGGTGAAAATCGGGAAGCGCCTTGTGCGGCGGTAAAATAGGATTTCTCGAATAGGAAGCTTCCTGCTAGGGTGGCGATTCCTCGAATCGGAGAAGATTGCGTGGCCATCGGCATCCCGGCAGCGAGAAGACTTGGCCCTCCGGCGCCTGCGGCGTGGAAAGTTCATTTCTCCCTGGGGACCGTGAACTTCATGAACTTCGTCCTGCTGCTGGCGGCCCTGGTCGCCCCCGCGGCAGCCCAGACCCCCGTCCCCCGCGAGTGGACCGCCGCCCAGGCAAGGGACATTCTCGACAAGACGCAGACCATCCGGCTCGCGCCGGCGCTGGCGGACCTGACCCCCGGCGAGCGGATCGCGGTCGGCAAGCTGGTCGAGGTCGGCCGCATCTTCCAGGACGTGTACGAGATGCAGCGGCACCGCAGCGCGCTCGGCGTCCGGGCGGCGCTCGCCCGCCGCACCGATCCGCACGGGCGGGATCTCTTCACCCTCTACCGGCTGAACCAGGGACCGGTCGCGACCACGCTCGACAACCAGAGGGTGCCCTTCGTCGCCGCCGAGCCGCCCCCGCCGGGGAAGAACGTCTACCCGTGGGATCTCACCGCGGAGGCCTTGGAGGCCTATCTCGCGGCCCATCCGCAGCAGCGCGGGTCGCTCACCCACCTGCGTTCCGTCGTGCGGCGGGCCGACGCGGCGTCGTTGCGGCGGGACCTCGGCAAGCTCCGGCAATATCCGGTCCTCGACACGCTCCACCCGGGTCTGCGGCAGCGCCTCGAGGCGCTGGCGCGCAAGCCCGACCGCGCCACGCTCTACGCCGCACCCTATTCGCTCGCTTATGCGGACGAGATGATCCGCGCCCACCGCCTCCTCAACGAGGCGGCCGACGCGGCGGAGCCGAGCGACTGGGAATTCGCCAAGTACCTCAGGAACCGGGCCCGCGACCTGCTTTCCGACGACTACGAATCGGGCGACGCCGCCTGGATCACGGGCAACTTCAAGCGGCTCAACGCCCAGATCGGCGCCTACGAGACCTATGACGACGAGCTGACCGGCACCCGCGCCTTCTACAGCCTCAGCCTGCTGGCGCGGCGCGCGGAGGAGACGGCGACGCTGAGGAGGGCGATGGCCGGCATCCAGGCGCTCGAGGATTCGCTGCCCACCGAGCGGCACAAGAAGGTGCGCGAGGACATCCCGGTCGGGGTCTACGACGTCGTCGCGGACTTCGGCCAGGCGCGCGGCGGCAACACCGCCACCAACCTCCCCAACGAAGCCTATCTCGCCGAGCGCTACGGCAGCATCATCCTGCTGCGCGCCAACATCATGCGCAATCCGGACCTGTTCCGATCGTCGGGCGACGTGTTCGGCGCGGCGGTGGCGCCCGAATTCGCCGGCCACCTCAGCGCGGACGCCAATTTCTACCGCACGCTCTGGCATGAGGTCGGTCACTATCTCGGCCCGGACGTGACCAGGGACGGGCGGACGCTCGACGAGGCGCTCGGCGCCGACGCGAACCT
>DASVVY010000135.1:0-5151 GCA_036386335.1 Allosphingosinicella sp. | reverse complement strand
TTCGGGCTATGTCGCGGACGAGAAGGAGGGTCCCTACGACCCCGCCCGCACCGACGGCGTCGACGCGCTCGTCACCTCGCTGCTCCAGAGCGGCGTCAAGCCGAACAGCAACGTCTATGCCGAGCTCGGATCGACCTGGCGGTTTGTCTCGATGCGCGATGCGACCAGCGCCGCCCACCTGCTCGGCAAATTGTTCAAATATGTCGGGGAGGACAACGTCCTGTGGGGCACCGACTCGATCTGGTACGGATCGCCGCAGGATCAGATCCAGGCCTTCCGCACCTTCCAGATCGCCGACGCGCTGCGCGACGCGCACGGCTATCCGAAGATCACGCCGGAGCTGCGGCGCAAGGTGTTCGGCCTCAATGCGGCCAAGCCCTACAAGCTCGACGTTGCCGCCATGACGCGGCAGGCGGCGGCCGATGCGGTGTCGCGCGAGCGGGAGAATTATCGCGAGCGGCCGAACCCCAGTTTCGCCACCTACGGCCCGCGCACCCGCCGCGAGTTCGCGAACCTCGCCCGCCTCAGCGGCGGGCAGCCCTAGCGCCTGGCGAGGCGGAGCAGCTTGCCCTCGTCGGTGGCGAGCCAGATCGCGCCGTCGGGCGCCTGCTTCACGTCGCGGTAGCGTTCGCCGCGGTCGGCGAGCAGCCATTCCTCGCCGGTCACCTTATCGCCGTCCATGGTGAGGCGGGCGACCTTGCCGGAGAGGCCGGCTGCGAAGAAGCTTCCCTTCCACTCGGGGAACATGGCGCCGTCGTACCAGAGGAGGCTGGAGGGGGCGATCACCGGATCCCAATAATAGACCGGCTGCTCGAGCCCCTGCTGCGCGGCGATGCCGCCGCCGATCGTTCCGCCGCCATATTCGATGCCATAGGTGATGGTCGGCCAGCCATAGTCGCGGCCCTTCTCGATCCGGTTGAGCTCGTCGCCGCCGCGCGGCCCGTGCTCGATCGCCCAGAGCGACCCGTCACTCCGGAAGGTGATCCCCTGCGGGTTGCGGTGGCCGACGGTCCAGATCTCCGGCAGCGCGCCGGCGCGGCCGCGGAACGGGTTGTCGGCCGGCACCGAGCCGTCGCGGTTGATGCGGACCACTTTGCCGAAGTGCGTGCCGAGGTCGCGGGCGCGCATGCGGCTCGCCATCTCCATCCGCTCACCGAGGCTGACGAACATCGTGCCGTCCGGCGCGAAGGCGATGCGCGAGCCGTAATGGCCCTCCGACTCGAAGGTCGGCATCTGGCGGAAGATGATCTGCGCGTCGGTCACGTCCGGGCGGGCGCCCTGCGCGAGGCGCCCGCGGGCGACGGCGGTGCCGTTGCCGCCGTTCCGCGGCTCGGAGAAGGTCCAGTAAATCATGCGGTTCGAGGCGAAGTCCGGGTCCAGCGCCACGTCGAGCAGGCCGCCCTGCCCGTCGTCGTCGACGGCGGGAAGGCCGGTGCCCTTGTCGGAGATCCGCCCGTCGCGGGTGACGAAGCGAAGCGCGCCGCCCTTCTCGCTGACCAGGATCCGGCCGTCGGGAAGGAATTCCAGCGACCACGGGGCGTTGAGGTCGCTCGTCACCTCCTGCACGTCGAACGTCACCGCCGCCCGCTTCGCCGGTGCGCGGGTCTGGCCGGCGAATGCCGGCTTCAGCTTGGTGTTCGGCGCCTCGGTCTCGACCGGGCCGGAGGGGTCGGCGGCGGCGGTGCTTTTCTCGGCTGAAGCGCCGCAGGCCGCCAGCAGGGCCGCGGCGGCGATGGTGGTGGAGAGGAAATGGCGCATGGTTGCTCCTGGCACGGGTGTGACTTAGTCGCTGAGCGCGATTTCGCCGAGTTCGACCGCCCAGCCTGCGGTGGCGGCCGCATCGGGCTGCACGACCAGCTGGACGCCTTCGACCGCGGCCGCGGAGAGCGGCGGAGCGGCGGGGCTGTCCTTCTCGAACTCGGGCTGGAAGGTGGGATAAGCGGATGGCAGCAGGGCCAGCGGCACGCGCTTCAGCGCGGTGAGGGGGATGCTGAATTCCTGCCAGCCCGCGCCGATCTCGATGTCCGTGCCCCAGGCCGCTCCGTTCGCGGTGACCACCGCGACCGTGGCGCGCCTGCCGGCCCCGGTGGCGGAGCGGGCGGCGAAGCGGAGGCGGATCAGCGGTTCGGCGGACACGCCGCAAGGGTCGCGCAGAGCCGCGGACTGCATGCGGAGCATGAAGGGAAGGGGCGTCGCCGCACCGGCCGGGGCCACGCGGATCTGCAGCGCGGTCTCGCTGGTGCGGGGGCCCGGCACGAGGTCGAAGCGATATTCGCGTCCTGCCGTGTAGCGCGGGGTGAGCAGGTCGCTCATGCCGGCAGCGGGCGTGAACAGCGGCACATGATCGAGCCGGGGAACGAGGTGGGTGGTCCAGAAGGTGTCGCCCAGGAAATTCCACTCCGCCGGAGTGCCGGCCTGCGATCCTGGGAAGGTCGTCGATCCGGCCGGCGTTTCAACCGAAACGGCATATTCGAGGCGTCCGGGCCGCATCAGCTCGGACTCCGCCGGAACCGTCGCCTCGTAAGCGCCCGTCGGGGCGAGGCTCATCGGGAATTGGGTGAAGGCGCGGTCGCCGACGCGGCGGGCGTGCAGCACCACCGCCCGCAGCGGCTCGCTCGAGGTGACGTTCGCCGCGACGCGCAGCGGCGTCCCGCTCGGGGCGACGCGGCAGGCGCGGTGGGCGACCCCCGCCCCAGGGCGTAGCGCCTCCGGCGGCACCGGCAGGGGCGCCTGCGGCGCCGTCTCCCCGCCGCGGCGGGAGAGGATGTAGCGCCCAGGCGCCACCTCGAAGGCGCCGCCCTCGGCACGGTGACGCCGCGTGCCGGCCACCTCGAAGCTGTCGCCGAGGTCGGGCAGTCGCAGCCGCATTCTGTGCCGGCCGGCGACGAGCTGGCGCACCTGGCGGTCGAGGCTGACCTTCGCGAACGGGTCGGAATGTTCGATCACGTCCGGATAGACTTCGAGCCGCCAGACGCCGTCCCGCACCTTGTCGAGGAAATAGGCGCCGGTGCCGCCATAGTCGACCAGCGGCGAGGAGCCGACCCCGGCGATCTCGCGCAGCCGGCCCGCGTTGGGAGGTCTGCTCGCCGTGCCGGCCGTGTGGAAGAAGGCGGTCGGCGTGACCAGCTCGCTCCTGTCCGCTGCGTGGCTGGTATTGAGCCCCGGTGCGCCCCGGAACCGCTCGCCGGCGATGAGGAAGCCGATCGCCTTTGACGGCGTGTAGAGCAGGTTCAGGTAGTGGGTGGGATATTCGGTGTTGGTGTCGGCGATGTGGCTCGGATCGTAGGCGAACTGCGTCGCCCACTGGAAACCGGCGCTGCGGAAGGCGTCGGCCATTGCCGGGTACATGGTCGAGGCGGTGACGTCGGCGGCGTCGAATTCGTAGACCATCTTGGCCTTGCCGCGGCAGGCGGCAACGTCCTCGAACGGCAGGTCGTAGCGCCGCACGTTGGGCAGCATGTTCGCGCGGATCGTCGAGCCGTGGGTGAGGCCGGTCGGATACCATTGGTAGGAGACGCCCTGGATGTTCGCCCGGCAGAGCGCTGCGGCGAAGCCGGGGCGGTTTCCCTGCTCCGAGATGTTGTAGAAGATCGGACCGCGATAGCCGAGCGCGCGCACTGGCTCGACCAGTCGGTTCACATAGGCGGTGGTGGGCGCGTCCTCGGCGTGCCGCGGCTCGTTGAACAGCTCGACGGCGACCAGATTGGGGTCGTCGACGTAGCGCCGCCCCGTCTCCCGGTTCACGTGGGCGAGGAGCTGGCGGATGTAGTTGACCGAGGCGGCGATCGCCGCGGGGTCGGTGTTCATCTGCTGCTTGGTGAAGCGCGTCGCGAAGCCGGGCGTGTCGGGGTCCGGCTCCGGCCAGCCCGTCGCCCACCAGGCGATGGGGGTCAGGATGACGGCGATCTTCTTCTCGGCGAGCCGGGCGAGGAGATAGTCGAGCAGCTCGAGATGTTCGTTCTGGAGCAGGTTTCCGGCCGAGTCGCTGATCTCGCGGTCCCAGACGTGGATGCGGTAGGCGTTGAGCTTGAGGCGCGCCATCTGCTCGACGTCCAGGTCGATCGCCCGCTTCGGATCGACGCCGCGGGCACGCAGCGCGCGGTAGGAATAGGCGAAGGGCGCAGTGTAATTGACGCCGAAGAAGTAAGCGGGCCGGCCGCTGGCCGTGTCGCGGAGGACGCCCCGCGCATCCACCTTGAGGCGCGGCTGCGCCGCCGCCGCCACGGCAGGGCAGAGGGCGAGCAGCGCAGCGGCGGCGATAAGGGCGGAAGGCCTCGTCATGGCGTTACGTCTCTCCGTTTGCGGCGCCGCTTCTATGGCCGCGACTGAACCGCCGCAACGCGCCGTCTCCTCCCGGTTTGCAACAAGCGCGGGCGAGGGTAGTTTCCGCTCCGTCCCCACCATGCGGAGTCCTCCACTCATGGGCCAGTTGCTTACCCGCCGGAGCGTCGTCGCGGCCGGCCTTGCCGCGCCGCTCCTTTGCCTGCCCGGCTGCGCCACCCGCCTCGGCGACCTCGTCAACTTCGAGGACGCGATCCGGCGCATCCTCACCCTCTCCTCGCAGCGGGCTTTCGCCCGGCTGCTGACCGAGGAGGGCTTCTTCCGGGACGACCTTGCCCGCGTCACGCTCCCGCCGCAGCTCGGTGGCAGCCGCGTCGCCTCCGTGCTCGCGGTGGCGCTCGGCACGAGGGCGGTGCAGGACCGGCTGCTCCGCCTCGTCAACGCCGCCGCCGCCGAGGGCGCGCGGGCCGCGGCGCCGATCGTCTACAATTCGATCCGCGAGATGAGCATCGCCGATGCCCTCTCGATCGTTCGCGGCGGCCCGAACGCAGCGACCTCCTACCTGCAACGGAGCATGGGCGACAGGATCGTCGACGTGATGTTCCCCGGCGTCGGGAATGCGCTGAGGGTCCTCGACAACGGCATCGTCAACCGCGCCGTTCAGGTGGCGACCGGGATCGATTTCCAGACCGTGCAGGCGGACGTCTCGCAGAAGGCGGCCGCCGGCATCTACCGCGCCATCGGCCGGGAGGAAGCGGCGATCCGCGCCGATCCGCAGGCGACCGGCGATCCGGTGCTGGCCGGCGTCTTCGGGCTCGCCGGGCGGCGCTGAGCGGCGGCTCCGGGCGGGGTGACGGGGGCGGGCGCCCT
>DASVVY010000134.1:0-1963 GCA_036386335.1 Allosphingosinicella sp. | reverse complement strand
ACGCTCGCCAGCACAACCGCGAGCAGCCCGAGCCACTTCGCCCCCGGCACGGCCGCCGCGGCGCTCGCGATCAGAGCACCGACGATGATCACCGACGAGATCGCGTTGGTGACGGCCATCAGCGGCGTGTGCAGCGCTGGCGTTACCGACCAGACGACGTAATAGCCGACGAAGCAGGCCAGCACGAAGATCGACAGGATGGTGATGAAGTCCATCGTTTCTCCTATCCGGCAGCCGCAGCGCGGGAGATGTCGCCGGCCGACGCGGCCAAAAGAGCCAGGCACTCCTCGAACGCCTCGAAGGCGGCAAGTTTCGGCTCCCGGTTGCTCGACCGGGCGACCCAGGTTCCACCCATCGCCTGGACGGCGCCGGGCAGCATGAGATTGTCGGGAAGGTTGAAATCCTCGATGCCGAAGCCGTTGCCGTCGACGTGCCGCTCCGTCGCGCCGGTGCATTCCCGGCACCGCTCCGCGAACGGCCGCGGGTCGCCCGAATAAGCGTATACGGGCTTCTGCAGGGCGGCGAAGAAGCCGACTTCGAAGGCGGTGCCCACGTCTGCGCTCGCGCCCCGGAACGGCGTGAGGTTCGCGAGGATCGCGTCCGCCGAACGCATCAGCTCGATGTTCCCCCGGTAGATGGCGAGACCGGCCTCCCGACCCTTGAGATCCTCCATGGCGAGCTCGGCATCGAGCGGAAACAGTCCGGCGAATCCGAACTTCCGGCAGAGCTCCGCCTTTGCGCGCCCGACGGCGGGGGCGTCGGCGAGGAACACGTCCGGCCCCGCCAGATAGATCCGACGGATCATCGCATTCCCTCGGCCGCGACCGGGGCGGCGGAATTGCTGATCCGGCCGCCACGGAGCTGCACATCCAGCTTGCCCTCGATCTGCTGGGGCTGAGGACCGGCGGAATCCGGGGTCAGCGCAAGCAGCCCGACCGCGTGGGCGAGCAGGAACCCGGCCGCCGCAAGGACGAGGAAGGCGTGCGGCAGGCAGGTGCGCCACGCCCAAAAGTGCCCCCAGGCGCGCCCGAACGTCGCCTCGCCCCCCTCATAGTCCGATTCGGTGGCGGCGGCGGTTCCCCCGACATAGAAACGGCGCCAGCCCGAGCTGATACCCGGCGCGCCGGCCTGGTCCTCCAGCTCTCTTATCCTCCGAATGAAGGCCCACTGGTTCATCCGCCAGATCGTCTCGGTGATCCAGAAGCCGATGGCGAGGACGACGATGACGATCAGCACGGGCACGATGTTCTTGAGGCCGACCTGCCCGACCACCGCTGCGATGGACGCTGTGGTGACGGACCATTTCTTGATCTCGAGGCAATCCTTGTTGATGCCCGTCACGATGTCCTGAAGAACGAAATATTCCTTCTCGTTCGGCCACCCGACTTCCTCGGTCACGACTGGAGCCTCTGGTTCACCACCTGCCCGTCGCGCGTCAGCCGCACGCCCTTCACGATCTCGTCCTCGTCCGGGAGCACCACCCGCCCCGCTTCCTTGTCCCAGAAGGCGCTGAGGAAGTTGTAGAGGTTGCGGGCGTAGAGCGCCGAGGCGTCGGCGGCGAGGCGGCTCGGCACGTTCCTGTGGCCGACGATGCGGACGCCGTGCCGCTCCGCGACCGCGCCGAACACCGCGCCTTCGACATTGCCGCCCTGCTCCACCGCTAGATCGACGATCACGCTGCCCGGCCGCATGCTCGCCACCTGCGCGTCGGAGATGAGGCGCGGCGCCGGGCGCCCGGGGATCAAAGCCGTGGTGATGACGATGTCCTGCTTGGCGATATGGCCCGAGACGAGCTCGGCCTGCTTCGCCTTCTGCTCCTCGGTGAGCTCCGCCGCGTAGCCGCCGGTGCCGACCGCGGCGAGCCCTTCGGCGAACACCGCCTTGGCGCCGAGGCTCTCGATCTGCTCGCGAGTTTCGGGCCGGACGTCCGTCGCCGACACGATGGCGCCGAGCCGCCGCGCCG
>DASVVY010000133.1:0-6147 GCA_036386335.1 Allosphingosinicella sp. | reverse complement strand
CAGGTAGATGGCGCCGTCGGGCCCCTCCTCCACCTCGCGGATGCGCTGGGCCATGTCCCACTGGTCGGCCTTGCGCGCCTGCGTCCCGTCCAGCGCCACCCGGATCAGCGCCTGCCCGGATAGGGCGCCGATGAAGGCGCTGCCCCGCCACTGCGGGAAGAGCTTGCCCGAATAGACGATCATTCCCGACGGCGAGATGGACGGGTTCCACCAGACCTTCGGCGCCTCGAACTCCGGCCGCGTCGGATGGTCGGGGATCGGCGACTTGTCGTAATTGTCGCCGTACGACACGGTCGGCCAGCCGTAATTCTTCGCCTTCTGGATGAGGTTCACCTCGTCCCCGCCGAGGGGGCCCATCTCATTCTCCCACAAGCGCCCCGCCCGATCGAAGGCGAGGCCGAGGACGTTGCGGTGGCCGAGGCTCCACACCGTCGCGGCGACGCCGCCGCGCGCGGCGAACGGGTTGTCGCGCGGCACCGATCCGTCGTCGTTGAGGCGGACGATCTTGCCCATGCTGGATGCGGGGTCCTGCGCGGGCGTGAACTTCATCCGGTCGCCGCTGCTGATGAAGAGCTTGCGGTCCGGCCCGAAGGCGATGCGGTGGCTGTGGTGGAAGCGGCCGTCCACCTTCTCCGCCCGCCAGATCACCTGCAGCCCCTCCAGCCGCGGCGTCCCGTCGCTCGCCAGCCGCGCCCGCCCCACCACCGGGCCAAGGACATCGCCGGGCGCCGGTTCGGACCAGCTGAGGTAGACAAGGCGGTTGCGCGCGAAATCGGGGTGGAGGACGACATCGCCGAGGCCGAGCTGCCCGCCATAATCGACCGCGGGCACGCCGCCGACCGGCACCGCCGCCTTCCCTCGCTCCCAAAGCAGCAGCCGGCCGGGCTTCTCGGTGATCAGCGCCTGCCTTCCGCCCGGAAGGAAGGCCATCGCCCAGGGTTCGTTGAACTGCGCCAGCGCCTCGACCGCGAACGGGCGCCCGCCGGCGGCGGGAGCGGCTGCGTCGGCTGTATCGACAGCTTCCCCGGTCGCGGTGCAGGCGGGAAGAAGCATTGCGCAAAGGGCGGCAAGCGGGAGGATTCGCATGGAGGCTCCTGACCAGTGGCGCGCCCGCCGAAGCAGGCCGGGGCGGCTCCAGTCAATAATCCGCCGCCGGGTTGCTACGTTCCGCCCGCTCGCATTGAGAAGCCGGCCAGCACCTCGCAGACCCAGCGGGCCGCGGTGAAGGCGGTGATGTCGCCGACATCGAGGCTGGGGTCAAACTCGGTGAGGTCCACCAGCCTCACCTTCCGCTCCGCCGCCAGCCGCCGCGCGGCGGCGAAGAACATCTCCGCCGGCATCCCGCCGGGCCGCGCCCCCGGCGCGCCCGGGCATTGGGCGCGGTCGATCACGTCGATGTCGAAGTCGATCATCAGCGCCTCGACATGCGCCAGCCGCGCGACCGCCTCCTCGACCACCGCCTCGATGCCGCGGCGTCGGCAGTCGGTGATGGTGAAGACGCCCACCCCCGCCGCCATAGCTTCCCGATGCATCTTCGCCGTGTTCGCGAAAGGCGCGAGGCCGATCTGGCAGATGTTGGCGCCGGGCAGCCCGTCCTCCAGCAAGGCTCGTATCGGATTCCCGTTCAGCAGCCCCCGGTCGGTGTCGCGCATGTCGAAGTGGGCATCAAGGGTGATCACCCCGACCCGATCCAGCGGCACTCCGAGTGCATGGGCAGCGGGCCGCGTGACGGCATTGTTGCCCCCGAGAAGGAGGGTGAGCCGATGCCCCGCCGTTGCCGCGGCGACTGCACCGCAGATCGGCTCGAACCCGTCCGCCGGCATCAGCCCCTGCACCGGCACGTCGCCGAAGTCGCGGAGGGCGAGCCGGAGCTCCTCGCCGGTCTCGACATCGTAGGTGCTGAACCGCCTCAGCATCCGGCGGATCGTCTCCGGCGCGAGGTCGCAGCGGCCCGGTGTCACCGATCCTGCCTCCATCGGCGCGCCGAGCAGCGCCACCGCCCCTTGCGGTGCGAACAGGTCGGCGATCGATTTCCAGCTCATCGGCTTTGCCTTACACCGGCCGCGCCGTAAGAAGCGAGCCATGTGGGACCGGCTGCTGACCGACTGCAACATCGCCACCATGGACCCGGCCGTGCCGGCCGCGTTCGGCGCGATCGAGAATGCGGCTGTCGGCATCCTCGACGGCAGGATCGTGCGCGTCGGCCGGCGGGGCGAGCTGGCCGGCTACCGGGCGAAGCGGGTGGAGGCGCTGCAGGGGGCGTGGATCACCCCCGGGCTGATCGACTGCCACACCCACCTCGTCTTCGGCGGCAACCGGGCCGGCGAGTTCGAGCAGCGGCTGAACGGCGCCAGCTATGAGGAGATCGCCCGCGCCGGCGGCGGCATCATCTCGTCCGTGACAGCGACGCGCCTCGCCTCCGGGGAGGAGCTGGTCGAGCAGTCGCGGCCGCGGCTCCAGGCCCTGATGCGCGGCGGCGTCACCACCGTCGAGATCAAGTCGGGCTACGGCCTCGACACGCCGTCCGAGGTGAAGATGCTGGAGGCGGCGCGCGCCCTCGGCGAGACGGAGAGCGTGCGGGTGGTGCCAACCCTGCTCGCCCTCCATGCACTGCCGCCCGAGCACCGCGACAGCCGCCACGCCTATCTGGAGACGGTGATCGAGGAGATGATCCCCACCGTCGCCGAAGCTGGCCTGGCGCGGGCGCTCGACGCTTATTGCGAAGGGATCGGCTTCACGCCGGACGAGGTGCGCGCCGCCTTCACCGCCGCGGAGGAGCACGGCCTTCGCGTCAAAGTCCACGCCGAGCAGCTCAGCAACCTCGGCGGCGCCGCGCTGGCGGCGGAGTTCGGCGCGCTGTCGGCCGATCATCTCGAACATGCCGACGAGGCGGGGGTCGCCGCGATGGCGGCGGCGGGGATGGTGGCGGTGCTGCTGCCCGGCGCCTTCTACGCGCTGCGGGAGACGAAGAAGCCGCCGCTGGACCTGCTCCGGCGTCACGGCGTGGCGATGGCGGTGGCGAGCGACTGTAATCCGGGCACGTCGCCATTGCTATCGCCCACCTTGGTGCTGAGCATGGCCTGCACCCTCTTCGGACTGACGCCGCACGAGGCGCTGGCGGGGATGACGGTCCACGCGGCCAGGGCGCTCGGGCTGGAGCGCGAGATCGGCACCGTCTCGGTCGGCAAGGCCGCGGACCTGTGCATCTGGCGGGTGAGCCGGCCCGCCGAGCTCTGCTACTGGATCGGACACCCTGGCCCGGAACGGCGGATCGTCGCCGGGGTGGATGCGTGACCAGTCCTTCGATACGGGTCTTCGCCAGGCTCAGTCCCTACTCAGGATGAGCGGAATGTGTATAGCCGCTCATCCTGAGTAGCCGGTGAGCTTGTCGAACGATGAGCAGGTCCGGACTGCCCCCGGCAGTTCGGAGCCTGTCTGGGGGACAGGCGCACCTGCTCATTATCGAAGGACCAGCATGCCCTTAAGGCGCGACAACAGCCGCTCGATCCGCGCCCGCACCGGGGCGGAGATCGTCGCGAAGAGCTGGGCCACCGAGGCGGCCGTCCGCATGCTCCAGAACAATCTCGATCCCCGCGTCGCCGAGGCGCCGGAGGAGCTGGTCGTCTATGGCGGCATCGGCCGCGCCGCGCGGGACTGGGAGAGCTTCGACCGGATCGTGGAGACGCTGGAGCGGCTCGAGGAGGACCAGACGCTGCTCGTCCAGTCGGGGAAGCCGGTGGGCGTGTTCCGCACCCACGCGGACGCGCCGCGGGTGCTGATCGCCAATTCGAACCTGGTGCCGAAATGGGCGACGTGGGACCATTTCCACGAATTGGATCGCAAGGGCCTGATGATGTACGGCCAGATGACGGCCGGCAGCTGGATCTACATCGGCACCCAGGGAATCGTGCAGGGCACGTACGAGACCTTCGTCGAGATGGGCCGCCAGCATCACGGCGGCGATCTCAAGGGCCGCTGGATCCTGACGGCGGGCCTCGGCGGGATGGGGGGCGCCCAGCCGCTCGCCGCGGTGATGGCCGGCGCCCACTGCCTTGCGATCGAATGCCAGGAGAGCCGCATCGAGAAGAGGCTGGAGACGCGCTATCTGGACCGCCGAGCCGGCTCGCTCGACGAAGCGCTGGAGATCATCCGCAGCGCCGAGGCGCCGACGTCGGTGGGGCTGCTGGGGAACGCCGCCGAGATCCTGCCGGAGATGGTCCGGCGCGGCATCAGGCCCGACGCGCTCACCGACCAGACCTCCGCGCACGACCCGGTGAACGGCTATTTGCCGATCGGCTGGACGGTCGACCGCTGGGTGGAGATGCGGGAGCGGGATCCGAAGGCGGTGGAGGAAGCGGCCCGCGCCTCGATGGCCGTCCATGTCGAGGCGATGCTCGCCTTCCGGGAGATGGGCGTCCCCACCTTCGACTATGGCAACAACATCCGCCAGGTGGCGCGGGACGAGGGCGTGACCCACGCCTTCGACTTCCCCGGCTTCGTGCCGGCCTACGTCCGCCCGCTCTTCTGCCGCGGGATCGGGCCGTTCCGCTGGGTGGCGCTCTCCGGCGATCCCGAGGACATCTACCGCACCGATGCGAAGGTGAAGGAACTGATCCCCGGCGATGCGCACCTCCACCGCTGGCTCGACATGGCGCGCGAGCGGATCGCATTCCAGGGTCTGCCGGCGCGGATCTGCTGGGTCGGGCTTGGGCAGCGGCACCGGCTCGGCCTCGCGTTCAACGAGATGGTGGCGCGGGGCGAGCTGAAGGCCCCGGTCGTTATCGGCCGCGATCATCTCGACTCGGGGTCCGTGGCGAGTCCAAACCGGGAGACGGAGGCGATGCAGGACGGCTCCGACGCGGTTTCCGACTGGCCTTTGCTAAACGCCCTCCTCAACACCGCGTCCGGCGCGACCTGGGTCTCGCTCCACCACGGCGGCGGGGTCGGCATGGGCTATTCCCAGCATGCCGGGATGGTGATCGTCGCGGACGGGAGCGAGGCCGCCGCGCGGCGGCTGGAGCGGGTGCTGTGGAACGACCCCGGCACGGGCGTGATGAGGCACGCCGACGCCGGGTACGAGGACGCGATCGACTGTGCGCGGGAGCAGGGGCTCGACCTGCCGATGCTTCGCTGATGGAGCCGGTTGAGCTGAGACCCGGCTCGGTCACGCTGGCGGAGCTTCGCGCCGTCTGGCGAGGGGCCCCGGTGCGGCTACACGAGGAGGCCTTCGCGGCGATCGACGCGGCGGCGGCGAGCGTCGGCCGAATCCTGGAGAGCGGGCGCACCGTCTACGGCGTCAACACCGGCTTCGGGCTGCTCGCCCAGACGCGGATTCCCGCGAACCGCCTCGAGGATCTGCAGCGCAACCTCATCCTCTCCCACAGCTGCGGCCTCGGCGAGGCACTCGATCCGCGGATCGTCCGCATGATCATTGCGCTGAAATGCATCGGGCTCGGCCGCGGCCATTCCGGGGTGCGGCGAGTGGTGGTCGAGCGGCTGCTGGCCCTGCTCGAGGCGGACGCGCTGCCGCTCATCCCGGCGCAGGGCTCCGTCGGGGCGTCGGGGGACCTCGCGCCGCTGGCCCATCTAAGCGCAGCGCTGATCGGCGAGGGGAAAGTCGTGCTGGCGGGGGAGGTGCTGGCGGCGGCGAAGGCGCTGTCCCGCCTCGGATTGGAACCATTGGTCCTCGGCCCAAAGGAGGGCCTGGCGCTCATCAACGGTACCCAAGTGTCGACGGCGATCGCGCTGGACACATTGTTCATCGGCGAGAGGGCGTTCGCGACCGGGCTAATCTCGGGTGCCCTGTCGCTCGACGCGCTGAAGGGGACCGACGTCGCCTTCGATCGGCGCATTCACGAGGCGCGCGGCCAGCCCGGGCAGATCGCGGTTGCGGCGGTGCTGACGCGGCTGCTCGACGGCAGCGAGATCCGGCACAGCCATGAGGACTGCGCGCGGGTGCAGGACCCCTACAGCTTCCGCTGCCAGCCGCAGGTGATGGGCGCCTCTCTCGACCTGATGCGCAACGCCGCGCGGACGCTGGAGATCGAGGCGAACGCTGTCACCGACAACCCGGTGCTGTTCGGGGACGAGGCGCTGTCGGGCGGGAATTTCCACGCCCAGCCGGTCGCCTTCGCCGCCGACACGCTG
>DASVVY010000132.1:0-13292 GCA_036386335.1 Allosphingosinicella sp. | reverse complement strand
CGCCTTGCGGGAGGGCCGCCCCATCTCACACCCATGCCGGACATCCCCGAAACGCTGCGGGGGTGCTGGGAGCTGGACGAGAACGGTGAAGAAGGCAGCCTCACGGTGACGGCGGATACCCTTATGCGTGAGGATGAAGGAGTACCGATCCGCACTGCGCGTGCCGAATTCGTGGACGGGGTCGCGCCGGACAGGATCAGCGGGAGGTTCAGCGCATTTGAGGGTGGCTCGCCGGTCACCGTCGCGACGGCACTCGAGCTGGAGGCCGGCGGCGCCGGAGAGCGGCTGACCCTGCGCGAAGGGGATGCGGGCTCATACTCCTACAACAGGTGTCGGAACTAGGAAGGCCACCATGCGACCTTGGCGTCCTCAGCCTCAGCGGCATATGGCCTCGGGACCCGCGGCTGCGCTCCTCGCCCTCCTCGCGCCCGCGACGGGGTTCGCCCAGACCTACGCCAATCCGGTCGACCTCGACTACCGGTACAATCCCTATGACGAGGAGCCGGACAAGGCGCATCGCAGCGGCGCCGATCCGGTGATCGTGCGCCACCAGGGCGCCTATTACCTCTTCCTGACGATGGCCGACGGCTATTGGCGATCGACCGATCTCGTTCACTGGCGCTTCGTGACGCCGAGCCGCTGGCCTTTCGAAGGAAATGTCGCGCCGGCGGCGCTCTCGGACGGCAAGCGGCTCTACCTGATGCAATCCTCCTACGAACCAAAGCCGATCCTCTACAGCGACGACCCGGCGAGCGGCCGGCTCGAATTCTACCGGCGGCGGATGCCGGACCTCCCGACCGCAATGCCGATCGGCCAGGAGGAGCAGACGCCGGCGGGCCGCATCCCGCCCGGCCCCTGGGACCCGGCCCTGTTCAAGGACGATGACGGCCGCTGGTACCTCTATTGGGGCTCGTCGAACGTCTTTCCGACCTACGGGATCGAGCTCGATCCGGAGAGGCGCCTCGCCTATATCGGGACGCCCACCCCGCTGCTAACCCTTCACCCGGACGCCCACGGCTGGGAGCGGTTCGGCAAGGATCATAGCGGCGGCCTGCCGAACGGGACTCCGATCAAGCCTTATATCGAGGGCTCGTGGATGACCAAGGTCGGCGGCCGCTATTACCTCCAGTATGGCGCGCCGGGCACCGAGTATAACGCCTACGCGAACGGAACCTATGTCGGGACGAGCCCGCTCGGGCCGTTCGAATACGCGCCGTACAACCCGGTCGCCTACAAGCCCGGCGGCTTCGCCATGGGGGCGGGGCACGGCTCCACCTTCGAGGACGCGCACGGCAATTGGTGGAACAGCGGCACGCCCTGGATCGGCGTCAACAATACGTTCGAGCGGCGCATCGCGATCTTCCCGGCGAAATTCTGGCCGGACGGGCAGATGGCGGTCTCGACCCGCTTCGGCGACTTCCCGCACCGGGTGCCGTCGGAAAAGGTCGAGGATCCGGAGAACCTGTTCACCGGCTGGATGCTTCTGTCCTACCGCAAGCGCGCGACCGCCTCCTCCGCCCTCACCGACTTCGCGCCCGCCAAGGCAACGGACGAGGACATACGCAGCTTCTGGGTGGCGGGAAGCGGCAGGGCCGGCGAGATGCTGACGGTGGACCTCGGCGGGACGAAGACGGTGCGGGCCATCCAGGTCAATTTCGCCGACTACAAGTCCGGCGTGTTCGACGATTCCCCAGCTCTCTACACCGAGTTCCGCCTGCTCCACTCGCGCGACGGCAAGAAATGGCTGCCGCTCGCCGACACCGGGCCGGAGCCGCGCGACCGGCCCAATGCGTATTTCGAGCTCCCAGCGCCGGTCCGGACCCGCTTCATCCGGTACCAGCACGGCCACGTCGCCGCCAAGCATCTGGCAATCGCAGACTTGAGGGTGTTCGGCAGCGCCGGTGGGCGCGCCCCTGCCGTGCCGAAGGGCCTCTCCGTCCGCCGCTCGCCCGACCCGCGCGACGCGCTGGTCCGCTGGAAGGCGGTGCGCGGCGCGGTCGGCTATAACGTCCGCTGGGGCATCCGCCCGGACCGGCTGACCCTCACCTACCAGCGGTTCGCCGATCAAGGGACCGAGCTACGGCTGCGGGCGCTCAACGCGGGCCAGGCCTACTTCATTGCGGTGGAAGCCTTCGACGAGAACGGCGTCTCGGGCATCACGCCCGTGGTCCACGTCCAATAGGCGGCGGCTCAGCCGTTGGCCGGCTCGCGCTCGAAACTGCCTCGCACTGCCGGCCGGATGCCTCAGCTGGCCCGGTCGTGCGCTTCGTCTATGTCGACGGGGGAGCCGGCGTCGGCGCTGGTGCTCTCGCCCCGCTCCTGCCCTCCCGGAGAGGGCTTCTCGCCTCTTTCCGCCACGTTGCCGGTGATCCCGTCGAACTCGGCGTCCCGCTCCTCCTGCGTCGGCTGCGAGGCCCCGCCCTGGTTGATCGTCGCGCCGCCGCTATGCTTGGTCATCGTCTCGTCCTTCCTTTCTATCGGTCCGCGAGCATGAAGCCCTTGTCGCCGGTCTCGCTCTCCCCGCCGTCGTCCGGGAACAGCCGGTTGGCGATCTCGGCCACGTGGCGGCCCTGGAAGCGGGCGCCGTCGAGCTCGTTCTCGCTCGGCTGCCGCGAGCCGTCGCCGCCGGCGATGGTGGTGGCCCCATAGGGGGCGCCGCCGGTGATCTCGTCGAGCCGCATCTGCCCGGCGAAGCTGTAGGGCAGCCCCACGGTCACCATCCCGAAGTGGAGGAGGTTGGTGTGGATCGCCATCAGCGTCGTCTCCTGCCCGCCATGCTGGGTCGCTGTGGAGGAGAAAGCGGAGCCGACCTTGCCGTTTAGGGCGCCCCGTGCCCAGAGGCCGCCCGCCTGGTCGAGAAAGTTCGCCATCTGCGACGCCATCCGCCCGAAGCGCGTGCCGACTCCGACGATGATCGCGTCGTAGTTCGGCAGCTCGTCGATCCGGGCGATCGGATGCGGCTGGTCGAGCTTGTAGCCGGAGGCGCGGGCGACCTCGTCCGGCACCAGCTCGGGCACCCGCCGGATATCGACCTGAGCGCCCGCCGAGCGCGCGCCCTCCGCCATCGCCTCGGCCATCTGGAGGACGTGGCCGTAGGAGGAATAATAGAGGATCAGGACCTTGCTCATGGAGCCGCTCCGCATGCGTGTGCGTCGGGAACGCCTCGCCTCGGGGCGCGGGTGCGGGCGAAGGGCTGGAAGGTGTGTTTCGAAAGCGACGAGAGCGCCTGGGCTCGATCAGATCTTGACCTGGCTGCCCATCTCCACGACCCGGTTGGCGGGCAGGCCGAAGAATTCCATCGGGCTTTCGGCGTTTCGCATCATCCAGGCGAACAGCTTCTCCCGCCACAGCGCCATGCCGCGCACGTTCGAGGCGAGCGGCGTCTGCCGGGAGAGGAAGAAGCTCGTTTCCATCATCTTGAATGGGAAGCCGCAGGCGCTGATCCGCGCCAAAGCGTCGGGCACGTTCATGTCCTGCATGAAGCCGAAGTGCAGGATGATCCGGTAAAAGCCCTGGCCGAGCTCCTCGACCTCGATCTGCCGCGCCTCGTCGACCCAGGGCACTTCCTCGATCTGGACCTTCAGGAACACCGACCGCTCGTGCAGGACCTTGTTGTGCTTAAGGTTGTGCAACAGCGCGTGCGGCACGCCGTCCGCCTGTGAGGTCATGAAGACGGCGGTGCCTGGGACCCGCGCCGCCGACTTGGCGGCGGACTTGATGAACAGCTCGACGGGGATCTCGCCCTGCCTTAGCTGCTTCGACAGCAGCTTGCGCCCCTTTGCCCAGGTGGTGAGGAAGGTGAAGGCGATGAAGCCGATCATTAGCGGGAACCAGCCGCCGCTCGGCACCTTGAGGAGGTTGGCCGAGAAATAACCGGCATCGACGATGAAGAAGAGGCAGAGGACCCCCCACGCCGCCCAGCGCTGCCAGTGCCAGAGGGTGAACAGCACGACCGCGAGCAGGCAGGTGTCGATGAACATCGCGCCGGTGACGGCGATCCCATAGGCGGCGGTAAGGTTGCTCGAATTCTGGAAGACGAGGACGAGCAGGATCACCATCACCATCAGCGCCCAGTTGATCGCCGGGATGTAGATCTGGCTGGCGGCATGCGCGCTGGTGTGCTCGATCTTGATCCGCGGCACGAAGCCGAGGTGGATCGCCTGCTGCGTGACGGAAAAGGCGCCCGAGATCACCGCTTGGCTAGCGATGACGGTGGCGGCGGTGGCGATCAGGACGAGCGGCAGCCGGAACCACTCCGGCGCCAGCAGGAAGAACGGATTCTCGATCGCGCCCGCATTGGCGATCAGCAGCGCCCCCTGCCCGAGATAATTTATCATCAGCGCCGGCAGGACGATGTAGAGCCAGGCGGTCCTGATCGGCAGCCGCCCGAAATGGCCCATGTCGGCGTAGAGCGCCTCCGCGCCGGTTACGGCGAGCACCACCGAGCCCAGGGCGACGAAGGCATGGAAGCCCTCGGTGAGGAAGAAGCGCACCGCCCAGGTCGGGTTGAGGGCGACGACGATCCCCGGCTCGGTCATGATGCTGATCCCGCCGAGGATGGCGAGCGTGACGAAGTAGATCGTCACCACCGGCCCGAACAGGGAGCCCACCGCCGCGGTGCCGTGGCGCTGGATCATGAACAGCCCGACGAGGATTCCGACGGCAATCGGCAGCACGAACCGTCCGAGCCCCGCCTGGACGACGACCAGGCCCTCCACCGCGGAAAGCACCGAGACGGCGGGCGTGATCATGCTGTCGCCGTAGAAAAGCGCGCAGGCGAAGACGCCGAGGAGGACGATCAGCCTGCCCCAGCGCGCCCCTTCGGTCTTGCGCGAGATGAGCGCGAGCAGCGCCAGCGAGCCGCCCTCGCCCTTATTGTCCGCCCGCATCAGAATGATGACGTATTTGAGCGTCACCACGATCATCATCGACCAGAAGATCAGGCTGAGCACGCCGAGGATGTGGAGCCGGTCGACGGGCAGCGGATGATGGCCCGCGAAGGTCTCGCGGAAGGCGTAGAGCGGCGAGGTGCCGATGTCGCCGAAGACGATGCCGATCGCGCCCAGCGTCAGCTTGGCGAGGCTGCCGTGCGGCGGGTGGCCGGGATGCGGCTCCCGGGCCTGGGGCAGCTCGCCTGCAGCCTGCGAGGTTTCGCTCATCGGCGCGATGCCGCCGCCACGGGAGCTCGAGGGCCAGCGTGAAGAACAGGCGTTTCAGGCACTCTCTTCCGCCTCGCTCCGTCGCGACATGGGCTTGCGCTACGCCCGGAACGAACCCGGAGCAAGCCCCGCCGCATAACCCATGTAAGGAGGTTCTTTTCCGAAGCCGCTGTTTCTGCTATGAGAGTCGCGGGGACGGGAGACAGCGCCTCGACGGCAGCTGTCGGCGAAACGTCTCGGGTGCGCCTGGGGCGTTTCGTTTTTTCGGGAACCCATGCGGGGGAGGCACGTTTCAGCCGTACCCCCCCGCGGCAGTCAGCTCCCCCTCCCCCCTCCCCGCTGACGCCGCAGAGCCCCGGCCGGAATACGGCTGGGGCTTTTTCTTTGTGGGCCGTGATGGGGAGGAACATCGCCGCGGGCTGCGCGATTGACGCCCTCGAAACGAGGAGCGAGCATGGCTGACGACAAGGAAAAGATCACCACCGGGCCGAACGAGCGCGCCCGCAACGAGACCATCGCCGGCACCGGCCCCGGCGTCCCGGACGATGCCCGCGGCCCCGGCGAGGATCTCCCCGAACCGCCCACCGACGAGGAAGTCGCCCGCGCCGCCCAGGCGCTCGGCGCACCGGTGCCCAAAAGCGATTCCGACTAGGCTCTCCACCCTTGCCCGCCGCCCGCGCGCTCGCGCAAGGAGGCCGGCAAAGACTCGGGAGAGGATTGATGGTGCGAGGCTGGGCGGTTCGGCTGTTCATCATTTGCGGGCTGGCGAGCGCCGCCGCGGCGGAGCCAGTGCCCGAACGCCCGGAACGAGTCCTGGTCAACGCCCAGAGCCGCGCCGGCCTCGACCTCTCCGGGCCCTGGAACTGGTCGGTCGACCCGTATCGCGACGGCCTCGCCGGCTTCCACGGCGAGGAAGCGGGCCTCACCCACCGCCGCTACGCCGACGTCGACGTCGAGGCGGAGACCACCCGCGACCCCAACGCGCTCTGGGAGCTGGACATGCGCCGCTCTCCGGTCACCACCCTCCCCTCCTCGTGGATCACCCACGGCCCGGAGATGCGCTATTACAATGGCCTCGTCTGGTACCAGCGCCGCTTCACCGCCGCGCCCAGGCCGGGCGAGCGCGCCTTCCTCCACTTCGGCGCCGTCGACTATCTCGCCCGCGTCTATCTGAACGGGGAGCTGGTCGGCACGCACGAGGGCGGCTTCACCCCCTTCGCTCTCGAGGTGACGGGCAGGCTCCGCCCCGGGGAGAACCAGGTCACCGTCGGCGTCGATTCGGAGCGCTCCGCCGACACTGTGCCGCCGACCGTCACCGACTGGGAGACCTATGGCGGCATCATCCGCCCGATCCGCCTCATCACCACCCCCGCCACCTACATAGACGACGCCTGGATCCGGCTGACCGACGAGGGGCGGATCCGCGCCACCCTCCGCCTGGACGGCGCCGGCGCGGCGGGGCGCGAGGTCCGCGCCCGGATCCCCGCCCTGGGGCTGACACTGGCAGGGCGCACCGGCGCCGACGGCAGCTGGACCGGCGAGGCTCCGGCACCGCGGCGGCTCCAGCGCTGGTCGCCGGAGAACCCGACCCTCTACGAGGCCGTGTTCGAGAGCGGCGAGGACCGGCTGGCGGACCGTGTCGGCTTCCGCACCCTCGCCGTGCGCGGTCGCGATATCCTTTTGAACGGCAAGCCGATCTTCCTGCGCGGAATCAGCCTCCACGAGGAGGAGCTCGGCAAGGAGCCGACCCGCGCCATCACGCCCGCCGCGGCGCGGGCGCTGCTGTCGGAGATCAAGGACGGCCTCAACGGCAATTTCGTCCGGCTGGCCCACTATCCCCACTCCGACGTAATGACTCGGACGGCGGACGAATTGGGGCTGATCGTCTGGAGCGAGGTGCCGGTCTACTGGCGCGTCAACTTCGCCCGGCCCGAAACGCTCGCCGTCGCCCGCCGCATGCTGGCGGAGAACATCCTGCGCGACCGCAACCGCGCCTCGATCGCCTTCTGGAGCGTGGCCAACGAGACTCCGGTCAGCGATCCGCGCAACGCCTTCCTGACGACGCTCGCCCGCGACGTCCGGGCGCTCGACGACAGCCGCCTCGTAACCGCCGCCCTCCTCACGCGCCGGGAGGAGGTTGGCGGCCACCCCGAGATGGTGATCGACGACCCGTTGGTCGGCGAGCTCGATGTGATGGCGATCAACACCTATAACGGCTGGTACACGCCCGATCGGCTCGAGGACCTGCCGGCGATCACCTGGCGCTCCGGCCAGGGCAAACCCCTCATCCTCTCCGAGTTCGGAGCCGATGCGAAGGCCGGCTTCCACGACCCGGCGCTGCGCCGCAAATTCTCCGAGGAATTCCAGGCGGAATATTACCGCCAGACCCTCGCGATGGCAGACCGCATCCCCTTCCTTCGCGGCATGTCGCCCTGGATCCTGAAGGACTTCCGCTCACCGCGCCGCCAGCACCCGGTCTACCAGCAGGGCTGGAACCGCAAAGGCCTGATCTCGGAAACCGGACAGCGCAAGCAGGCCTTCGGCATTCTTGCGGACTATTACGAGAAGCGGGCGGAGGCGGGGCGGTGACCGCGTTCCGGGGCCTGCTCGTCCTCCTCTGGGTGGGAATCTGCGCCGTCACGCTCTGGGCCCTTGCCACGCTGGGGCTCCCGGCAGCGGCCGCCACCTTCGTGTCCGACCTGGCGCACCCATGGCGGGCGCAATTCTACGGCGACCTCGAAATCTACCTGCTGCTCGCGTCCACCTGGATCGTCTGGCGCGAGCCCTCCCGCCTCGTCGGCTTCGCCTGCGCCGCCGCGACCATAATGCTCGGCGCACTCTTCACCCTGCCCTATCTGCTGGTGGCGGCGGTCCGCGCCAAAGGCGATCCCGCCAGGCTGGTCCTGGGCCCGGCGCGAAGCGCACCGGCGCGGTGACCCGCCGCGAGGCGTTGCGGCGGACCTTCGCCTGGCCGGCGGTGCGGCGATCGCTGTGGGTGGCGGTGATCGTCGGCAGCATCCTCAACCTGATCAACCAGGGGGAGGCGCTGCTCGGCGACGGTCAGCTCGTGGTCTGGAAGCTGCTCCTCACCTACGCCGTCCCCTTCGCGGTCGCGAGCTACGGCAGCTACGCCGCCCTGCGCAGCGGCTGAGGCCGATCCCACACCCGCGGACGTGCGAAATCTTCGCCGGAACGGCCCGATACACTCGACGTTCAGCGGCCGGGGGGCACCCGCCCACCATTGCCGTCTCCTTTTTTCCGTAACGTTCGGAGTGGCCCGTAGTGCGTAAGACTATCCTGCTTTCCGCCCTTCTCGCCGGCACCCTGGCGAGCCCTGCCCTCGCCCAGCAGCTTGCCCCGGCAGCCGAGCCCGACCCGTCCCCCCCTGCCGCCGCTCCCGAGGCGGACCCGACCGCGACTGATACTGGCGCCGCTGCGGCCGAGGATCCGATCCGGGACGAGGGCGAGGAGGAAGAGATCGTCGTCACCGGCTCGCGCCCGCGCGGATCGGTGATCGGCGACATCCCACCGGAAGTGACCCTCGATGCGCGCGACATCCGCGCCTACGGCACCAGCAGCGTCGCCGAGCTGCTCGATGCGATCGCGCCGCAGACGCGCAGCGGCCGCGGCCGCGGCGACGAGCGGCCGGTGGTCCTCCTCAACGGCCGCCGCATCTCCGGCTTTTCCGAGATACGCAACCTGCCGCCCGAGGCCATCCAGCGGGTGGAGATTCTGCCCGAAGAGGTGGCGCTCAAATATGGCTATCGCGCCGACCAGAGGGTGGTGAACTTCGTCCTGCGCCGCCGCTTCCGGGCGATCACCGCGGAGGCGGAGGGCGGCGTCGCCACCGCCGGCGGACGCGCGAGCGCGCGCGGCAACGTCAACGTGCTGAGGATCGACCGCAACGGCCGCTGGAACGTCGATGCGCAATATCGCCACTTGGATCCGCTGTCCGAGAGCGAGCGCGACGTCATCCAGGCGACCGGCGGCCCGAGCGACCCACTGGTGACCAGCCTCGCCCGTTACCGGACCCTGCTCGGGCGGAACGATCAGGTGACGCTGAACGGCACCGTCAACCGGACCATCTTCAACGATATCTCCGCCACGCTCAACGCCACCCTCGACGCCGCGGAGGGGCAGAGCTTCTTTGGCCTTCCTTCCGCTACCCTGACCGTCCCGGCGGAGAGCCCCTTCGCCCGCTCCGCAGAGGACGAGGCGGTGTTCCGCTATTTCGACATCGCGCCGCTCGCCCGGGAGACGGAAAGCCGCAACGCCCATGTCGGCCTCGCCTTCAACGGCGACATCCGTCCGTGGCGCTGGTCGGCCACCGCCAATTACGACCGCAACTACAACGAGTCGCGAACCGACACCGGGCTCAACGCTACGCTGGCGCAGCAGCGGATCGCGGCCGGGGACCCTGCGCTCGACCCGTTCGGCCGCGTCGGCAGCGAGTTCCTCACCGCACGCGCCAACGACCGGGCGCAGTCGATCACGAGCATCGCCAATGCGGAATTCGTCGCCAACGGATCGTTGTTCGACCTCCCCGCCGGCGATGTCTCGACCACGCTGAAGGCGGGGTTCGAGCGGCGCGACTTCAACAGCGAGACGCTACGCTCGGGCGTCTTCCAGCAGCGGGACCTGTCGCGCAACGACACCAACGCGCAGGCCAATATCGACATTCCGATCGCCAGCCGCCGGAGAGCCGTGCTGTCCGCGATCGGCGACCTCACCCTGAGCCTCAACGCCGCGGTCGACCGGCTGTCCGACTTCGGCACCCTTCGAACGCTCGGCGCGGTGGTGAACTGGTCGCCGCTGCGGCAGGTGAACCTCATCGCCTCGGTGACGGACGAGGACGGCGCGCCGAGCATGCAGCAGCTGGGCGATCCCGTGGTCCTGACGCCCAACGTGCGGGTGTTCGACTTCCTGCGCGGGGAGACGGTGGACATCAGCCGTCTCGAAGGCGGCAATCCGGACCTGATCGCGGACAACCGCCGCGTGTTCAAGCTCGGCGCCTCGATCCGCCCCTTCGAGGAGGACGACCTCTCGATCACCGCCAACTACACGAAGACCCGGGTGCGCAATCCGATCGCCTCCTTTCCGACGGCGACGCCGGAGATCGAGGCGGCCTTTCCCGACCGGTTCGAGCGCGACGAGGAAGGGCGCCTGCTCCGGATCGACGCCCGACCGGTCAATTTCGAACGCTCCGACCGCGAAGAGCTGCGCTGGGGCTTCAACTTCTCCAAGCCGATCAAGTCCAACCCGCCGCCACGCCCGCCGGGCGGCTGGGGCGGCCGGGGAGGCTGGGGCGGCCAAGGCGGCGGTGAGGGACGCCAGCGCCGCGAAGGCGGGCCAGGAGGCGGTAACGCGCAGCCGGGCCAGGCCGGGCAAGGCGCACCGGGCGCACAGGCCGCGGCTCCCGAGAGTGCCCAGGGCCAGGCCGGTGGCGGTGCCCAGGGTGGCCAGGGAGGCTGGCGCGGCGGTGGCGGCGGTGGCGGCCGCGGCGGCTGGGGCGGCTTCGGCCGGGGCGGGCGGGGCCAGGGCGGCCGCATCCAGCTCGCCTTCTACCACACCTGGCGATTCCAGGACACGGTGCTGATCCGAGAGGGCGTACCGGAGCTCGACTTCCTCAACGGCTCGGCGGCCGGCAATCTCGGCGGGCGGCCCCGCCACGAGTTCGAAGTGCAGACGGGCATTTTCCGCAACGGCCTCGGCGCGCGCCTCACGGCCAACTGGCAGAGCGGCACGACGGTGCACGGCGGCGCGATCGCCGGCGGCGGCACGGCGAGCGACCTGCGCTTCTCGAGCCTCGCCACGCTCAACCTCCGCCTCTTCGCCAATCTCGGCGAGCAGGCGAAGCTGGTCGACAAACATCCGTGGCTGCGCGGCACCCGCGTCAGCCTCTCGATCGACAACATCTTCGACACGCGGCTGCGGGTGCGGGACGCGGCGGGCGTGACTCCGATCAGCTACCAGCCGGCCTATATCGACCCGCTCGGCCGCACGGTGCGCATCACGCTGCGCAAGGTCTTCTTCTAGGGCGCCTTAGCGGCGCCCGAGGCTGCCGATGCCCTGGCGGACGATCACCGGCTCGACGCAGCCGCCGATCTCCTGCCAGACGCTCAGGACGAGCTTGCCGTCGGGGAGTTCGCCGAGGCGGCTCGCCTTGGGCGGCGCCGTTTCCCGGATGGTGCGGACCCGGAAGTCTTGGCAGCGGGCGTCGGCGGAGGCGGTTTGCCCGGGGATCGCCTGGGCGGGCGGCTCGACGGGCAGCTGAGCGGGCGCCTTGACCGGCGCGGCGGCGGGGCTCGCCGCCGAGATCAGGAGGAGCGAAGCAGAAATGAGGACTCGCATGGCGTCTCCTTTCACCTCCCCGATTGTACCACGTCCGCGCCGCGACGCCAGACCCCGCGCGGTGGACTTGGCCGCCTCCCCTCCCTAGATGCGGCGGCGATGATCCGCCGCTTCCGCAAGATGCACGGCCTCGGCAACGACTTCGTGCTGTTCGACGCGCGCGAGGCGCCGCTGGCGATGGACGCAGAGCGCGCCCGCGCTGTGGCTGACCGGCGGACGGGGGTGGGCTGCGACCAGCTGATCGTGCTCGAGCCGAGCGACGCCGCCGACGTACGGATGCGGATCTGGAACTCCGACGGCGGCGAGGTCGAGGCCTGCGGCAACGCCTCGCGCTGCGTCGCCCTGCTGCTCGGCGGCGAGTGCACGATCGAGACGAAGGGCGGCGTCATCCGCGGCACCTCCGACCGCGGCGCCGCTACGATCGACATGGGCAGCCCCCGCTTCGGGTGGGACGAGATCCCCCTCGCCTACCCGGTGGACACGACCGCGATGCCGGTCGGGTGGGAGGATCTCACCGACCCCTTCGCGGTGAACGTGGGCAACCCCCACATCGTCTTCTTCGTCGAGGACGCGGCCGCCGTGGACCTCGAGCGGCTCGGCCCCTTGATCGAGAACGACCCGCTCTTCCCCGAGCGGATCAACGTCAACGTCGCCTCGGCGGAGGACGGAGCCATAAGCCTGCGCGTCTGGGAGCGCGGCGCGGGGCTCACCCAGGCCTGCGGCACCGGCGCCTGCGCCACCGCGGTGGCGGCGGTGAAGCGCAGGATCACAGTCGGTCCGGTGAAGGTCCGACTCCCCGGCGGGACGCTGGAGATCGCGTGGCAGCCCGGCGCGACGATCCGCATGCGCGGGCCGGCGGCGCAGGTGTTCGAGGGCGAGATCGCGCTGTGACGGGTCCGGAGGTCATCACCCTCGGCTGCCGCCTCAACGCCGCCGAGAGCGAGGCGATGCGGCGGCTCGCGGCCGGCGAGGACGACCTCATCATCGTCAACAGCTGCGCCGTCACCAACGAAGCCGTCCGCCAGACCCGCCAGGCGATCCGCAAGGCCAAGCGCGCCCGCCCGGAGGCGCGGGTGGTGGTGACGGGCTGCGCGGCGCAGGTGGAGCCCGAGACCTTCGCCGCGATGCCGGAGGTGAGCCGTGTCCTCGGGAATCGCGAGAAGTTCGACCTTTCGGCCTTTCTCGGGGCGGCGAAGGTCCATGTCTCGGACATCATGGCGGTGCGCGAGACGGCGCCGCACCTCGCCGCCGGCATTTCCGAGCGCAGCCGCGCCTTCGTCGAGGTGCAGAACGGGTGCGACCACCGCTGCACCTTCTGCATCATCCCCTACGGGCGCGGGAACAGCCGCTCCGTTCCGGCGGGGCTGGTGGTGGAACGGGTGAAGGCGCTCGCCGGCGAGGGCTTCCGCGAGGTGGTGCTGACCGGCGTCGACGTCACCAGCTACGGCCCGGACCTTCCGGGGGCGCCGACGCTTGGCATGCTGGTGGAGCGGATACTGCGCCACGTGCCGGACCTCCCCCGCCTCCGCCTGTCCTCGCTGGACTGCATCGAGCTCGACGAGCGCTTGTTCGGCATCGCGACAAGCGAGCCGCGCTTCATGCCGCACCTCCACATGAGCTTTCAGGCCGGCGACGACATGGTGCTCAAACGCATGAAGCGCCGCCACTCGCGCTCCCAGGCGGTGGAGACGGTGGCGCGCCTCAAGGCGAAGCGGCCGGAGATTGCGATCGGTGCCGATCTCATTGCGGGCTTTCCGACCGAGAGCGACGAGATGCATGAGA
>DASVVY010000131.1:0-28037 GCA_036386335.1 Allosphingosinicella sp. | reverse complement strand
GCCGATGCCGTAGGTGCTGAGCGACGGGTCGTCCGCGGGCGGCGGGTTCGGGCCCTTGACGAACACGCTGAGATGCTTGTCGCCAGAAGTCCTGCGCAGCCCGTCGTTCAGCGCGGCGAGGAAAGCGTCGCGATCGTCGATGGCGAGGAGCCGCGGCTTCTCCGCCTTCAGCCAGGCGACGATCTCGGGCTTCTTCGACCGGTCGACATAATGGTCGATGCGCCGCACCAGCACGTCGAGCGAATGGTCGCGCACGGCGAGATCCGGGGCTGCGGCGACTGCGGAGGCCGGGGCGGCGCTCAAGGCGGCGGCAAGGAACAAGGCTCTCACGATCCCACGGTCTCTCTTCGGTGTGTATTATACACCTAACACAGTCGGAACCGTGATGCAAGAGCTTCCGGGAGACGCAGACGGTGTTGCGTGCTGAGCAACACTGGTTTGCAGAAGCTGTCTGTTCCCGGAACGGTACGGCAGCGGTATATCCGTTCCTGTCAACTCCAGACAGGGGACTCACGATGACCGACCGCACCAACGCAGACTATGCCGCTTTCCTCCTCCGCCTCTCGCTGGGCGTCATGTACCTCGCCCACGGGCTGATGAAGTTCGTGATCTTCACGCCCGCCGGCAGCGCCGCCTTCTTCGAAGGGCTCGGCCTTCCCGGCATCATCGGCTACGCCACCCTCTATGCCGAGATCCTCGGTGGCCTCGCGCTGATCCTCGGCGTCGGGACCCGGCTCGTCGCCGCGGCTTTGATCCCGGTCCTGATCGGCAGCATCGCCTTCGTCCACGGCGGCAAGGGCTGGGTGTTTTCGGCCGAGGGCGGTGGATGGGAATATTCCGCCTTCCTGATCGCGGCCTCGCTGGTCCAGATCCTGCTCGGCTCCGGCGCCTTCGCCCTCCGCGGCCGCGCCGGGGCGACGTCCGCCCTGACCCCAGTCACCGCCTGAACCGAAAGACGGGCGTCGGCTCCGCGGCCGGCGCCCGTCCGCCATGTCCCTACCGTCATCGTCTCGATTGGACCCGCGGCAGAATTCGCGCGGGCCGGCGCTTGACCCGCGGGATCGAAATCCGCTTCGGCCTCGCAGGTCAACCAGCGAGGCTTTTTCCATGGATTTCCCGATCGAAGCGGTGCGCCGACGATTCCCGGCGCTCCACACCGCCGACGGCGGCCAGCCGCGCGTCTATTTCGACGCGCCGGGCGGCACGCAGGCCTGCGCGCCGGCCATCGCCCGCATGCGCGAGCACCTCGAGCGCGGCACCGCCAATTCGGGCGGGGCCTTCTGCAGCTCGGTCGAGACGGACCGGATGAGCGAGGAGGCGCACGAGGCGATGGCGGACCTGCTCGGCGGCGATTCCGCCGAGATCGCCTTCGGCCCGAACATGACCTCGCTCACCTTCGCCGTCTCGCGCGCCCTTTCCCGGGACTGGGGCGCCGGCGACGAGATCGTCCTCACCCGCCTCGACCACGATGCGAACGTCGCCCCGTGGCTGCTCGTCGCCCGCGACAAAGGAATGGCGGTCCGTTGGATCGACTTCGATCCCGCCACCGGCGTGCTCGATCTCGACGCGCTCCCCGCCCTGCTCGGCCCCCGCACGCGCCTGGTGGCGGTCGGCGGCGCCAGCAATGCGCTCGGCACCTTGAACGACCTGCCGGCCGTCGTCGCGGCGGTGCGGGCGCACAGCGATGCGCTGGTCTATGTCGACGCTGTCCAGTCCGTGCCCCACGTCGTCACCGACGTACGAGCGATGGGCTGCGATTTCCTCCTCTGCTCGCCCTACAAATTCTTCGGCCCGCACCAGGGCGTGCTCTGGGGCCGCCGCGAGCTGCTCGAGCAACTCGAGGCGTACAAAGTGCGCCCCGCGTCCGACCAGCCGGCGGCCGTGCGGCTGGAGACCGGCACCCCGTCGTTCGAGGGGCAGGCGGGCGTCCTCGGCACCATCGAATATCTCGAATGGCTCGGCACCGAATGCGGCGGCGAGGCCAATTCCCGCCGCGGCCGCCTGACCGCGGCGATGGAGGCGGCCCAAGCCTATGAGCAGGTGCTCGGCGACCGCCTCCTCGCCGGCCTCGCCTCGGTGGAGGGCCTCCACCTGTGGGGCGTTCCCACCATGGCCGGGCGGGTCCCGACCTTCTCCTTCACGATGGAAAACCAAATCCCGCAGGAGATCGCCGCCTTCCTCGCCGAGCGGAACATCTTCGCCTGGTCCGGCCATTTCTATGCGGTCGAGGTGATCGAACGTCTGGGCCTGGCGGAGCAAGGCGGCCTGCTGCGCGTGGGCCTGTGCCACTACAGCACGGCGGAGGAAGTGGACCGGCTGATCCAGGCGTTGCGGGAGCTGGGCCGGAGCTGAGTCTCAGACCTTGAGCTGGTCGAGGACCGCCGCGAGCATCGCGTCGGCCGCGTGGTCGGCCGCCTGGGGCTCCGTTCCGAACGCGCCGTCAATGGCAAGGCGGGCGAAGCCGTGGACCATCGACCAGCACGCGATCGACGGCGCCACCGCCGGGTCGGCCGGCCCGCAATGCACCGCCCCCTCACCGCGCACCGCCCGGTCGAGCAGGCCGAAGGCGCGGCGGCCGGCGGCCTGGAGCGCCTCGTCCGCTTGGTCGAGCAGAGCCGCGCGCCACATCACGTCGAACCGCGCCCGGTGGCTGAGGGCGAAGCGGACATAGGCGAAGCCCTGCGCGCGCATCCTTTCCTCCCGGGTGCCGCTGGCGTCCGCCGCCTCCAGCGCATCGCCCAGGGCGACGAAGCCGGCGGTGGCGATCGCCGTCAGCAGCCCGCGCGCGTCGCCGAAATGGTGCGCCGGCGCGGAGGGCGAGACTCCTGCCCGCCGGGCCGTCTCGCGCAGCGAAAATCCATCGACGCCGCGCTCGGCGATCACCGCCTCCGCGGCCGCGATCAAAGCCGGGGCGAGGGCGCCGTGGTGGTAACTGCGGTCTCCGATCTTGACACTGTTCGAATCCTTTGCCATAGCCCATCTGTACAGTGTCTAGATTAAAGGTGCAACAATGGTCGATGCTTCGATGGTCGTCCCGATCGGCAATGCGCTGGCGGCGCCGGCGTGGCTGCTGCTCGCGGCATCGCTGTTCGTGCCGCGGCTTCGGCCTGCGGCGACAGCGATCGCCCGGTTCGCGATCCCTGCGCTGTTCGCCCTCGCCTACGTGCCGCTCGCCGCCACCGGCCTCGGCCATGCCGAAGGCGGCGGCTTCGCGACGGCGGCGCAGATCCGGGTCCTCTTCGCGAACGACAGCGCGCTCGCTGCGGGCTGGCTCCACTATCTCGCCTTCGACCTGTTCGTCGGCAGCTGGATCGCCGCACTGGGCCGCGACGCCGCCATTCCCGCCCTGCTCCTCCTCCCCTGCCTCGTCCTCACCTGGCTGTTCGGGCCGGCGGGGCTGCTCCTCTTCCTCATCCTGCGCCTCACCTTCCGGGGCCGCGTCCAGCCCGAGAAAGCATCATGAGCACGATCGCCCTTCCCTCGCCCTCCCTGCGGAGCGACATCCTCGCGGAGCTGCTGGAGCGGCAGCCGCTCCTCGCCCGCTATGGCATCGCGGTGCTGCTGATGTCGCTCGCGGCCTTCGTGCTGCAGGCGGTCGACCCCCGCACGCTGCACGGCGTCAACGTCTGGGTGAAGCCGACCAAGTTCCTCGTCTCGGTCGGCGTGTTCTCGCTCACCTCCGCCTGGTTCTACGGCTACGTCCGCCCGGAGCGCCGCCGCACCCGCGCCCTTACCGGCGCCGCGTGGGTGGTCGTCGCCAGCGCGACGCTCGAGCTCCTCTACATCGCCTTCCAGGCGAGCCGCGGCCTGGACTCTCACTTCAACCAGTCCGCCCCCGTCTACCAGATCATGTACGCCCTGATGGGCCTCGCCGCGGTCCTCCTCATCGGCACCGTGCTGCCGCTGGCCTGGGAGGTCGGCCGCCGACCGGCGTCCGGCGTCACCCGCGACTTCGCTGCAGCGGTGGTGATCGGCCTCGTCCTCACGGTGCTGCTCGGCGGCGGCCTCGGCGGCTATATGAGCGCGCAGCCTGGACACTCCGTGGGCCTCGAGGGCGGCAAGGTGGCGATGTTCGGCTGGAATCGCAGCGGCGGCGATCTTCGCATCGCCCACTTCCTCGGCATCCACGCCGAGCAAGCGCTGCCGATCCTTGCTCTGCTGATCGCGGCCTGGCGTCCGGCGCTGCGCTGGGCCGCGATCGCCGCCGGCACGGTCGCCTACACCGGCGTGACTCTGGCGGTGTTTGCCCAGGCGGTGGCGGGCCGGCCCCTCCTCCCGCTCTAGTCGAGCGCCGCCCGCGCTTGTTCCCAGTTGCGGCCATCGAAGGCGCGGAAGCTGACGTCGAGCCCGGCGGCGTCGTCGAGGGCGTTGAAATTGACGCTCCACGCCTCGGGGTGCGAGCGGGGCTGGTAGAAGCTCTTCACCCCGCAGACGCCGCAGAAGAGGTGGTTCGCCGCTCCCGTGCCGAAGCGGTAGCTGGTCAGCGCCTCCTCGCCGGAGATCAGCCGGAAGTCTTGGTGGGCGACGATCAGGTGCCGGAACCCCGTCATCGAACAGATCGAGCAGTTGCAGTCGAGCACCTCGACCGCCGCCGGTACCTCGGCCTGGAAGCGGACGGCGCGGCAGTGGCAGCCGCCGGTGACCACCGGCATCAGCAGCAACGCCCGGTGCCGCCGGCGCCGAAGCGGCGCTCCGTGCGGTTGCGCAGGAACTCGGCCCGGCTCATCACCGGCTCGCCGGGGTGCATCCCTCTGCGGTGCGCCACGTAGGCGTCGTAGTCGGGAACGCCGACCATCAGCCGCGCCGTCCGCGCCGCCCCGGCGAGCGCCTCACGCCAGCGCATCGGCCGTCTCGCGGGCAGTGGGCGCGTCGGACCTGCGTGCGTCGGCGATCGCGGCCGCGGCATAGAAGACCATCGCCAGCACCACGCCGACGAAGAGGGCGCACAGCCCTGCGTTCACATAGTCGTTGAACACCACCTGCCGCATCTGGGCTAAGCTCTTGGCGGGCGCGAGCACCTCGCCGCGCCCGAGCGCGTCCGTATAGCGCGAGGCGTGGGCGAGGAAGCCGATCCTCGCGTCCGGGTGGAACATCTTCTGCCACCCCGCGGTCAGCGTGCAGACGAGCAGCCAGCTCAGCGGCACCATCGTCACCCAGGCGAAGCGCTCACGTTTCATCCGGAACAGGACGACGGTGCAGGCGGTAAGGGCGATCGCCGCGAGCATCTGGTTGGCAATCCCGAAGAGGGGCCAGAGCGTGTTGATCCCGCCCAGCGGGTCGGTGACACCCTGATAAAGGAACCAGCCCCAGCCGCCGACGGCGAGCGCGGTGGCGAGCAGGTTGCCGGTCCAGCTGCGCGTGTCCTTGAGCGGCTTCACGAACGTCCCGACCAGGTCCTGGATCATGAACCGCGCCACCCGCGTCCCCGCGTCGACGGTGGTGAGGATGAATAGCGCCTCGAACAGGATCGCGAAGTGATACCAGAAGGCGGTCATGGCCGGCCCGCCGATCACGTTCGACAGGATCTGCGCCATGCCGACGGCGAGCGTCGGCGCGCCGCCGGTGCGCGAGAGGATGGTCGCCTCGCCGACCTGGCTCGCCACTTGGTCGAGCATCACCGGCGTCACGGTGAAGCCCCAGCCCGAGACCGCAAGCGCCGCCTCGTTGGTGGTCGCGCCGATCAGGGCGGCGGGGCTGTTCAGCGCGAAATAGACGGCAGGGTCGAGCACGCTCGCCGCGACCATCGCCATGATCGCGACGAAGCTCTCCATCAGCATCGCGCCGTAGCCGATCATCGGGATGTGCGCCTCGGTCTCGATCATCTTCGGCGTGGTCCCGGAGGCGACCAGCGAGTGGAAGCCGGAGACTGCCCCGCAGGCGATGGTGATAAAAAGGAACGGGAACAGGTTGCCTGCGAAGACCGGGCCGGTGCCGTCGACGAAGCGGGTCACCGCCGGCATTTGCAGCTCGGGCCGGACGATGAGGATGCCGATGGCGAGACCGAGGATCGTCCCGATCTTGAGGAACGTGGACAGATAGTCGCGCGGCGCGAGCAGCAGCCAGACCGGTATCACGGAGGCGACGAAGCCATAGCCGATCAGCATCACCGCCAGCGCCTCTCCCGGGTAGCTGAACGCCGGCCCCAGCACCGGGTCGGCCGCCACCCTGCCGCCGAGGATGATGGCGAGGAGCAGGCCGGCAAGGCCGATCGCCGACACCTCCCCGATCCGCCCGGGCCGGATCCAGCGCCCGTAGACGCCCATGAAGAGCGCGATCGGGATGGTCGCGAAGACGGTGAAGGTCCCCCAAGGGCTGTCCGCCAGCGCCTTCACCACGATGAGGGCGAGGACCGCGAGGAGGATGATCATGATCGCGAGGATGCCGACCATCGCGATCACGCCCGGCACATCGCCCATCTCGGCGCGGATGATCTCGCCGAGCGAGCGGCCGTCGCGCCGGGTCGACACGAACAGCATCACCATGTCCTGCACGGCGCCGGCGAAGACGACGCCGACGAGCAGCCAGAGCGTGCCGGGAAGATAGCCCATCTGCGCCGCCAGCACCGGCCCGACGAGCGGCCCCGCGCCGGCGATCGCGGCGAAATGGTGGCCGAAGAGGACGTAGCGGTTGGTCGGGACGTAATCGAGCGCATCGTTGCGCCGTACCGCCGGCGTCCGCCGCGCCGGATCGATGCCAAGCACGCGGTGGGCGATGAAAAGCCCGTAGAAGCGGAAGGCGGTGAGGTAGACGCAGACCGCTGCGACGACGATCCACAGAGCGTTGATCGTCTCGCCCCGGTGAAGCGCCACCACGCCGAGAGCGAACGCCCCGAGTAGCGCAACGAGCGCCCACGGGAGCCACCGCAAGGCTGAACGCCCCTCCGCCGCCGTCGCCATGTGCCCTCCGCTCATAGCCGCGGATTCGCGGCCATCGGGGCGCAGGCTAGCGGGCGCGGGGCGTCACCGGAAGGGGGGCGGCAGCCGCTTCCACGGGAGAGCGGCTGCCGGCGGACGTCAGCTCTTGCTGCCGCCCGACTTCGACCCGCCGCTCTTCTTCGAACCGCCCGAGGCCTTCTCCTCGCTGCCGCCGCGCCCGCGGACCAGCGGGATCGCGGCTGCGGCGACCGCGCCGGCCGCGACCGCCACGCCGGCGGCGATGGCGGTCTTCGGATATTGCCGCGCCGTCTCGGTGATCGTCTCGGTGGCGCGGGACAGGATAGAGCTGCCGCCTTCGTTGCTCTGGTCGTTCGTGCCTTCGCTAGGCGCAGCGTGCGGCATGGCGGAATTGGGGATGTGGGACATCTACAGGCTCTCCATCGATGGAAAAAGGGAAGCGGGGCCGTAACGATGACGGCTCCATCCCGGTTCCGGGGGGAGAGGCAGGCGGGCGCGAATCGGGGGTGGGCCGAAAAGACCGGGGCCGGCACTCCCGAGAGAGTACCGGCCCCGCCCTCGTTACGCGACCCGAGGGGCTCCCCCTGCAAAGCGCATGGCCTACATCGCCAACGCACGCCCGCCAGTAGAGCGACGCCCCAATGCACTGATTCGGTTTAGAAAAGGCTGAATAGACCCGACAGCCGAGGTTCAGCCGCCGGGCCTCCCCTGGCTCAGATGATCGGCTTGCCGCCGGTGACCGCGATCGTCGCGCCCGAGACGTAGCTCGCCTCGTCGGAGGCGAGCATGACGTAGACCGGCGCGAGCTCGCGCGGCTGGCCCGGCCGCTCCATCGGCACCTGCTTGCCGAAATTCTGGACCTTCTCCTTCGGCATCGTCGCCGGGATGAGCGGCGTCCAGATCGGGCCTGGCGCGACGCAATTGGCGCGGATCCCCCTCTCCGCCAGCATCTGGGCGAGGCCGCCGGTGAAGTTCTGGATCGCGCCCTTGGTGCTCGCATAGGCGAGCAGCTCCTCGCTCGGCGAATCGGCCTGGACCGAGGTCGTGTTGATGATCGATCCCCCCTCGCCCATGTGCGGCACCGCCGCCTTGGTCAGGTAGAACATCGCGTGGATGTTGACCTTGAACGTATAGTCCCACTCCTCGTCCGAAATCTCCTCGATCGCGGAGAAGGTGCGCTGGTGGGCGGCATTGTTGACGAGGATGTCGATCCGGCCGAACGCCTCCGCGGCGCGGCCGATGACGGCGCGGCAATGCTCGGCCGACGAAATGTCGCCGGGGAGGAGCAGCGCCTGCCGCCCCGCCTTCTCGATCCAGCCGCGCACTTCCTGCGCCTCGTCTTCCTCTTCGGGCAGGTAGCTGATGGCGACGTCGGTCCCCTCCCGCGCGAAGGCGATCGCGACGGCGCGGCCGATGCCGCTGTCGCCGCCGGTGATCACCGCCTTCTTGCCCTCGAGACGCCCGGAGCCCTGGTAGCTCTCCTCGCCATGATCGGGCTGCGGCTCCATCGCGTCGGTGTGGCCGGGGAGCGGCTGCGGCTGCTCGGGGAAAGGCGGCTTGGGATCGTCCTGGCTCACGGATCGGGCTTCCTTGGTCTGGCGTGAAAGCAGGCCAACCCGGGGCGCAGCGGCCGGTTCCTTTAACCACCTAATCCTCTGGCCCGCCGGACGCGGCCATGCCATCAATGCGGAAAAGGGGATGATCATGCAGACGAGAGCCACCGCCATAGCCGCAGAAGAGGCGCACGATCCCGAGACGATCAATGAGACGGTGGAGCGGGTCCGCGCGCTCCTCGCCGAGGTCGCGTTCGAGGATTACACCTTCCACGTCTATCCCGATCGCGAGGGCGCCAAGGTGCAGGCGACCTACCCGGAGGAGGATGTCGTCTCCGGCCGGATCGAGACGCAATATACGAGGAAGTGGCTGGTCTCCCCCTATGCGGTCAAATCGGAGATCGTGAAGACGCTCTTCAAGCTTTGCGCCACCTCGGCCGAGCATCGCCTGCGCGAGCATTTCCTCTACCGCGGCCGGCGCATCTTCGGCCCGCATATCGACGTCGACGTGCTGTGGGAGGCGAGCCGGAAGATCGACGTGCGCAAGGACGAACAGGGCCAGAAGGACGGCTGACCTCTTGCACCGGACGGGCGCCCGCGCCATGCTACACTTGTAGCAGGCATGAGGAGACTGCACGGTGATGCGACTCGACCGCCGTTCCTTCTGCGCCGCAACCGCCGCGGCGCTGGTGGCAAGCGAACCGGCTTCGGCCGGGAGGCTCTTCCTGCCGGGCGGACACCGCAGGTCGGGTGCGAACCTCATGATCCGGGGCACCCTCGTCGCCGGCATGCCCGCCATTCCGGTGATGTTCGGCGCGGCCGGGCCCTTCCTGTTCGAGATTGCGACGGTGGGCAGCGGCTTCTCGATCCGTTCGAAGCTGGCAACGCAGATGGGTGCCCAGGTCCGGGCCGACGGCACAGCCGAGCTGCCTCCCGCTTTTGCCGCGGACCTCGCCCTTGCCCGCCCGGCTCCGGCGAAGCTGTTCGAGCCCGGCTGGCCGCTGCCGGAGCCGCTCGCCGGCGTGATCGGCCTGGACGCCTTCGGGGCGCTGTCGCTGAGCCTCGACCTCGCCTCGGGCGCGGTCGGGATCGGTCCTGTGTCGCTGCCGGAGCCGGACGGGAAGACGATCTTCGCCTATCAGGGCCATGCCGCGCCCGTGGTTCCGGTGACCGTCGCCGGGACCACCTTCCCGGCGCGCATCTCGACCGGCCAGATCCGCGCGCCGCTCCTCCTGACGCCCGGCCTGGCAGAGACGCTCGCCGCCGGCCCTCCTGAAGATGCGGGCGAAGCCTATGCGGACGGCCGACGCTTCGAGCTTCGACGGGTCGCGCTGAAGGCGCCGGTCGCCGTCGGGACGCGCCCCCTGCCCGCCTCGTGGGCGGTGTTCCCCGGCCCGTCCCAGGAAAACAGCCTCGGCGCCCTCGGGCTCGCCGGACTGGTCCTGCAGCTCGACCGCCTGAACCGGCGCGTCCGGATTGCGGCCGGCGCCTGAGCTCCCCAGCCTGGCCGCGGCTCCGTTCAAGACTCGGCGGCGCGGTCCGTCAGGTCCATGAAGTTGCGCGCCGCTTCCCGCTCCGCCTCATTCTCGAAGGCCACGTCGAGGTCGGGCGCTTCGCCCAGCATGTGCAGCAGCGCCCACAAGGCGAAGCGCCGTCCCCGGTCGGTCTCGAGCCCCAGGTCCACCTTCATGCGCTCGATCCCGGCGGTGAGCGCCCCGGGCGCGACGGCGGCAATATCGGGCGTGCCGAAATAGCGGCGGAGCTGGTCCTCGAAATCCATTGCGGCTCCCTAGGCGTATCGGCGGAGAATGTCCGCCATCGCTGTTGCAGCCGCAGCGCCGCCGTGACACTCCGGCACCCCAGGGGCGCAAGGCCGTAGCCGCGGTGCTGCGCTGATACTCCCTCTCCCGGAGGGAGAGGGTTGGGGTGAGGGGTTAGGGACGTTGCGAAGAAGTCGCTTCTGGAGAACCCTCTACTTCCAGGTCCTGGTCGCGATCGCGCTCGGCGTGCTCGCCGGGTGGCTGTTCCCCGCTTTCGGCGCGGCTCTCAAGCCGCTCGGCGACGCCTTCATCAAGCTGGTCAAGATGATCATCACCCCGGTCATCTTCCTCACCGTCGTCACCGGCATCGCCGGCATGGCCGATCTCAAGGCGTTCGGCCGCGTAGGCGCCAAGGCGATGGCCTATTTCCTCACCTTCTCGACCCTGGCGCTCGCCGTCGGCCTCCTCGTCGGCAACCTCGTCCGCCCAGGCGCGGGCCTCAACGTCGATCCGCGGACGCTCGACCAGGGCGCAGTCGCGACCTACGTCAGCCAGGCGCACGAGCAGACCATCACCGGCTTCCTGCTCCACATCATTCCCGACACCTTCTTCAGCGCTTTCACCTCCGGCCAGATCCTGCAGGTCCTCTTCGCCGCCATCCTGTTCGGCATCGCGCTCGCCCTTATCGGCGAGCGCGGGGAGCGCCTGCTCGGCTCGCTGAGGACTCTGACGGCGATCGTCTTCCGCATGGTCCACATCCTGATGTACGCGGCCCCCGTCGGCGCGTTCGGCGCCATGGCCTACACGATCGGCGCCTACGGCATCGGCACGCTCGCCAACCTCGCGGCGCTCATCGCCACCTTCTACGTCACCTCGCTGCTGTTCGTGCTGGTCGTGCTCGGCCTCGTCGCCCGCGCCGCCGGCTTCTCGATCTTCGGCCTCATCCGCTACATCAAGGACGAGCTGCTGCTGGTCCTCGGCACGTCCAGCTCCGAAAGCGCGATGCCCCTCCTCATGGAGAAGCTCGAGCGCGCCGGCTGCCCCAAGCCGATCGTCGGCCTGGTCGTGCCGACCGGCTACAGCTTCAACCTCGACGGGACCAACATCTACATGTCGCTGGCCGCTTTGTTCATCGCCCAGGCGACCAACACGCCGCTCAGCCTCGGCGACCAGCTGCTGCTGATGGCGGTCGCGATCCTCAGTTCGAAGGGTGCCGCGGGCGTCACCGGCTCCGGCTTCATCGTGCTCGCCGCCACCCTCTCGGTGCTGCCGACCGTGCCGGTGGCGGGCATGGCGCTGATCCTCGGCGTGGACCGCTTCATGAGCGAGTGCCGCTCGCTGACCAACTTCACCGGCAATGCGGTGGCGACGATCGTCGTCGCCCGCTGGGAGCGCGCCGTCGATCTCCGCCGGCTGCGGGCCGCCTTTGCCGGCGGCGGCGGCGAATTCGAGGAGGCGGAAAGCGACGCGCTCCAGATCGAAGGGCGCAGCGACGTCCCCCGCGCGTAGGCATTTCCGGCGTCTTGACTCCAAAAAGCCATATATGTAGACTTTCCGCATGAGCCGCCGCCGCAAGCCTTCGAAACAGACGCTCAAGGTGCTGGCGGCCCTCCTCTCGCGGCCGGGCGAATGGCGCTACGGCTATGACCTGACGAAGGCGCTGGCGCTGCAATCGGGCACGCTCTACCCGCTGCTGATGAGGCTGAGCGACGAGGGGCTGCTCGAATCCGAATGGCATCCGGCGGCGCGGCAGGGGCTGCCGGCACGCCACGCGTATCGGCTGACCGCCGCGGGCTCCGCATACGCCCGTGCGAACCTGGCCGCAGCCGAGGGTTCGGACGGCGCGGGCCTGGCGCCGGCGTGACCGGGCGCCTCGCCTTCGCGCTTTGTGCGCTGGCGGCCACGATCCTTCCCGCGCGCCGCAGGATGTGGGGCGAGGCGATGCGCGCGGAGCTGTGGCACATCGCGGACCCCCGCTCCGCTCTGTCCCACGCCGCCGGCTGCCTCGCCGCCGCCGCGCGGGAGCGCGCCCGCGATTTCGACACGCGTTTCGCGGCCGGCCTGTGGTCGGTGGCGCTGGTCAGCGGCGCCTTTGCAATCTTCCACATCAGCTGCGCCGCCCGCGGAGTCGACGTCCTGCTCGGCCGCCCCGACGGCTTTCTCGACGCGCTGATCCGCAGCGGCCGTGCGGACGCCGGGCTGGTCGCGGCCTACCGGGCAGCGCGGCCCGTCGTCATCGCCTGCCTCTTCGCCTTGGGCTTCGCGCAACTGGCGGCGGCCTGGCTGCTCTTCCACAGGCAGCTACGGCGATTCGTCATTACCTGGTGCGCCGCCCTGGCCAGCGCCATCGCCGCGGTGGCCATCCAGCTCTCCGTCGTGTGGACGCTGGACGGCGTTCCCGCCGAATTCGTGGCGCTGCTCTTCCAGGCGGCGGCGCTGCCGATGCTCCTGCTCTGGTCGAACGGCCGCCACCGCAGGCTCGGGAGGACGGGATGAGAATCGCCGGTCCGCTCGCCTATGTCTCGCTCCTGCTCCTCGGCTGCGAGGCTCCTGGAGAAAAGCAGGCGGTCCCCTTTCGAGCCGCCGCCGTGGTGGCGGCCTCGAAGGCGGCGACCGGCGGGAGCGCCTGGGACAGGCTCGACGGCTGCTACGAGGAGGGAACGCACGCCGACGGCGCGATACCCTACAAGACGTGGTTCAGCTTCCGCCGCTACGGCATGCGGGTCGAGAGCCGGCGAGGCGACGCCACCCGCGCGATGGGCTTCAACGGGAAAGCGAGCTGGCAGGCGGCCGGCGAAGGCGCCGCCCAGGTCGGCAGCGAGCCCGAGGCGCTCCAGGAAGCGATCGTCACCGCCTATCTCACCAACAACGGCTTCTACTTCCCCGATCGCTTTCCGGCTCGCTTCCGTCATGCGCGCGAAGCAGTCGAAGGAGGCCGCATCTTCGACGTGGTGGAGATCGCGCCCGAAGGCGGCCGGCCGCTTCAATTCTGGTTCGACCGCAGCACCCGTTTGATCGACCGCGTCGTCGACACGCGGGGGACGCCGCCCGTCACCGTCAAAGCGGGCGACTACCGGCGCGTGGGGGGCGTCACCGTCGCCTTCGCCCTCACCGTGGTCGCCCCGGACGGGAAGGAGATCGACCGCGGCCGGGTGACCTCGCTCCGCTGCGGCTCCGTCGACGAAGCGCTGTTCGACCCGCCGCGCTGAGGCTCAATCGCCGGCCACCTGTTGCTCGCAGCAGACGGTCCGAACGAGGCCCCGGAGCCAGCGATGGGCCGGATCCGAATGCAGGCGCGGGTGCCAGAGCATCGACACGGGAATTTGGGGCGCTGGAACCGGCAGCTCGAAACTGTGGAGCCCCGCGCGCAGCCTGCCGGTGTGGCGCTCCGGAACCGCAGCCACCAGGTCCGAGGCGCGGGCGAGAGCGATGGCGGCGGAGAAACCGCCGACGATGACGGCGATCTCCCGCTCGAGACCCAGCGGCTTCAGCGCCTCGTCGATCGGACCGGAGACGGCGCCTCGCCGCGAGACGAGGATGTGCCGCTCCGCTGCGTAGGCGGCGGGAGTGACCCGGCTCCGCGCAAGCCTGTGCCCTTGCCGAACCACACCGACGAAGCGGTCGCGGAACAGGAGCTGCGCGGTCAGCTCCGGAGCGGCGCCGGGGGCGACGACGCCGGTCTCGAGATCGACGGTTCCGTCGCGCAATGCGGTGCTGTCCTGCCCCGTCTTCTGGACGAAGCGGAGGCGCACGCCGGGCGCCGCTTCGGTCGTTCGGGCGACGAGATCGGGGCCGAAATTCTCGACGAAGCCGTCGCTGGTGCGCAATGTGAAGGTGCGGACGAGGCGGCTGAGGTCGAGCTGCTCGCCCGGACGGAGCACCTCGCCGGCATCGCGCACCAGCGCCGCCACGCGCTCGCGAAGCTCCAGTGCGCGGGGCGTCGGCACGAGCCCGCGCCCGGCCCGCACCAGCAGCGGATCGCCGGTCGTCTCGCGCAGCCGCGCCAGCGCCCGGCTCATCGCCGACGGGCTGAGCCGCAGCCGCTCCGCGGCCCGCGCTACGCTGCCCTCCGCGAGCAGCACGTCCAGCGTCGTGAGGAGGTTCAAATCCGCCATCGGCAGATTCATAGCAGATGATGGCGTTCATGCATGAATAAGCTGCAAATGCTGCACCTTCCGCCGCATCTCAGCCGCGCCTAGTTCGCGAGGCGTCCACCGCGAACGGAGGCACCTAATGAACGCAGCCACAGCCGCACGCGAAGCTCGGGCGTCCGCCCTTCCTTCAGCGCGCCTCGAGCTCGCGGCTCTCTCCCTCGCCATGCTGCTCTCCTCGCTTGGCACCAGCATCGCCAATGTCGCGCTCCCGACGCTGGCGGAGGCGTTCGGCGCCTCGTTCGGCGCGGTTCAGTGGGTCGTGCTCGCCTATCTGCTCGCGAGCACGGCGCTTATCGTCGGCGTCGGCCGCCTGGGCGACATGGTCGGGCGGCGGCGCCTGCTGGTCGGGGGCATCGCCCTGTTCACGGCCGCCTCGACGCTCTGCGGGACCGCGTCCACCCTGTGGATGCTGATTGCCGCCCGCGGCGCGCAGGGGCTTGGCGCCGCGGTGATGATGGCGCTCGCCATGGCGATCGTGGGCGCAGCGGTTCCAAGAGCGAGGACCGGCATCGCCATGGGCCTGCTCGGCACCATGTCGGCGATCGGGACAGCCCTCGGGCCGTCGCTCGGCGGCGTGCTGATCGCCGGCCTCGGCTGGCGGGCGGTCTTCCTCGTCAGCCTCCCCGTGGGCCTGCTGACGCTCGTGCTCGCCCGCCGCCATCTCCCTGCCGATCCCGCGGTCGGCTCCCGGCCCCGCGGTCGCTTCGACACTCTCGGCACCCTGGTCCTCGCAGCGACCCTTTCCGCCTACGCGCTCGCCGTCACCCTGGGCGGCGGCGGCTTCGGCCCGGTCAACCTCGCGCTCCTGCTCGCCGCCGCCGCCGGCGCCGGCCTGTTCCTGCTCAGGCAATCCCGTGCCGCGTCGCCTCTCATCCAGCTGGCGACGCTTCGCGATCCGGCGCTGGCGGCACGGCTTGCGGCCGCCCTGCTGGTGGCGACGGTGATGATGGCGACGCTTGTCGTGGGGCCCTTCTACCTCTCCGGTGCCCTCGGTCTCGGCGCGGCCGCGGTGGGGCTCGTCATGTCGCTCGGCCCTGTCGTCGCCGCCTTCGCGGGTGTCCCGGCAGGCCGGCTGGTCGACCGCTGGGGCCCGGACCACGTCACGGCCCTCGGTCTCGGCGGGATGGTGCTGGGCCTCGCGCTTCTGGCGCTCCTGCCGTCCAGCTTCGGAATCGCCGGCTATGCCGCCCCCGTGAGCGTCGTGACCGCCGCCTACGCGCTCTTCCAGGCAGCCAACAACACCGCCGTCATGGCGCAGGCCGATCCGGCCCGGCGCGGCCTGGTCGCCGCGCTGCTGAACCTGTCGCGCAACCTCGGCCTCATCACCGGCGCGTCCGCGATGGGCGCCGTCTTCGCCGCCGCAGCGGGCGCCTCGAGCATGGCGACGGCTGCTCCCGAGGCCATTGCCGGGGGGATGCGTATGACTTTTGCGCTGGCGGCGATGCTGGTCGCGTGCGCTCTGCCTCTGCCGGTCCTCGTTCGATTTGTCGTCAGGCGGACGCCAGCGCCGCGTCCCTGAGCCCGCGCCAAACCTTCAGCGCCTGCACCGTTTCCTCGACATCGTGCACGCGCAGCAGCTGGACGCCCTGCTCGGCTCCCTTGAGGGCGAGCGCGATGGAGCCGGCGAGGCGGCGGTCCGCCGGGGCCTCCCCCGCCAGCGCGCCGATCGTCCGCTTGCGGCTGGCGCCCAGCATGACCGGACAGCCGAGGCCGTGCAGCAGCGAGAGGCCGTTCAGCACCTCGAGGTTGTGCTGCACGGTCTTGCCGAAGCCGATGCCGGGATCGACGACGATCCGCTCGCGCGCGATCCCCGCCGACTCCGCGGCGGCGATCCGCTCCTCCAGCCAGTCGTAGACCGCCAGCAGCACCGGTCTGTCGTAATGCGGCGCCTTCTGCATCGTTTCCGGGGTGCCCTGGTGGTGCATCAACACGATCGGGCAGCCGGCCCGCGCGACCACGGCCGCCGAGCGCTCGTCCCAGCTGAGCCCGGAGACGTCGTTGACCATCGCGGCGCCGGCGCCGAGCGCCGCCTCCATCACCGCCGCCTTGCGGGTGTCGATCGACACCGCCGTCCCCGCAGCCGCGAGCAGCTCGATCGCGGGGACCACCCGCGCGATCTCGTCTCCCTCCCAGACCGGCTGGGCCCCGGGCCGCGTCGATTCTCCGCCGACGTCGATCACCGCAGCGCCCGCCGCGGCCATCGCGACCCCGGCGGCCGCCGCCGCCCCGCCCCCTTCGAAGCGGCCGCCGTCGGAAAAGCTGTCCGGCGTGAGGTTGAGGATGCCGGCGACCTGGGGCTGGTCGAGGCGGACGATCCGCTCCCCGAGCGTCAGCGCCGCGCGCGGGGCGGCTATGTTTCGCCAGGCCCGTGCGGCTTGCGGCCCGAGGCCGGCGAGCGCCTCGTCGATCCCCTCCACGGGCACCAGCTCGGCCGCTGCGCGCCCGCCGGCGCCGAGACGCAGCACCTCCACGGCCGAGAACCAGAGCAGCCCGCCCGCGAGCCGCGCGACCTTGCCGTCGAGGCCGAAGGGCGCATCCACGAAGGCGGTGGGGCGCAGGTAGACGCGGTCGGACATGAAAATTCGCGTAGCCGAAAAAAAGTGCGACAGGAATCCCGTCTGCCCCGGACTAAGCGCGAAGGAAGAGGTGGCGACCGCCTCTTTTCAAAGGTCAGCAGGGTAACTGATGCTTTGATGGTCCGGGCCCCGATGGTGGGCAAGGAGGTCCGGACCCTTCGTCACCCCAAAGGGGCTCCCGCACGCCTCCCGTGGTCAAAGACGCGCGGGCGTTAGGGTGGGAAGGGACGATCGCCGTGGACACTCTGCGCCTGTTCCGGGTCCGTGTCGAGTGGCACAAAGTAGGTATTTTCCCGGTACGGGGCGGGAAATCGTCTCAGTCCAGCGCGAGAATGTAACGCTGCCGCAACGTGTCCAGCGGCGCCAGCCCGCCCGCTTCCTCATAGTGCCAGAAGGTCCAGCCGTTGCACGCGGGCGCACCTTGGGCGGCGGCACCGACCTTGTGGATCGAGCCCTGCTCGCCGGCATGCTCGATGGACCCGTCCGCGCAGACCCTCGCCTGCCATCGGCCCTTGCTGTCGGTCAGCGACGTGCCGGGCGCGATCATGCCGGTCTCCACGAGTGCCCCGAACGGCACCCGCGGCTGCGCCCGCTTCGAGGCCATCGTCCGCATCGCGCTCTCGTCGAGCTTGAGGGTCGAGGCGATCCGCTCGCGCGCGACCTTCACATAGCGTTTCTCGCGTTCGATCCCGATCCACTGCCGTCCAAGCCGCCGCGCCACCGCGCCCGTGGTGCCGGTCCCGAAGAAGGGGTCGAGCACGACGTCGCCCGGTTTGGTGCACGCGAGCAGCACCCGGTAGAGCAAAGCCTCCGGCTTCTGCGTCGGATGGGCCTTGGCTCCGCCGTCCTCCTTGACCCGCTCGCCGCCCGAGCAGATCGGCAGCAGCCAGTCGGAGCGCATCTGCAGCTCGTCGTTCAGCGCCTTCATCGCCCGGTAGTTGAACGTGTAGCGGCTGTCCTCCGACCGGCTCGCCCAGATCAGGGTCTCGTGCGCGTTGGTGAAGCGGGTGCCGCGGAAGTTCGGCATCGGGTTGGTCTTGCGCCACACGATGTCGTTGAGGATCCAATAGCCCTCGTCCTGGAGGGCGGCGCCGACGCGGAAGATGTTGTGGTAGCTGCCGATCACCCACAGGCTGCCGTCCGGCTTCAGGATCCGCCGCGCCTCTTTAAGCCAAGCGCGGGTGAACTCGTCATACGCGGCAAAGGTCTCGAATTTATCCCAATCGTCGGTGACTGCATCGACCAGACCGCCTTCGGGGCGGAAGAGATTGCCGCCGAGCTGGAGGTTATAGGGCGGATCGGCGAAGATCATGTCGATCGACCCGGAGGGGAGCTTCGCCATCGCCGCGACGCAATCCTCCTGGAGGATCTGCCCCAGCGGCAGGTCGGCCGCCGGTGCCATCTTCGCGGTACGGCGCCCGCGATCCCCCACCCGCACCAATGCAGTCATTCGTCACCGCCCCCGGTTTTCAGCACAAGACGTTCAGGGTGAGTCAGGCGGAGTCCGCCGTCAAGAACAAGGCTTCACCAGCGCGGTCTCACAAAGCGGTTAACGTACCGCGAACGAAACGAGTCCCGCGCTACTAATGGAGGTCGGCGCCGGGCCGAGGTCTCAACATGCAGTGGTGTTGCCGCGAGGACTCAGCCCCGGTGCAAAGCGGCGCCGCGGCACCAGAAGACCGCATGCGCGTTGTTTCACCCAGGTTCAGTTTCGGCGGATAAAGGCGTCTCCATGATTCGTGTTGGTCTCTCTGCGCTGCTCGCGCTCCTCGTCGCGTTCGCCGCTCCCGCGACGGCGGCGGAGCCCGCGGCCGCGCCCGATCTCGCCGCGGTGAAGCTCAAGGCCGGACGCTATGTGTGGAAGCCGGAGCTCGCGAGCGAGGGCCCGCTCGAAATCGTCATCAGCCTCGCCGACCAGCGCGCCTTCGTCTACCGCGGGGGGACGCTGATCGGCGTCTCGACGGTCTCTAGCGGCGTCAAAGGCCGCGAATCCCCCGTCGGTCCCTTCCGCATTCTTGAGAAGCGCCGCTTCTACCGCTCGGCCCGCTACGACGACGCGCCGATGCCGTTCATGCAGCGCCTGAACTGGTACGGCATCGCCCTCCACGCCGGCCACGTCCCCGGCCACCGCGCCTCGCACGGCTGCATCCGGCTCCCCGCCGGCTTCGCCAAGGCGCTGTTCGCCGAGACCCAGGTCGGCACCTACGTCTACATGACCGACGACAAGCTCGAGGGGCCGGAGGCGGCGCTGGAGATGGCCCGCCTCGCCGAGGCGACCCCGCTGCCGCCCGACCGCAGCCCCAGGGAATTCGCGTCCGGCACCGACTGAGGGGCGTGCATGGCTCCATCAACGGCTGAAACCCGGCGCCTGCAATCGCTGGCGCAGGCTGCGGCCTTGGCATAGCCTCGCTCCGTGCCTTGGGGAGGAGCCGAGTTGAAGCAGCTTTGTCTGATCGTGTTCCTCGTCCTGCTCGGCCCGCTGCCGGGTGCCGCCGCGGCGGCGGGGCGCCCGCTCACCATCGAGGACGTGCTCGACACGGTACAGATCGACCACGTTGCGGTCTCGCCGGACGGCTCCTCGATCGCGGCGGTCGTGCAGCGGCCGGCCCGGCCGGGCGAGGTCTACGGGCGCGCGCCCTACGAGACCGATCCGTCCCGCAGCGACGTCTGGCTGATCTCCCGCGCGACCGGCGAGCGGCGCAACCTCACCCAAGGCGCCGCCGCGGCGGCCGGCTTCTGGTGCGCCGCCTGGTCTCCGGACGGACGCCGCCTCGCCATGCTGTCGACGCGGCCGGAAGGAAACGAACCGCGCGGCGGCGACAATGTACATATCTACATTTGGGACGGGAGGACGGGGCTGCTGTCGCGCCTGAGCTCAGCGCCGGTGATGACGCAGACCCGCTACGGCTCGCCGCTGTACGGGCTGGACCTGCGCGGCGGCGCCGCTGGCGGGACCATCCCCAGCCGCTGCGGCGGCGACGAGAATGCGCCCTTCCTCTGGCTGGACGAGCGCCGCCTGCTGGCCGTCATGCTGCCCGAGGGGGAGGTATCGGGCCTCATCGACGCCTACCAGCGACCGGTCCGGCACACGGCCGAGACGGCGGCGGCCCTGCGCGAGGGTCGGGCGCCGACCGTCAGCGCGTCCGGCAGCGGCGAGGCGCGCGTTGCGGAGGCGGAGCGAGCGCGGCGCGCCTTCGTCAGGACGATCGACGTGGCCACGGGTGCCGCGGCGACCGTGGCCGAGGTGCCGGTCTACCCGTTCCGCGGCGCCCTCGCGCTGAGCGTGGCGCCAGACGGGCGGCGGGCCGCTGTCCTGGCGACGACCGGCACCATTGCTGCAGCCGCCGGCGAGCATCTTCCCTATAATGACGGTGCCTGGGCGGCGGAGCGGCGGCTCGGCTTCATCGACCTCGCCGGCGGCGGCGCTGTCCGCTGGGCGACTCCGCCGTCCGAGGGCCGCTACCCGCTCGAGCTCCTGTCGTGGTCGCCGGACTCCCACAGGGTTGCATTGCGTGCGCGGGGGAGCGGGAGCGCGGCGACGACTCCTTTGTTCCTGGCCTCGGCCTCTGACCTGTCGGTGTCGCGCGCCGGGCCGGAGGGTGTGACGATCGGGACGGCGGACGCCGGCGTCGAATTCCCGCACGAGGCGCCGCTCTTCTGGCTAGACGCGCGCCGGATCCTCGCGCGCCTTGACCGCGGGGCGGAATCCGGTTGGTGGCTGCTCTCCGCGGGCGGCAGCGCCGGTGCCCCCATCGAGAGAGGCGAGGCCCCGGGCGGACTCCGCCGCTCTCCCCGCGGCACCTTCTACGGGCTCGGCCGCGAAGGCGGGCTGGTGCGGCTCGATCTCGACCGGCGCCGGTTCGTGGAGGTGCCGGGCGTCGCCTTGCCCAAAGGCTCATACCTCGCCGGCCCAAGCGACCCGGTGCGGCCCACACCGCACATCCTCGTCAACGACGGCAGTGCCGACTATCGCCTCGTGCCGTTCGATGGCGGCGCTCCGGCGACCTTCGCGCTTGCGCCCCGGGCCGACATCGTTGCCCTGGAGCCCTCCCGCATCCTGTGGCGCGACGCCGACGCGGACGGCCTTCGCCTGCGCGAGACTTCGGCGGGCGCGGGCGGCAACCGCGACCTGCTTACCCTGGACACCCATCTCGCCGAGGTTGACTGGGGCGACGTCCGGGTGATCGACTATCGCAGCACCGACGGAGCGCCGCTCAAGGCGCAGGTGATCCTGCCTCCCGGCTATCGCGAGGGCCGGCCTTATCCCCTCATCACCTGGGTCTACCCGCGCAACCACATCTCCGGGCCGGAAGGCTATTACGTTCTCAAGCACATGCCGGGATTCTACAATCTCTATCTCTACGCGGCCCGCGGCTATGTCGTGCTGATCCCGTCGATGCCGCTTCGGCGCGAGGGCACGCGCAACGAGACCTATGCCGACATCCCCGGGGGCGTGCTCCCCGCGGTGGAGCGCCTGGTGGAGCTCGGCATCGCCGATCCCGACCGGGTCGGCGTCCTGGGGCAGAGCTTCGGCGGCTATGCCGTCGATGCGCTGGTCACGCAGACCCGCCGCTTCCGCGCCGCGGTGGCGATCGCCGGGATCTCCGACGTGTCGCTCCTCTACGGCGAGTTCGACCGCACGGCCCGGGGCTATCCGGGGATCGAGCATGAGAAATCCGACAATGTGCCGATCATCGAGCGCGGCGCCTGGGCGCTGGGCGGCCCGCCGGATGAGGACCGGGCGATGTACGAACGCAACTCGCCGATCAACTATGTCGACCGCGTCGAGACGCCCCTGCTCCTGATCCAGGGCGAATATGACGTGCGCGGCCAGATGTCGCAGGCGGAGACCTTCTTCTACGCCCTCCACCGCCGCGGCCGAACCGCGCGGCTGCTGCGCTACTGGGGCGAAGGGCATTCCCTTGCCCAGTCGCCCGCCAATGTCCGCAACGTATTCGAAGAAACCATGGCCTGGTTCGACCGCTGGCTCGCCCCGCGGCAGAAGCCCTAGACGGCGAGTATCTGCTGCGACCCCATCTGCGCGGTGCCGTCGCGGGCCTCGTAATAGGCGCGCACGGGCCCGAAGCTCCGCCGGTGGAGCGGTGTCGGTCCGAGCGCGTCGAGCCCGCGGAAATGCTCGGGCGTCGGATAGCCCTTGTTGGTTTCCCAGCCGTAGCCGGGATGCTCCCGCGCATGGTCCGCCATGATCCGGTCACGCGTCACCTTGGCGACGATGGAAGCGGCGGCGATCGAGCGGCATTTGGCGTCGCCGGCCACGATCGCCACCGAGGGTCGCTCCCAGCGCGGGCAGCGATTGCCGTCGACGAGGACCATCGCCGGGTCGAAGCCGAGCGCCTCGACCGCGCGGGTCATGGCCAACATGCGCGCCCAGTAGATGTTGATCCGGTCGATCTCTTCGACGCTGGCCATGCCGACGCCGACCCGCGCTACCCTGTAGAGCTTAGCGCAGATCGCCTCGCGGGTCTGCGCCGGCAGCACCTTCGAATCGTCGATTCCGCGGGGAAATTTCTCGCGGTCGAGCACCACCGCTGCCGCCACCACCGGCCCGGCCAGCGGCGCGCAGCCCGCCTCGTCCACCCCGCAAACGGGGTCGGGATAGGGTCTCTCGAGCTTGAAGCAGGGCCGCGCCATGGCCGGTCAGGCTATTGCGGACACGCCCCTCATTCCAGCGAAAGCTTGGATCGGGCATGATAATCTGTGGATCAATGCCGGGTCCCTTCCGGCGACCAAACCGAGTCCCACGTCTCGACGCCCCACCCGTCGGCATCGATCGCCGCCTTCAGATGGTGGTAGGGCGTGGTCGCCAGGTTATGTCCGATCGGTCCGTTGCCCCGGCCGAAGCCGGGCGCGGCGAGCAGGGCGGCGTGCACGAATCGCAGCCCGCGATCTACGGCGCGATCCATCGGAAGCCCGGCCCCGAGGCCGCTTGCGACCGCGCTGGCGAGCGTGCAGCCGGTCCCGTGCGTGTGCTCGATGTCGAGGCGGTCCGAATGATGGGTGATGCTTCCCTTGTCCCAGACGAGCAGGTCCGCAACCTTCTCGCCCTCCGCATGGCCGCCCTTCGCGAGGACGGCGCAGCCGAACTCCTCGTAAATCGCCTCCGCCGCCCCGGCCATGTCCTCCTCGCCCGATATCTCCACTCCCGCCAGCCTTTCGAGCTCGGGGATGTTGGGCGTGACGAGCGTTGAAATCGCCATCAAGCGGCCGAAGGCGTCGATCGTCTCCGCGTCGGCGAGCGTGGAACCGCTGGTGGCTATCATGACGGGGTCGAACACGATCGGGACGGCAAGCTGCTCGAGCCGCCCGGCAACCGCATGGACGGTGTCCGAAGCGCCGATCATGCCGATCTTCACCGCGTCCACGCCAAGGTCGGACAGGACGGCATCGATCTGCTCGAGCACGAAGGCGGCGGTAACCTGATGCACGCCGCCGACGCCCACCGTGTTCTGCGCGGTGAGCGCGGTGATCGCGGTCATGGCGAACCCGCCGAGCATCGTCACCGTCTTGATGTCCGCCTGGATTCCGGCGCCGCCGCCGCTGTCGGACCCGGCGATGATGAGGATCCGAGGCGGCGTCACCGCGGCCCCTTGCGCACCGTCGAGGCGGGGAAGCGCTCGAGCTTGTCCGCCGGCCTGATCGCCCGCGGCTCGAAATTGCCGCCGCAATTGGGGCAGACGCCGCCGAGCGGCCCACTCACGCAATCAACGCAGAAGGTGCATTCGAAGGTGCAGATCCGCGCGTCCGAGCTGTCCGGAGGCAGGTCCCGCCCGCACCGCTCGCAATCGGGGCGAAGCTCGAGCATCAGCCCTTCCTCCTTCTGAGGGGCCTCCGAAAACTACCACTCTTCGGGGTGATCATCACGCCGCCTTCACCGCCTCGCAGATGCTGTCGACCACCTCCTCGACCAGCGCCTCGTCCTCGCCTTCCGCCATCACCCGGATCAGCGGCTCGGTGCCGGACTTGCGGATGACGAGGCGGCCGACGCCCTTGAGGCGCTGCTCGGCCGAGGCGATCACCGACTTGACGCTGTCCGCCTCCAACGGCGCGCCGCCGCCGAAGCGCACGTTCTTCAAGAGCTGCGGCAGCGGGTCGAAGCGGTGGAGGAGCTCGCTGGCGGGCTCGCCGCTCTCGACCAGGCAGGCGAGGATCTGGAGGGCGGCGACGAGCCCGTCCCCGGTCGTCGCGTAATCGGAAAGGATGATGTGCCCGGATTGCTCGCCGCCGACGTTGAAGCCGCGCTCGCGCATCGCCTCCAGCACGTAGCGATCGCCGACCTTGGTACGGACGAGCTCCAGCCCGTTCGACTGGAGGTACCGCTCGAGCCCCAGGTTCGACATCACCGTCGCGACGATGCCGTCCCCTTCGAGGAGGCCCCGGCGGGCCCAGCTCATCGCGATCACCGCCATAAGCTGGTCGCCGTCGACGATCCGCCCCTTCTCGTCGACGATGATCACCCGGTCGGCGTCGCCGTCGAGGGCAATGCCGATATGGGCGCCTTCCTGCACCACGCGCGCCTGCAGCGCGCCCGGCGCGGTCGAGCCGCAGCCGTCGTTGATGTTGAGGCCGTTGGGCGAGACGCCCATCGCCACCACCTCGGCGCCGAGCTCCCAAAGCGCGGAAGGCGCAACCTGGTAGGCGGCGCCGTTCGCGCAATCGACGACGATCTTGAGGCCGTCGAGCCGAAGCTCCTCGGGGAAGGTCGACTTGGCGAAGTGGATGTAGCGGCCGCGGGCATCCTCGATCTTGCGCGACCGCCCGATCAGCTCGGCCGCGACCAGGTTCGGCTTGGCGTCGATCAGCGTCTCGATCGCGGCCTCGTCCGCGTCGGAGAGCTTGTAGCCGTCCGGGCCGAACAGCTTGATGCCGTTGTCGACGAACGGATTGTGGCTCGCCGAGATCATGACGCCGAGGTCGGCGCGCATCGACCGGGTCAGCATCGCGACCGCAGGAGTCGGCACCGGCCCCACCATCACCACGTCCATCCCGACGCTGGTGAAGCCGGAAATGAGCGCCGTCTCCATCATGTAGCCGGACAGCCGGGTGTCCTTGCCGATCACGACCCGGTGGCGATGGTCGCCGCGCAGGAAATGCGCGCCGGCGGCCTGGCCGACGCGCTGCGCCATCTCCGCCGTCATCGGCTCCTGGTTGGTGCGGCCCCGAATACCGTCGGTGCCGAAGAACTTACGCGTCATGCCGGTCCCCCGCTCTCATTGCCTGCCTGATAGCGCGACCGGCGAAAAAGGCGAACCCGTCGCGCCTCGGCATTTGAACCTTTCGGCCCGGCGCGGCATTCACCGCGCGCACAGCCGAGGGAAACGAATGTCGCAAGCCACCCGCATCCTTGCCGCTCTGGTCCTCGGCCTCCTGCTCGGGATCGCGAGCGCGGCCGCCGGCGGCGCGTGGGTAGACGGCGCCGTCGCCGCTGCCGAGCCGGTGGGCGGGCTGTGGCTGGATGGGCTCCGCATGACGATCGTGCCCCTGATCGTCTCGCTCCTCATCACCGGCATCGCCGCCTCGGCCGAAGCGGCGCGGGCGAGCCGCCTCGCCGGACGCGCGATCATCCTGTTCCTCGCGGTGCTCTGGACCTCGTCGATTCTCGCGGCCCTGCTCACCCCCCTCCTCCTCCAGCTCTGGCCGATGCCGGGCGAGTCCGCCGCAGCGCTGAAGGCGGCCCTCTCCGCCTCCACCGATAAGGTCGGCGACATCCCGACTTTCGGCCAGTTCGTCCGCTCGATCGTCCCCACCAACCCGATCGCAGCGGCGGCGAACGACCAGATCCTGCCGCTGATGGTGTTCACCGCCGTGTTCGGCTTCGCGCTCACTCGCCTCCCCGCCGAGCCGCGCGAGCGCCTCACAGGCCTGTTCCGCGCGATCGCCGACGTGATGCTGGTGATGGTCAACTGGATCCTGTGGCTTGCCCCGATCGGCGTTTTCGCCCTCGCCTATGTCGTCGGCGCGCGTGCCGGTGCCGGGGCGTTCGGCGCCCTCCTCCACTACATCCTGATCGTCGCCTCGGTCGGCACCGTGGTCTGGTTCCTCGCCTGGCCGCTGGCGATGATCGGCGGCCGCGTCGGCTTCCTCGCCTTCACCCGCGCCGTCGGGCCCGCCCATGCGGTCGCGATCAGCACCCAGTCCTCGCTCGCCTCGCTGCCCGCGATGCTGCGCGGCACGGAGACGCTCGGCATTCCCGTCGCCCGCTCCGGCGTCGTCCTGCCGCTCGCCGTCGCCATTTTCCGCGCCACCGGCCCGGCGATGAACCTCGCCGTCGCCATCTACGTCGCCTATTGGTTCGGAATCCCGCTCGGCCCGGCGCAACTCGCCGCAGGAGTGGCCGCTGCAGCGACGACGACCCTGGGGGCGGTGAGCCTGCCCGGGTCGATCACCTTCATCACCTCGATCGCGCCGATCTGCCTCGCCATGGGCGTGCCCATCGAGCCCCTGGTCGTGCTGCTCGCGGTCGAGACGCTGCCCGACATCGTCCGCACCACCGGCAACGTCGCCATGGACGTCGCCGCCACCGCCACCGTCGCCCGGCGCGCCGGTCCTGGCGACGACGCCCCGCTCACCGAGGCCGACCGCCTCCTCCAGGAAGGCGCCTGATGAGCTTCGATCCCACCGTCCCGCCGCCCCAGCCGGACGGCCTCAACAGCGCGCTCCAGCGCAACATCGCGGCCCTGGAGCGCCGCCGCCGGGAGGAAGCCGCCCGCGCGACCGTCGAGGAGAGGCTCGCCAACGCGATCACTCGCTTCAGCGGGTCGATGCTGTTCGTCTACCTGCACCTCGCGCTCTACGGCTTCTGGATCGTCGCCAATCTCGGCTTCCTCGGTCTCTCGCCGTGGGACGAGAGCTTCGTCGTCCTCGCGATGATCGCATCGGTGGAAGCGATCTTCCTCTCCACCTTCGTTCTCATCACCCAGAACCGGATGGCGGCCGCGGCCGAGAAGAGGGCGGAACTCGACCTCCAGATCAGCCTCCTCTCCGAGCACGAGATCACGAAGCTCGTCCATATGGTGGGAGCGATCGAGCAGCATCTCGGCCTCGCGCGCGGCGATGATCCCGAGGTCGAGGAGATGAAGCGCAACGTGGCCCCCGAGGCCGTGCTCGACGCGATCGATTCGACCGAGCGCCAGCCGCGCGGCGGCCTCGGTGAGGAGGAATCCGCTCAGCGGCGCTCGTAGGCTTTGGGTAGCGCGCCCTCGCCCGGGGTGCGGTAGCGGTCGCGAAGCTTGGTCTGGCGGGTCTCGAGCGGCTGCTGGACGCCGTCGATCATCACCATCACCGGCAGCGAATCCGTTTCGAGCGGGTCGCCGTCCCAGACCACGACGTCGGCGCGGCGGCCGGGCTGGAGCGACCCGTACTCGCCGCCGAGGCCGTAGGCCTCGGCCGGCTTAGAGGTGATGGCGGCGAAGGCCTGGCCCCAGCTGAGACCCGAGGCGCCCGGCACGCGGGCGATCGCGACCAGGTTGCCTGCATAGTGGCGGATCACCCTGATCTGCCGCGCCTCCTCGTCGTTGATCATGCCGAGCGACACCTCGACGCCCGCCGCCCGCAACCGGCCGACGTTCGACTGGGTCGCCGCGAGCTGCTCGAAGGTCGACGGGAGATCGTTCAGCGCGTTGGCGATCACCGGCACCCGCGCCGAGGCGATGCGGTCGGCGATCGTCCACCCTTCGGTGGCGCCGACCAGCACCAGCCTCAGGTTCGGGAATTCACGCTTCAGCGCCAGCACCTGGAGGATGTCGCTTGCCCGTTCTGCATGGACCAGGAGCAGCTGCCGCCCCTGCAGCACCGGCACCAAAGCCGCTGCGTCGAAGCGGGTGAGGAGCACGTCCTGCGGCCGGTTGACGTTGGAGCCGAGCAGGCCCGTCCCCGGCACCTCCTCGAGCGGGAAGTCGCGCTGGTCGTTGGCGCGCGGCTCGCGCTGCCCGCCGCCGGAGGACACCGGGGCGCCGAACCGGCCGAGCTCGCCCGCCTCGCGAAGGGCGTTCCGGAACAGGACGTGGGCCGAGGCGCGGCTTCCGCCGGCATCCTGCGCGCCGGTCTCGCCGAGCTCGACGAACTGGAAGGCGCGAGCGCGGGT
>DASVVY010000130.1:0-9656 GCA_036386335.1 Allosphingosinicella sp. | reverse complement strand
TGTGTCTCGGCGCCTGTGTGGTAGAGAGACTCAGTCGCCCTTACGACACATGAAACGGCAGATTTCCGCCGTTCGCCGGAGAGGTACTTTAGCCGGAATTGTCGCTGGCGCATATCCTTTCGAATGGCAGACGACGAGAATAGGTTCGAGCCGCGGCTCGGCCGGATGCCCAGCAGCAAGGGCCGCCGGAGCGCGCGCTCCTTCCACGGCCTAGTGATCGAGCGGCTGGCTCGCGCAGGCGTGAACCCGCGGAAGCTGCCGGCGATCGGCGGCGGGGCCCCACGCCCAGGCCGGTTCAATGCGCGCGGGCGGGGCGGCCTCATCGCAGGTCGGGTGGGGCAGGGCTCCGGCTGGTCGCGAGACCCGCTCTCCGGCATGCGCGTTCGGGCGCGCCGCGTGACGCTCAAGGCGCGGGTGGTGAAGCTGCGCGGCCCGAAGGCGATGTCCGCAGCCGCCGCGCACCTGCGCTATGTGCAGCGGGACGGGGTGACGCGGGAGGGCGAGCAGGGGCGGCTCTACTCGACCTTCACCGATGATGCCGACGGCAAGGCCTTCCTGGAGCGCGGAGAGGGCGATCGCCACCAGTTCCGGTTCATCGTCTCGCCGGAGGATGGCGCCGCGCTTGAGAACCTCCGCGGCTTCACGCGGGACCTGATGGCGAAGATGGAGGAGGATCTCCGAACCAATCTCGATTGGGTGGCGGTCGACCATTTCGACACCGGCCACCCGCACACTCACGTGCTGGTCCGCGGCGTGACCGAGGACGGGAAGACCCTCAACATCGCCGGCGACTATATCGCGCACGGGATTCGCGGCCGCGCTTCGGAGATCATGACACGATGGCTCGGGCCTCAGAGCGAGCTGGAGGTGCAGGAGCAGCTAGCGCGCGAGGTGGACGCCGACCGGCTGACCTCGCTGGACCGCAGCCTGATCGGGCGGGCGCAGGAGGGCGTCGTCGATCTGCGGCAGGAGCCCGGCGCCTGGGACGGCAAAGGCAGCTATCAGCAGCTGTTGATCAGCCGAGCTCGCAAGCTCGAGCGGATGGAGCTGGCGGAGCGGGAGGGGCCGCTTTCCTGGCGCCTGTCGCCCGACGCCGAGCAGACGCTCCGCGATCTGGGGCGGCGGCGAGACATCATCGCGACCATGCATCGGGCGATGACGGCGGCGAAGCTCACGCGGCGGCCGGAGCTGTACGTGATCGAGAGCCTGGAGGCCGAGCAGGTTCCTGTGGTCGGGAAGGTCGTGCACCGCGGACCTGCCGACGACGACCACGACCGGCGCTGCCTCGTTATCGACGGGATCGACGGGCGCACCCACTATGTCGATATCGGCCGCTCGACGGAGCCGACGCCGATCGGCAGCGTCGTGCGGCTCGAGCCGGTGACACCGCAGCTGCGCAAGGCGGACGTTACGATCGCGGCCGTGGCAGGGGCGTGGCAAGGGGAGTACTCGCTGGAGCGCCACCTTCTCCACGATAAAAGCGCGAGCATCGCCTTCGCGGAGGCGCATATCCGGCGGCTCGAGGCGCTCCGGCGCGCCGGTGTCGGCGTGGAGCGAGACGCCGATGGCACATGGCGCGTCCCGTCCGACTACACGGACCAGGTGCTCGAGCATGAGCGGCGAGCTGCGCGGGCCGTGCCCGTCCGCATCCAGGTGCTGGCGCGGTTTGAGCTTGAGGCCGAGGCGGTGAACAACGGGCCGAGCTGGCTCGACGGTCAGTTGAGGCAGGCCGCCTGGAAGGAGATCCCGGAGCGCGGCTACGGGAAGGAAGTTCACGACGCGCTTCATCGGCGGCAACAGTGGCTGATCGAACAAGGCTTGGTGGAGGCGAAGGACGGCATGCTTCAGTTCGATCCGAACATGGACGCGAAGCTGCGGCAGCGCGAGCTTCGCGCGCTGGGGGCTCAGCTGAGCAAGGAGCTCGGCCTTGAGTGGGACTGGACGGAGACGGGGGAGCAGATATCGGGTATCTGCCGCCGTCGCATTGACACCTCGTCCGGAAGCTACGCCTTGGTTGAACGGTCCCGAGAGTTCAGCCTGGTGCCGTGGCGGCCGGAACTGGAGCGGGCGCTCGGGCGGGAGATCACCGGCAGGATACGTAGGTCCGGCGGCATCAGCTGGACGCTCGGGCGGGAGCGGTCGGGGCCAGAGATCGGCATGTAACGAGCGGACGAACGTGGGGCGTTCAGTTGCGGCGGAGAGGCACTCCGCTGGCTGCGGCGCTGCGCGTAAGCTGGTCTCCATTCAGGAGCCGTCTCGATGAAGCCGCGCAAGATTCGTCACCAGCTTTTCCTCTCGGCGGAAGACAGCGCTCGCCTCGCCCGGATGGCAGAGGCGACTGGCCGGGCACGATCCGACCTCCTGAAGGAGGCGTTCGAAGCCTACTTGATGCGGCGGAACGCCCCCTCGAAGGAGGATGGCTTCGATGCGGCGCTGGCGAGGCTGGAGCGGCGGGCTGAGCGGGTGCAGCGCAATGTCGGACTGCAGTGGGAGATACTGGCGAGGCTTATGCGTCACCAAATGCAATTTTCATCCGGCTTGCCGCGTCCGGACCGCGCTCAGCTGGCGGCCGCGAACGAAGCGTTCGAACGGCTATTAAACCAGATTTCGGAGCGACTGGAGGGGAAGGAGCCGGAGCCAACGAGCGATTCCGCGCTCGAGAAGATCAGAAAGCTAAATTGAGGGCCGCTGATATTCCGCTCGCAACTCATTGCTGATTGCTCGGCGGCGAAGGCAACTGCCGCCACAGCGGCCGCTGCTTCGCCCCTCGATACAGAACATGCCTTCACCGTGTGCCCTATCTCCTACATTTCCGCGCCGTCGCATGTCGTAACGGTTGCGACACGTAAGTCGCGGAGAGGCAAGCCATTTAGATCCAAAATAAACCGGTCCCGACGCATCTTCGCAGGCTTGCCCAGGCCGTAAGATTGGCCGATATTTTCGGCGGTGCCGCAAGACAGGGTAGCGGCCGGAGAATGTCGGGGGCTCGTCTTGAAGGCAAACAATCATTGTAGGTTCGTCCGATCGGGAGCCCTGTCTGACCGGCATCGCGCCGACGCGCCCCCACCGGGACATGCCCATTGAGCATCCGCATCCTCCACACGGCAGACTGGCAGCTCGGCAAGCCCTTCGCGCGCTTCCCGGCCGAGGTGCGTTCGGCGCTGTCGGAAGCGCGGCTCGACGTCATCGATCGCATCGGCGCGGTCGCGCAGGAGCATTCCGCCCGGCACGTGCTCGTCGCCGGCGACGTGTTCGACAATGTCGATCCCGGCGACCGGATCCTGGTTCAGGCCCTCTCGCGCATGACCCGAGCCCCGGCAACCTGGTGGCTGATGCCGGGCAATCATGATCATGCCCGCGCCGACGGGCTCTGGTCGCGCGTACGGGCGAAGGCGCCGGACAATGTCCGGGTGGTCGACGACCAGGCCGAAGCCATCGAGCTGGAAGACCAGGCCTGGCTCCTGCCCGCCCCGCTCGAGCATCGCCGCACCCGCGACGATCCGACCACCGCCTTTGCCCAAATGGCGACGCCGGCCGGCGCCGTCCGCATCGGCCTCGCCCATGGCTCGATCACTGAATTCGGCGGCAGCAGTCAGGCGACCAACCTGATCCCGCCCGATCGCGCGCAGACCGCCGGGCTCGACTATCTGGCGCTCGGCGACTGGCACGGTCATCTGCAGATCAACGAGCGCACCGCCTATAGCGGAACCCCGGAAGTGGACGGCTTCGGCAAGGACGAGCCGGGCAGCGTCATCGTCGCGGAGATCGCGCCCGGTGCGGCGCCGTGCCTGCAGCGCGTCGAGACCGGCCGCTTCCGCTGGCTCTCCCGGCAATGGGACCTGCTCGGCCGCGAGGATTTCACGCATTCGCTCCGCTCGCTCCGGGAGAGCGGTCATCTCGACCGCCTTCTGCTCGACCTCACCCTCAGGGGCTCGGCCTCGCTTGCCGACCGCGTCGCCATCCTTAACGCGCTCGACGAACTGGCGCACGAGCTTCGCTGGCTCGGCGTCTCCCATGATCAGCTGATGGCGCGGCCCACCCAGGACGACCTCGCCCAGATCGACGTCCAAGGCACGCTGGCGGCGGCCGCGGCGACCCTGCAGGCGCAGGTCGACGCGGGCGGCCCCGGAGCCGCTCTCGCCAGCGCGGCGCTCGAGCGCCTCTACATCGAGGCGATGCGCGTGCAGAACGAGGCGGTGACATGAAGCTCCGCTCGCTCGCGCTCGCCAATTTCCGCAAGTTCCGCCAGCCGATCCAGATCGCTGGATTCACCGACGGGCTCAACATCCTGGTCGAGCCCAACGAGGCCGGCAAGTCGACCTTGCTCGAAGCGCTTCGCGCCGCCTTGTTCATCCGCCACTCGGCGAAGACCGAGCTGGTCCGCTCTTTCTGCCCGTTCGGCGATGATGTGGCCCCCCGGGTGGCGGTCACCTTCGAACTCGGCGCCGATCGCTGGCAGATCGAGAAGCAGTTCTTGAAGGCGCCCTCGATCGTCCTCACAGGCCGGACGGGCCGCATCGAAAGCGACGCCGCCGAGGAGCGGCTTCAATCGCTGCTCGGCTTCGAGAAAGGCAATAACCGCGGCAGCGACCCGGAGACCCGCGGCGCCCTCGGCCTCCTCTGGGTCGAGCAGGCGAGCGCGCTCGCGATCGAGGCGCCGGGCCAGCTTGTGTGCGAGCAGGTCCGCGGCGCGCTCGAGGCCGAAGTCGGGGCCGTCCTCGGCGGGCGCCGGTTCGATCTCGTCCGGGAGCGCGTCGAGGAGGCCTATACGGCGCTGCGCACCGCCAAATCCGGCAAGGCTACCGGCCGATTGGCCGAAGCCGAAGCGGCGCTGGTCGCGGCGCGCGGCCGCCGCATCGCGGCCGAGGACAGCTGGCGCACTTACGAGCAGGCGCTCGCCAGCCTCGAAGAGGAACGAACCCGAAAGCGGCTGATCGAACGGGAGCTCGACGATCCCGAGCAGGCAGAGCGCCGGCGCAAGCTCGAGGAGGACCTCAAAGTCGCCGAGACCGCCCAGCTGCGCCTCTCCGCGGCGCAGGCGGAGCATGCGGCAAGCGAGGCCAATGTCCGTGCCTTGGAGCAGGCGGTCCTCCGCTTCGAGCAGGCCGAAGCGGCGATCGCCTCCACGGCAGCGCTTCTCGAACAGGCCAAGGCGAACCGGGCCGAGCGGCAGCGCCTCTATGAGGCCGCCACTACGGAAGAGGCGGAAAAGCGCCGCGCGCTGGGCCAGGCCCGCGGGGCCCGCATCGCTGCGGAGCGCGCCGTCAGCGACGCCCGCCAGCTCTCCTCCCGACGCGCCCGGGCAGCCGCCTTGCAGCGCGCCCGCGCGCAATGGGCGCAAGTCGAGCAATTGGAGCAGACGTTGGCGGCCAAGGCCGCCATCGTCCAGAACGATATTGACGACGCGTCGCTCAAGGCGCTCGGCGGGCTCGACCGTAGGGCCACCGAGGCCCGTGCGCTGCGCGACGCCGGCGCGGTCGGGATCGAGATCGAAATGCTGGGCGACCATCCCCTCCAGATCGACGGGGCGCCTGCCGATCCCGGGCGGTTCGACCTCGTCAAGCCGACCGAGATCAGCATCGAAGCGATCATGAAGCTCAAGGTGACGCCGCCCGCCGCATCGGGCCGTTCCGCGGATGCCGCCTATCGGGCAGCGACCGAAGCCCTGGAAGACATGCTGAAGACCCTGGGCGTGGATGATTATGCCGCGGCGATCGCCCGCAACGGCGCCGCCAAGACCGCGCGCCATGACATGACCGAAATCAAGCGGCGCATCGAGGCGCTCTGTCCGGGCGATGCGAGCCTCGGCCTCGATCCCGGTGTTGCAGCGCTCAAAGCGATGCTCGCGACCGCTCCAGCAGCGGAGGACACACCTGAGGAGGAGCCGGATCTTGCCGGCCTCGACCAGGCCCTGCTGCGCGCCCGCGAGGATGAGCAGCGGTCTCTCGGGCAGCATGAAGCCGCGGCCACCGTGCTCCACGATGCTGAAAAGCGGCTCGTGCAGCTCCAGGCGGAGGAGGCCGCTGCCGCCAACAATGCCAGTGCCGCCGAGCGCCAGCTGGCCGCGCTCAAGGCCGAGCAGGATCGGGATTCGGTCGCTCCGAGGCTGCAGGAGGCGCGCGAGGAATTTGCGCGCCGCGTCGAGGCGCTCGAACAGGCAAAGCGCGCCGCGCAGTCTTTCGATGCGGGTCGGCTGAGGCGCAGCATTGCTCATATCGACCAGGCCAAGGCGCGCGCCTCCGACGAGCGGCTGCGACTGGTCCAGCGCATCGCCTCGCTCGAAGCGACCATCCAGAGCGAGGGTCCCAAAGGGCTGGCCGGCCAGCTCGCCGAGGCGCGCGAGGCCGAGGAGGCCGCCCACGGCCATCATGCGCGGCTCGAGCAGGAAACCGAATCCCTCGCCCTACTGCGCACCGTGCTGCGGCAGGCGAGCGAAGCCGCCTCGCGCACCTTCCTGGGCCCCGTCACGCGCCGCGCGGCCCGCTATGTGGAGCGGATCCTGCCCGGCTGCGGTCTGCTGTTCAGCGAGGAGATGGGGCTTTCCGCGATCACCCGCGACGGCATCGACGAGGATTGCGGCGACCTCAGCCGCGGCACCCAAGAGCAGCTCGCCGTGCTGACGCGGCTTGCCTTTGCCGATCTGCTGCTCGAAAAGGACGCGCCCGTCTCGCTGATCCTCGACGACCCTCTTGTCTATTCCGACGACAGTCGGCTCGAGATCATGACCGAGCTCCTCGAGGAAGCGGCCGAGCGCATGCAGATCATCCTCTTGACCTGCCGCTCCAAGGCCTTCCGGCACGTGTCGGCCAACCGAATCCTGCTCGCGGGGCAGGCGGCATGATCATCGCCGCCTTCGCTAGGGATTGGGGCTGATGCTGTTCGGCCAACTCAACCCGGACATCTTCACTCTCTTTTCGGGCTCGAACCGGCACCTCTACGAGCATGTTCTGATCGCGATCTATGAGGATTTCTTCCGCTCCGACCTGCATTTTCCCACCCAGGCGGAGATCGTCGGCCTGATCTACGAACGGCTCGGCCACCATGCCGACCTGTGGCGGGAGGATGAAGCCCCCGTCGTCCTCGACCAGGTCATCACCCGCCGCGGCCGGCGGCTCCGGCGGCGGCGCGTCGACACAGCCGATTCCCAGGCCAGCAACGAGGCGATGGTGCGCGCACGCCATATCTACAACCGGCTGTGCGCTACAGGATGGCTGGAGGAAACGCCTTACGGCCTCAAGGTGACGGTTGACATGCCGCAAGGGGCCATGCGCCTGGTCGAATTCCTGTGTAGCCTGCGCGAGGGCATGTCCGAGCAATTGGGCGGGCTGGTCATCGAGGTGAAGAACGCGCTGGACGCGCTCCAGCTGAATGCGCGCGACAACGCGCTCGGCCTCAACAAGGCGGCGCGCGATTCCGCCTCCTTCGGCCGCTACCTCCGCAGCGTCCTCTCGGCGCTGCGCGAGATCGACCGCCAAGTCCTCGAAAGCGACACGATCGGCCGGCGCCTCCGGCACTATTTCAAGGATTTCGTCGAGCGCGTGCTGCTGCAGGACTATGCCGCGATCACGACCAAGTCACACCCCTACCGCTTTCGCCATCGCATCTTCGCCGCCCTCGACGCGCTGGAGGATTCGGTGATCGACGTGGGCGCCGTCTCCGCCGCCTATTTCGAGGCCCGGATGGCGGCGAGCGAGGTAGCGGCACGCGACATCGTCTATGACGATATCGCGAAGGTCCGCCGCGTGTTCGAGCGAATCGAAGAGGCGTTCGAGCGCATCCAGCAGCACCGGGCTCGTCTCGAGACGCGGCTGCGCAACACCGTCCGTTATGCGGGCCGACGCAGCGGCAGCTATCTGATGCGCAGCGAGCCGCTCTTGCTCCAGCTCGACAGGCTGCACCACGCCCGCGGCCGCACGCTCGACATACCCGGCCCGCTGGAGCCGCGGCAGAACCCGCTCTCGCCCTTCCTGCTCGCGCGGCCACGCAACATGCGCGCGCCGGTCATCGGCGGCTTTCTCGTGCTCCCGCCGACCGATCCACTGCGCGAGCTTCGCAAGCGGCTCGAGCGCGAATATCTCGACCGGCTCACGATCACGCCTGAGCAGGTCAGCCGCTTCCTCGAGCGGCGCGTGCCGCCTTTCGGAGAAACGGAAGCGGGCACCTTCCGGATCGACACGGTCGACGACTTTCTCGCCTTCGAGGCGCTGCGCCTAGCGGTCGCGGCGACGGGGGAGACGAGTGACGACATTCATCCGCTGGTCGTCCACCTGCGAAGCGGCTTCAGCTTCAGCCGGACCGACGAGGCCGAAGTCAACAATCCCTGGCTCGCCTGCCGCGGCTTCACCGTTCGGCGCCTCGCCGATCACGTTACGCTGGAGGCGCCTTATGCTCGCTGAGTTTGTCGCATTGGAGGCAAAGGACCCGCGCCGGGCGCAGCGTGCCACGCAGGCGATCGGGCATTTGCTGCGGCACCAGTTCATCCACGTTGAGGATCGCGGATCTTCCACCTTGCTCGAGACCCTGCTGCGGCCAGATATCGAGCGCCTGGTCGGCGACTATTTTGAGGTCGCCGGCTATCGGCTGGTGGTACGCGAGAGCGAGGGTTGGGCCGGTCTCCTCCCCGACACTGAGCTGATCAGCCCGCCGCGTATGCGGATCGACGAGACCCTGGTGCTGCTCCTCCTGCGCCGCCTCTGGGAGGAGAGCATTCAGGAAGGGGACGTGCAGCGCCATGGCAGCGTCCTCGTCACCTTGAACGAAGCTTATTACGCCTATCAGGACATGGTCGCGCGGGCGCGCAGGCCAGCTCTCTCCATCACCGAATTCAAGGAGGTGGTGCAGTCGCTCGAGCGCCGGGCAATTGCGCGACTCGGCCCCTATGATGACGAGGCCCAGGATATGGAGCTCACCATCCGCGCGCTGATAGCGACGGTCGCCGGCGACGATTTCCTTGCTCAGCTCGAGCAGCTGCTCGCGCGCGCGGACTATCAGGAGGTGGAGGAGCCGGCCGAGGCCGCGGCGGGAGCGGAGCCGCAGCCATGATGCAGCTGAGCCGCATCGTCCTCGTCCAGTGGCATTTGTTCACCCGCGAGGATCTCGCCATCACCGGCGATGCCGCCATCCTGGGCAAGAACCGGTCAGGCAAGTCGACTCTGATCGATCTCATCCAGACTGTGATGACCGGCGGCTCACGCCGGCTCTATCGCTTCAACAGCTCCGCCGGTGAGAGCGGAGGCGGCCGATCCGAGCGGACTCTGCGCGGCTATTGCCTGGGCCAGCTCAACGAATATGAGTTCCTACGCAGCGAAGCCGTTTCTCACATCGCCCTGGTGTTCGAGGACACGGAAGGCAGCCGGCCACCGGTCAGCATCGGGCTGTGCGTCGAGGCGACCGTCCGGGATGAAGTGCAGGTCGTCGGCCTATATGTGGCCCCCGGCATTCGGATTGAGACCGCCATGCTCGTGGAAACAGTGGGGCCGGGACAGGACCGGTCGGCCCCTTGGACAATAGCGAGGGAGCGGCTGGAACTGGCATGCGCTGCCCGCGGCACAACCCTGATCAAGCCGGACTCGCCGCGGAACCATATCCGCGAATATATGCGCCTGCTGTTCACGGGTCGGCGGCCGACCGACCCGGATCGGTTCGCGCGCGCCTTC
>DASVVY010000129.1:0-18070 GCA_036386335.1 Allosphingosinicella sp. | reverse complement strand
AGGCTGTTCGCAGCCGAATTGCCGGTGATGGTGTTGGCAAGGCTGTTGCCCGATCCGTTGATGGCGCCGGCGCCGGTCAGCACCAGATTGTCGGCATATTGCCCCGCGAGGCTGAAGCTCGCCGAGCTCTGCACGGTGTCTGTGCCGGCCCCGCTCGCCTCGCTCACCACATCGGCGCTGTTGTCGACGATGTAGGTGTCGTTGCCGATCCCCCCGCTCATCGAATCGATCCCGCCGCCGCCGTTCAAAGTGTCGTTGCCGTCGGCGCCGGAGAGGGAATTTGCGGCACCATTGCCCGTGATCACATTGTCGAGCGAATTGCCGGTGCCGTTGATCGCGCTGGCGCCGGTCAATGTCAGGTTCTCGATATAGCGCCCCGCCAGGCTGAAGGTGACCGAGCTCTGCACGCTGTCCGTGCCTTCGCCGTTGAGCTCCGTCACGACGTCGCCCGCCGCATCCACGACATAGCTGTCGTTGCCGATCCCGCCGGCCATCGCGTCCGCGCCGGTGCCGCCGTCGATGCTGTCGTTGCCCGCCTCGCCGCGAAGATCGTCGTTGCCGCCGCCGCCGTTGATCGCGTCGTTGCCGATGTCGCCGTAGACGAGCTCCGCCGCCCCGCTGCCGGTGAAGGTATCGTTGAAGGTGCTGAGCCGGTAGCGCTCGATCGAGACGAGTTCGTCCCCGGCGGCCTGGCCGCCGTGGGTCCCGGTCGCGACATTGAGCGTCACCGCCGCGGACGCGGCCGTATAGCGGACCTCGTCCGTGCCTTGACCGCCGATCAGCTGGTCGACGCCCAGGCCGCTGTTGAGAATGTCGTCGCCGGTGCCGCCGTCGAGATAATTGGTCCCGCCGCCGCCGGTGAGCTGGTCGTTGCCGCCCGCCCCGTAGACGGTGTCGTTGCCGCCGGCGCCGATGAAGACGTCGTTGAGCTGCGACAGCGTGAACTGCTCGATCGACTGGTAGACGTCGCCGGCCGCGGTGCCGCCGTTCGAACCGCCGGCGAGGTCGACCGTCACCTGGACCGCGTCCTGGGCGTAGCTCGCCTCGTCCCAGCCGGTGCCGCCGATCAGCACATCGCCGCCCTTGCCGCCCTGGAGAACGTCGCTGCCGGCGCCGCCGTCGAGATAGTCGGCGCCCTTGCCGCCGGTCAGCTGGTCGTCGCCCGCCTGCCCGAACACCGTGTCGTCCGCCGCAGCGCCGATGAAGCGGTCGTTATAGGCGGAGAGGCGAAACTGCTCGATCGAGCTGAAGGTATCGCCCGCGGCGTCTCCGAAGTGGTTGTTGATCAGCAGGTTGATGCTGACTGCGGCGGTCGCCTGCTCATAGCTCGCTTCATCCCATCCGGAGCTGCCGATCAGGCGGTCGGATCCCGCTCCACCGTTGAGGACGTCGTCCCCGGAATAACCGTAGAGGTCGTCGTCGGTGTTGAGGCCCGAAAGGTAGTCGTTGTCGCTCGTGCCGAGCATACGATCCTGCTGATCGGTTCCGAAGCCGTCTTCGGCAGCGTGGAAGTTCTGTTGATAGATTCCGTAGCCGTCTCCGTCCTGTCCGAAAGACTGCCATGCCGCGACGAAGCCGCCGTCGGCGTAACCCGCCACGGCGGCGTCGAACTGCCAGCTCATGGTTCCTGAGTTCAGCCGGAACTGTTCCCCGACCGGCTGCCCGTTCGTATCGAACCGTTGCGCGAAGGCGCCGAGTTGGTCTTCGTCGGGCGATGCCCAGGTGACGACGAAGCCGCCGTCCGCCAGACCCGTCACGTGCGCGGTCGACTGGTCGAATTGAGTGTCGGCGTTAACCAGGATCTCTACGCCGATCTTCGTGCCCGCGGCGGTGTATCGCTGGGCGAAGATGCCCGTGCCCGACACGTCGACCCCCTCCCACACCGCCACGAACCCACCGCCGGCAAGACCCGCGACCTCGCAGAATTGCTGGGGCCCCGCCGTGGTCGTGTTGACTCGGAACTCGGCTCCAGTCGGATTTCCGGCGGCGTCGTAGCGCTGGCCGAATACGCCCCAGTCGTCTCCGTCCTGGAGGCGGGAGCTCCAAGTGACGACGAACCCGCCGCCGTTCAATGCTGCCACCGAGGAGTCGACTTGCTCGAAGGCCGTGTACGTGTTCACTTTGAATTCCGCGCCTTGCGGGGTGCCGGAATCATCGTAGCGCTGGCCGTAGATACCGTAATCGGATCCGTCCTGGGCAAAGGACTGCCAGGTCACAACATAGCCCCCATCGGTAAGGCCGGTCACGTCGGAGTGCATCTGCGTGCTCGCCGTCGTGCTGTTCACCCGAAACTCGGTGCCCAACGCAGTGCCGGTGGAGTCGTACTGGCGGGCATAGATACCGGCGCTCGAACCATCGTTGGGCGTTTCCCAGGTCACGACGAAGCCCCCGTCGGTAAGTGCGGTGACGGAGGGCCTTTCCTGATTTCCCGTCGTGGTTCCGTTGACCTGAACCTCGAAGGACGTCTGAGCTCCAGTCGGGCCGAAGATCGCAAAGACCACCGCGCTGCCGGATGCGTCCTTGTTCTCGGTGTCCCATACGATCACGTGCGACCCGTCGGCGAGCACCGCAACGTCCGCCCGCATCTGGTGCCCGCTGGTGGTCGATTCCACAGTCTGGTCGAAAGGCGTTCCGAAAAGCGGAGCAGGCATCATCGGTCTCCCGGCAGCTGAAGTTGAAGCAGAATGAGGACGGAACGACGGTGCGGACCCGCGCACGCGTCAGGGCAGGCGCAGGGCGCGCCGAAAGGATGCAAGACGGCATTGCCGTTCAAGACAGGTATTCCCCCCAACCTGTCGTGGCCCCCAAGAGTCAGCGACTCACCGGCCCATCATGGGCGACCCAAACAGGTCGCGCAATGCGCAAAAGCTGTCGGGCTTTAGCGGCGGAGCGGCGGCACGCGCTCCAGGCAACGATCCAGTTCCGCCGCCGCGCCGCCGCCGCCGCCGCGCAGCTCCGCCCCCGCTTGTTCGGCGGCGCGCTTCTGGTCCGCCGTGAAGCGGTCCGGGCTGAGCCCGTCCTTCCGCGCCCGCTCGGAAGCCGCCATGCCCCAGAAGATCGCAGCGTCGTAGAGCCTGCGGCCCCGCGCCGTCGCCGGATCTTCTAGCCCCGCCGCGCCTTCCGCCAGCCCTGCGCACCGGATCGATTCCGCATAGGGCGGCAGCGGCCCCGGTGCCGCGGCGGCTGCGATCAACAGAAGCAGTGTCAGCAAAACACCTCCCTTTTTCCCCGGCGTGCGGCCGTCGCGGTTCGCCTCGCCCTGCGACACGGCCTCGTGGGCCGCCGCAGGAGTCGGGTGCCGCGCCGTCCGGCAGCTCACCCCGTATAGACGATGAAGTCCAGGTTCGTAAGCGCCGTTCCGGGGACGACTTGCGCGAACAGGATCGCCGCCCCGGCCCCGCTTCCGTCCGCGTCGTAGAAGATCTTCCCGGTGGCGGAGTCGTACAGGATCCGGTCGTCTGCGTCCTGGGCCGAGGCTCCGCTCACGAACGCCGAGGCGCTGAGGACTCCGTCCGACCCGATCCCGGTGAAGACGGAGCGCCGCAGCGCGAAGCTGTCGTCCGCGACGGAGAAATCGAGGATCCTGTCCACGTTTGCGGTCGCGCTGAGAGCGGCGTCGAACTGGAACGTATCGGCGCCGCTCCCGCCGGAGAGCACGTCGATGCCGAGGCCGCCGGAGATCCGGTCGTCTCCCCCAGCGCCGTCGAGCCTGTTGGCGGCATTGTTGCCGTAGATCCGATTAGCGAGCCCGTTGCCGGTGCCGTTGAGGTCGCTGTTCCCCAGCAGCTGCAGGGTCTCGATCTCGGCGCCGAGCGTATGGCTGATATAGGCTTCCACCTTGTCGTTTCCGCCGCCGGCCGCCTCGACAATCGTGGTCGGCGAGACACGGTCGCGAAGGATGAAAGTGTCGTTGCCGTTGCCCCCGATCAGCGTATCGCCGCCGGTCAAGCCGTCGAGTATGTCGTTGCCGTCCCCGCCGGTCAGCGTGTTCGCCTGATAATTCCCGGTGATGGTGTTGTTGAGCTCGTTGCCGGTGCCGTCCTTCGCGAAGTCCGTCAGAACGAGGTGATCGACGCCCGCCGCGAGCGTGAAGCTCACCGAGCTGTAGACGCGGTCGACGCCGTCGCCGCCGGCTTCGCTGACGGTGTCGCCGGCATCGTCGACGAAATAGGTGTCGTGACCCGCGCCGCCGAACATCGAATCCGCGCCGGCGCCGGCTTCGATGCGGTCGTCGCCGCCGCCGCCCTCGATCCGGTTCGCCGCCGCGTTGCCGACGATCAGGTTGGCGGAGCCGTTTCCGGTGCCGTTGATGGCCGCGGCGCCGCCCAGCGTCAGGTTCTCGATCTCGGCGCCCAGAACGTAGCTGGTCGACCAGCTCAGGACGCTGTCCTTGCCGCCCGCCGCGGCCTCGACGATCGCGTCCGCGGAATTGTCCACGACGTAGCTGTCGTCGCCGGTGCCGCCGATCATCGTGTCGGCACCCGCGCCGCCATCGATCGTGTCGTTCCCCGCCGCTCCATCGAGGCGGTTCGCGCCGGCGTTGCCGGTCAGCCTGTTGGCGAGCGCGTTGCCGGTCCCGCCGATCGCAGCCGTTCCGGTGAGGACGAGGTTCTCGACCTCGGCCCCAAGGGAATGGGTGACGGAGCTGCGCACTTCGTCGGTGCCGCCGCTGGAGGCTTCCGTGACCGTATCGCCACTATTGTCGACGATGAAGACGTCATTGCCCGCGCCGCCGATCATCGTGTCGGCTCCTGCGCGGCCATCGAGCAGGTCGTTGCCCGCGCCGCCGTCCAGCCGGTTCGCCGCGGAATTGCCCGTCAGCGCATTGTCGAGGGCATTGCCGGTGCCTTCAGTCGCCGTCGCGCCGCCCAGGGTGAGATTCTCCACGTTGGCCGAGAGCGTGAGGGTCACCGCGCTGGTGATGCTGTCGATGCCCTGGCCGGCCAGCTCGACGACCTGGTCGGCGGCCGTGTCGACGACGTAGCTGTCGTCGCCCGCTCCGCCCTTCATCGTATCCGATCCGCCCGAGCCGTCGAGGACATTGGCGGCGGAATTGCCGACCAGCACGTTCGCAAGGGCATTGCCCTTGCCGTTGATCCCGCCGGTCCCGGTAAGCGTCAAATTCTCGAGGTCTCCCGCGAGCGCGTAGGTGAGGGAGGACTGGACGGTGTCGGTGCCGCCTGCCTCGGTGATCGTGTCGGCGGCGTTGTCGACGATGTAGGTGTCGCTGCCGAGGCCGCCCTTCAATGTGTCCGCGCCGGCGCCGCCGTCCAGGACATCGTCGCCGTCGCCGCCGCTGAGGATGTTGACGGCCTCATTCCCGGTGATCCGGTTGGCCGAGGCGTTGCCGGTGCCGTTGATGGCCGCGCTGCCCGTCAGCGTCAGGTGCTCGAGGTCGGCAGCGAGCGTGTAGCTGATCGCGCTGCGCACCGTATCGGAGCCGCCGGTCTCGACGACCTTGTCGCCAGCTTCATCGACGACATAGGTGTCGTTGCCGCCGCCGCCGGACATCGTATCGGCCCCGGCCCCGCCGTCGATTACGTTGGCGGCCGAATTCCCCGTCAGCGTGTCGGCGAAGGCGGTCCCTTCGAGATTCTCGATGTCGACGAGCGAGTCCTTGCCGGCGCCCTTGGTGTCCTGCGCTCCGCTGAGAGCCAGGCTCACCGTCACCGCGGAAATTGCGGACCGGTACGAGGCGGTGTCGCTGCCGATGTCGCCGTTCAAATAGTCGTCGCCGCCGCCGCCCTGAAGGATGTCGTCCCCTGCAAAACCGGACAGCGAGTCGTTCAGGGCGCCGCCGCTGACCACGTCGACGGCAGAGCCGCCGGAATAGAGCAGGATCTCGAAACCGCGGACAGCCGCCCCGTTGACGAACTGCTTGGTCGGGTCGGAGAGATTGAGAATGGTCGTCGCGGTCGCTTCGAAGCTCCATATCCGGAGGGTGTCGGTCCCGTCTCCGCCTTCCGCGACTTGCCCTTTGGCGGGCCTGATGCTGATCTCGTCGTTGCCGGTTCCGCCAAAGAGTTGGTCGCCCTCCTCGTCGCCCGACAGGAAATCGTCTCCGCCGAGGCCCTTCAGCACATCCGCGCCCGCGCCGCCGTCTATCCTGTCGCTAAGCGCGCCGCCGGTGATCGAATCGTTCCCCTTGCCCGACCGGAAAGCGATTCGTTCGATGCCCCTGACGGTGGTTCCACCCGCCTTCTGATCGATGGCTGGGTCGGCGATGCTGAAGGTGATCGCCTGCGTGGCCAGCGACCTGTCGATCTCCGCAACGTCGATGCCTGCCCCGCCGTCGATCAGGAGATCGTCGGCCCAGAGCGGCTCGGTCGTGCTGAGGAAGTCGTCGTCGCCGGCCCCGCCGGAGAGAGAATCCGCGCCCCGGTCACCGTCGAGGTGGTCGTTGCCGTTGCCGCCGACGAGCTTGTCGTCGCCCGCCTCGCCGTCGAGCCAGTCATCCCCGGCGCCGCCCGTGACGCTGTCGGCGTAACTGCTCCCGAAGACGGTCGCGGCTTCGACGTTCTTGACGGTCACCGCGGTGGAGCCGCTGCTGAAGGCGAAGCTGTAGGTGTTGCCGCTCGCAAAGGTGAAGCTGGCGCCCTGCGTCAGTGAGCGCAGGTCGAAGATGACGGTGTCCATGCCGTCGCCGCCGTCGAATATGTCCGTACCGTAGCCGACGTAGAGCCGATCGTTGCCGGCACCGCCGTTCAGCCGGTCGTTCCCGCTCCAGTCGCGCAGCCTGTCGTCGCCGGCGTCGCCATTCACGGTGTCGTTGCCCGCGCCGTTTACGACCTCGTCGTTGCCCGCACCGGCATTGACCATATCGTCGCCGTTGCCGTCGTATATCTGGTCGTCCCCGCTCGTCCCGGTGAGCGTTTCCGAGGCGGAAGTTCCGTCGATCGACACCTGTTCCTCCCACGCCAACGGGAGTGGGTGCCCGCCGCCAAGCTGTGCTGCTGTTCTGATGAAGCGCGGCCCCACCGCGTTGCGCCGGGGCATTTATCAGCAGTTTCAGAGACTTACAAGTGGCGACGGCTCACGCGTCGGCGCGGCGGGAATGGCGGCGCTTGAGGCACGGCGCACGTGACGACCTTCCACTGGTTCGCGCGAGCGGTGCTGTGGTGGTGCCGCTTAACGGACTCGAACCGTTGACCCCATCATTACGAATGATGTGCTCTACCAGCTGAGCTAAAGCGGCGCTCCGGGGAGGCGGGCCTCTAGCAGTGGGCGCAGGGGCTGACAAGCGCCGGGAGGGGCGGTTGACGGCGCGGCGGGGCGGGCTAGCGTGGCGCGATGGGCCGCCCGAAGCTCTACGATTATCACCGCTCGTCGGCGAGCTACCGCGTCCGCATCGCGCTCGGCCTCAAGGGGATCGAGCATGAGAGCGTCGCCGTCGACCTCCTCCACGGCGCACAGCGCGAGGAGGCGTATCGCGCGGCGAACCCCCAGGGGCTGGTGCCGATGCTCGAGGTGGACGGGCGGCGGATCGTGCAGAGCCTCGCCATCGTCGACTGGCTCGACAAGACCTACCCCGAGCCGCCGCTCTTCCCCGCCGACGCGCTGGAGCGCGCGCATGTCCTCTCGCTCGCCCTGCTCGTTGCGTGCGACATTCATCCGCTCAACAACCTGCGCGTGCTCAAATATCTGACCGGCCCGCTTGGCCAGCCGCAGGAGGCGCGCGACGCCTGGTACGCCCATTGGGTGCGCGAGGGCCTCGCCGCGCTCGAGGCGCTCGCCCGTGAGACGGCAGGCCGCTTCCTCCACGGGGACACCCCGACGCTCGCCGACATCTGTCTGGTGCCGCAGATGTACAACGCCCGGCGCTTCTCGGTGCCGATCGAGGATTTCCCGCTGCTGCTGCGCGTCGACGCGGAAGCGAACGCCTTGCCCGCCTTCGCCGCCGCCCATCCGGACCGCGCGGCGGCCGCTTCAGCCTAGAAGGAGACGGAGAAGATGGGACGGGTCGATGCGATCGAGCGGATGGCGGCGGCGCCCCCCGCAATCACCGCCGAGCTCCCCTCGCTCGAGGGAAAGGTCCCGGACGAGGAGTGGCGCCTGCGCGTCGACCTCGCCGCGGCCTACCGCCTCGTGGCGCATTACGGCTGGGACGACCTCATCTTCACCCACATGTCGGTGCGCCTGCCCGGGCCCGACCACCATTTCCTGCTCAATCCGTGGAATTTGATGTTCGAGGAGGTGACCGCCTCCTCGCTCATCAAGGTCGGCCTCGACGGCCTGCCGGTCGAGCCCACCCCCTTCGTCACCAACCCGGCCGGCTTCACCATCCATTCGGCGATCCACATGGCGCGGGAGGACGCGCTCGCCGTCATCCACCTCCACACGGCCCACGGCCAGGCCGTCTCCGCCCATGCCGAGGGCCTGCTGCCGCTGACCCAGACGGCGATGCTGATCCGCGCCGAGGTCGCCCACCACGATTACGAAGGCGTCGCGCTCGATCTCGACGAGCGCGAGCGGATCGTCGCCAGCCTCGGCGAGAAGGACGCGATGCTGCTGCGCAACCACGGCACCCTCACCGTCGGCGCCACAATCGGCGAGGCGTTCGTCAAGATGTACTTCCTCGAGCGCGCCTGCCAGGCCCAGATCCTCGCTTTGTCCGCCGGCGAGGGCAAGCTCAACCACCCGCCCCAGGGCGCGCCCGAAATCGCCGCGCAGCAGGGCAAAGCGGGCCTCAAGGCGGTCGCCGGCCCGCTCGCCTGGCCCGCCCTCCTCAGGAAGGCCTACCGCCTCGACCCGGCCTTCGCGACCTGAGGCGGGGCGCTACAGCGTCACCTTCTCGTTCTCGCCCATCGCCGGCCGCGCGTCCGAAACCGCCGCCGCCGCCATCCGCACATAGGCGCGCAGCTTGCCCGGGCTGTCCCAATATTGCGCGTCGGCGGGCGCCACCTTCAGCACCCGCAGCGACGGGTCGTCGGGCGAATCCCACCAGGCCTTGGCCGGCGTCCCCCACAGCTCCCGTATCTTCTCCCGGTCGTTCGACACCGACGCGGTGCCGCTCACCGACACGAACTGCATCGCCCTGGGATCCCCGAAGGCGAGGTTGACCTGCGGCCGCGCCTCCAGCTCCTCGGCCTTGGCGCTCTCCGCGTCGGTGAGGAAATAGACGGCGCCCTCCACCGGGCAGACATAGGCCGCCATCGGCCGCGCCCGGATCGCCGTCGCGCCGCCCTCGCCCTCCAGCGTCGCGAGCATGCAGAAGCCAAGCTCGTCCATCATCCGCCACGCCTTGGCGGCTCCGTCCTCGTCCCTGTCGCTGCCGAACATGCGCGCCTCCTCCTGCATCTGCCACGCCCCGACAAAGCCGCCGCCGCGGCGATGTTCCCCGCTACGGCCCAAAGCAGGTAGCGCCGCCGCCTCGCCGGGTCCGCACCGCAATGGAGGAAATTTCCTCTTGCGCGGCCGGAGTGTTCCTCTTACGTTCCGCGTCATGACCCAGCCCATCCCCGTCGTCTGCGACCGCTGCCGCGCCCAGGGCGAAACCGGCAAGGACCCGTTCGAAGCCTTCGGCGCCCTCCTCGATTTCGATCCCGTCCCCCGCCGCACCGCCCGCGCCGACGGCTGGGACGCGGAGGTCCAGCGCGCCTTCGTCGCGGCCCTCTCCCTCACCGGCTCTGCCCGCCAGGCCGCGCGCGCGGTCGGCAAGGCCGCGTTCGGCGCCGACCAGCTGCTCCGCGCCGAGGGCAATGAGGGCTTCCGCGCCGCCTATGACGAGGCGATGGCGATCGCCGGCAGCGAGCGCAGCCGCCGCCTCGCCGAGGGCCTCAGGACGGTCGCCGCCGAGCAGTCCGGCTGGCGCCCGCCCGAGCCGCCCTGGGCCCGCACCGCCGCCCGAGTCGCCGCGACCCCGCTCCCGACCCAGAGCGAGGAGGAGCGTAACGCCCAGGTCTGGGAGCTGCTCGTCAAGCTCTACCACAAATTCGCGCTCAAGGTGTTCAAGGAGCGCGAGGCCCGCCTCAACGGCGAGATCGTCGCCGCCGATTTCTACCTGCGCCAGATCACCTTCCTCGAGGTCTGCTTCGATCTGCTCAGCGGCGGCGGCTGGCGGCTGCTCCACGAATTCCGCACCGGCGAGCACGGCCTCATCGACGTCGCCGAGACCACCCTCTCAAGGACGCTCGACAAGATCCGCCGCGCCCAGTGGGAGGCGATGGGCGAGCCGCCGCGTCCCGAGCACCCGCCCCGCGACCGCCTCGTCGAGCATGACGGCTTTTGGGCCGAGCCGGGCGAATTCTATCAGGGCGGCCTCGGCGTCTCCCAGCAGCAATGGGCCGCCGACCGCAAAGCCGACCACGAAGCCGCCGCCCGCGCCCAGGTCGAGTGGGAAGCCGAAGCCCGCCGAGACTATGAGCGCCGACGCGACAGCGACGCCGCATCATAGGCGCAGAGCCGGGCAAGGCCGGCCGGCGAGGCGTGCGGCCTAGAGCCGCGCGAGCTCGTCCGACGTCACGGGATTTACTCCCGTGACGGTTCCCACCGAAGCCCGCCGAGAGCGAGCATCGCCGTCCTGCGGGGCAGGACGAGAAGCGCAGCCGCGCCGACGCGCAGCGGCGCCGCCCATAGGCGAAGAGACGGGCTCGGCCGGCCAGCCTGCCCCCGGAGGGGGACAGGCAGAAGTAGAAGTAGCAGGAGGGGGCAGCCGAAGGCCTGCCCCCTATCCCGCCACCCACTCCGCCTGCCCTGAACTCAGCCGCTGGGGCTGTCCCGAGCTGAGTCGAAGGGCGTCCCGCCGGATCGCCTCCAGGCAAGCCTCGCCGCCCGAGAGCGTCCCGACCTCATGCTCGGCGAAGAGATCGATCTTCACCGCCAGCGCCGCCACATCGGGCGCCGGCGCCCTCAGCAACCGCCGCAGCCGCGCGTAGAGCACATCCCCGAGCCGCCCATACGCCTCCTCGAGCGCCGCCATCTCTTCGAACCCCCGCCCGCCGGTCGCGCGCTCGAACCCCCGCACCTCCGCCTCCGTCGCCCGATACGCGGCGAGCGCGCGCGCCCACCGCTCCTCCCCGGGACGGGGAGGGGGACCGGCCGCAGCCGCAGGCGGCGGCTGGTGGAGGGGGCCCAGCGCCTCCGCTGCTCCCGCGACAGGAACCAGCGGCACCCCCACGGCCGCCCCCAGCACCGCGCGCCGCGACACCTCGCCGTTCGTCCCGAGCGAAGTCGAGGGACCCCGTCGAGCGCAGCCGAGACCTTCCTGCCCGGCCATCCGCACGTCTGGCGAAGCGCCGCGCGTTCGATTAAGCTGCCCAGCAGCCATCCTTCGCCTCCTTCCGGGAAAGGCGTGAGGGGGTCAGAGCCGGGGCAAGGTGCCAGCCTTGCTCCCGGTTCGACTTCGTAGGTTTCAGGTACCACTAACCTAGGGCGGGCGCAATAGCCGAAGGTGAGAAAAACAAGGGCGGCCGGCCGCGGACTGGGATCGGGCCGCATATCGGCTTGCGGCTCTATCCGGATATCGAGGAGGCGCTGGACGCGTGGATCGCGGAGCAGCCGGAGCCGAGGCCGTCGAAGCCGGAGGCCATCAGGCGAATCTTGCGCGCCGCACTTATAAACGGAGCTGCGTCAAGCTAACCGTTCAAGGCTCCAGGCTCTCACGGCTGCCTCGGTGACAATACACCATGCTCCCGGCTTGATCCCCTCAGCGATCGTCTTCACCTGGTCGCGGACGGAGTAGGCGGTTGCCGCACTCTCACCCGTGCAGTCATATTCCGCGGTGGGAAGAGCCCACCGACCAAGAGTTCCATTGGTCGCGGTGTCGTCGATGTACCGGCGGTACCCAGCCGCCTCCATGGCCTCATGCAAATTTTCATAGTCTTGACCTGTGGCCCCATGGAGCTCCACCCGCACCGTGTACTTGGCCATTGCTCTGTCCTTCGATCAGGGAGTGTAGGTGGCGGTTTCAGGAGCGCGTCGCTGCCGGCCTGTGGCGACTAGGCGTGATTAGCTGACAAACCATTTGAACAACTTCCGCCAACGACCGTGCGAGAGCCCTTCGGCAGCCTTCGTTTCGATGACGTCAAAGCGCGCTGATTTCCGCCTCCGGTCCCGGGAGCGGCCGTCTTCTACCTGGCGGCGTGACCACTTCGGCGCCCAAGCGATGCGGTTCCGCTCGATCCAATAGTGAGACTGGCACGGGAAGCTCCAATTTCCGATCGACGGAGCGAGCGAGATGGTTTCACCATCGAACACCATCGACCAGTCGGTGGGTGACAGCGGGGTGACGACCTCATGTCCACAACCGCATGCGCAGCGATGCACGGCTGTGGCGTACGTCGTCGAGATATAAAGAACCCCGTCCTGCAGCTCGTGCGGGATGGTGTTCACAAACTCATGCTGCATCCCGATCCTCCTCCTCCTGATCGTCGTTGATCATCGAGTTGCCGTCGATCGTGAAGGTAGAGTGATGTTCCCCTTCAAGATCGAGGTAGATGCCCCGCAGCTTCTTCCACTTGATCACCGCGAAGGAGGCATTGAGCGCGTTCAGCTCAGCAATCTGGATGTTCGAGTTGTACTCGTTGCCAACGTCTGCATCCCCGAACGACACACGTGTACGAAGGTGCCCCCGCATGCCAGGCCTGCTAGTGGTGGTCCGAACGACTCCGATGAGGCGATCGTCAACGAGCTGAACGCCTATTCCGACGTCCGCGAAGGGAATGTTGCGCTCTTCTAACGCCTGTATGACGGCCGCCTTACCTTCCCCACCGTCTATGCACACAAACGCGAATGTGACGCCCTCCAACTGGTGCGCTGTCGCCGGGGTGATGTGACAGGGATGTGCGGTGATGTTCCCATGCATCCGGGAGTAGATCTCCCGGAGATACGCAACCTTCGTCGGAGCCTCCCTCAACGCGTCGAGAGTCGGCGCTCCAGGTGCGCGGAAGGCGTTATGCTGAAGGAACTGATCACGATCGAACAAACGGATCTCCGCAACGGGCGTCTTCGCGACAAAGTCCAGCACGTACGCACCTGTGCCTCCGCACCCGATAATCGCCACTACCTCACGCGCGAGCTTCGCGCTGAGGCGGTGTATTCCAGCTCGGCTGGACGCCGTATCGATGTAGTTGTGCACGCAGTCGGGCGTGTCAGACTTAATCGCAATGAACGCCCGCGCTGTCACGGCGGGGTCAATCGCCTCGGCCGGTCCCGCTAGGATGGCAGCATAGGTCGACATCTTGTGGTGGTAATCCCGATAGCCCTCGCGGGGCTTGTTGGAGAAGGACCGGCTTGCGTGAATCGTCGGGGTCAGCTGAACCGGGCCGTCGCTATGCTTGATCTGCAGGATGGGAATCCCCGCTGAGGTGCATGGCGCTTCTCCGGCGAAGTACGCCACGTGCGTATCCGGCTGGTGCGTCACGTCCCCTGCCAAGCAGAGGGTGGATATCAGCGTGCCGAACCTCACCTGCCTTTGGCAATCGACATACGGCACGTTGTGGATCAGGAGGTGCGCATCGCGCACCTCCACCGTATAGCCTTCGTCCCGCAGCTTCTTGAGATCGGGGCTACGACTTATCAGTTGCTGTGACATTGAAGATCGTCCCTTTCTTCACCTTGACCGTGCCGCCGTCGACGAGGTGCCCTTCCGGGCGATGTTCGTTGCCGCCCTTCCGATACGTGATCGTGAAGAGGGTGTTGGCTCCGTAAGGCGGATTGTCGAATGCGAGTTGCACCACCTGCGAGAACGTGAGTTCGTCATCCGTTGCGGTCTTCTCACGACCGTTAACGATGATGGTGATCGACTTATCGCGGCCGCCATCGGGACCCTGGCGACCGCCGCCGACAGAGTCTTCCGCGTGTTCCTTCTGCTCAATCTTCTCGCCCATGCTCAGTCTCCTAAGTTCCGGAACCAGCGGTCCCGGCCGCGGCCCGGCAGCCGGACTCTTGCCGCCAGGCCAAATTTGGACTAGTATGCCACACGAGTCCGTCTCCGGACCTGTCCATAAATGGACTGATCGGGACGGTCAATCCGTTTTTGGACTGGTAGGGGAGATTTTATGCCGCACCTTGCACCCGACGCCCCTCCGGGCGTGGGGACATCCCGGATTCCCGCGGAGCTGGAGGCCTTCTTCGAGATTGCAGATAAGTGGAAACTCAGCACTGACGAACAGCTTACCTTGTTAGGCTCGCCAGGCCGCTCCACGTATTTTAAGTGGAAAAAGGAGGGAGGCGTAGTCCCTAGGGATACATTGGAACGTATTTCGCACATGTTGGGAATTTATAAATGTCTTCAGATCCTGTTTACAACCGCAGATAGATCTGATGAATGGATAAAGAGGCCTAACGATTTCTTTGACCACAAGAGCGCTCTGGATGTGATGTTGGGAGGATCAGTTGTCGATATCTATCGAGTTAGACAGTACCTCGACGCTCAACGCGGCGGATGAGTCCTATCCCATCGTTCACGTCAGCGGCGATTGTTATCGCCTGATCCCGTCGAGGTTTCCCCCGATCGACATCTACGAGCGCCTCGCGTGCAATGATCGCATCGCTGCGCTGGCGGAAGTCGAGAACCTGACGAACCCGCGGGTGCGCTCCATGGAGGCTCTCACGGGAGGATTGCGACCCGTCGATCCCACCTCGCCCCTCTTGCAGAACTGGAACCTTGCCCCTTTTGCTTACCCCAACCCCGAAGGCAGCCGGTTCTTCAGGCCGAACCTCCCGTGCCTCGATTTGGCGGAGGACTTGCAGACCGCGCTTGCAACGTCAGTGCAGCGCCGTGAGATCTTCCTGAAGCGCACCAGTGAGCCGGCGACCGGTTTAGATATGAGGGTCCTGAAAACGCCAATTGAGGGCAGTTTCGTTGACCTGCGGGGCGTGCCAATTGAACTCGCCCAAGATTCACGCTGGCTACTCGGCGACCGCATATACCCTCAGGCGTGTGCCGGCATCTTGTACACGTCCCCGGAGAGACCTTCAGGAACTTGTATGTCGGTCATCCGGAAGAATGCCCTGGGGCGATCTGAGCAGACGAAACACTTCCGGTTTGTCTGGGATGGAAGACGCATCAGCACCTTGTATGCCTTCGACGACGCGAGGAAGCTCGTGCCTGAGGAAATCGCCAGCACTGATACCGTGATAGCGGCTTAGAGGCGGCTCACTCTTCACCCATCCGCAACACCGCAATGAACGCCTGCTGCGGTATCGACACCGATCCATACTCCCGCATCCTCGCCTTCCCCGCCTTCTGCTTCTCCAGCAGCTTCTTCTTCCGGGTAACGCCTGTCCTGAGCCGGTCGAACGATCGCCCCCATCAGCCAGCTTGCTGAGCAGAACCAATGCGCATAAACCATGCGCATGCCTCGCCGGCCACTCCCCGCCGCCGCCCGCCGCTCCTCGCCTCGCCGCGCGACCAACGTCACGGTGAGGCCCGAATATGTCGCCGAGGCGCGGGAGCTCGGCATCAACCTGTCGGAGGCGTTCGAGCGCGGGCTTTGCGAGGCGATCGCCGAAGCGCGCGCGCAGCGCTGGCTGGAGGAGAATCGCGAGGCGCTCGACTCCTACAACCGCTTCATCGAGCAGAACGGCCTGCCGCTCGAAGGTCTCCGGCTGTTCTGACGTGCCGCAATTCGCGGTCCACCAACTGAGGAACCGCCCCGGCCTCGTCCTCGATTGCCAGACCGACCTCCTCACCCACATCGAGACCCGGTTCGTCGTTCCGCTGGTGGCGCGCGAGGAGGCGCCGGCGCCCGTGCGGCGGCTCAACCCCGTCTTCGCCATCGGGGGCGCGGAATATGTCATGCTCACGCAATCGGCCGCCGCGGTGCGCAGAAGCGAGCTGGGCGACGAGGTCGCCTCGCTCGCCGGGCATCGCCACCAGATCATCGAAGCCCTCGACTTCCTCCTGACGGGCGTCTGAGAGCCCTCGCCCGGCGCAAAGGGTGATGGCCCACCTTCCCCGGAAGGTGCTTCGGATCCGTCACCATCACTTCGCGACGAGCCCGGGTCCCATCAAAGTACCACTTTGATGGGGTATTCTACTCCTCACCCATACTCACCCGGCATCGTATTCGCCATTGCCGGCGGGTCGCGCAGGTAACGCTCCACGAACTCCGCAAAGCTGTCGGCGACGAAGCCGTCTGGCATTCCTCCGATAAACGCCACCTTACCCCGGTTCGGCCCGTCGGAGCAGCACACCGCCCAGGCCCAGCACCAGATCAGATAGTCGGCGAAGAAGAGGTAGACATTCGCTTCGGCGGCGACGGCCGGATCGGTGATCTCGCCCTCGTAATCGTCCGGAATGCTGCAGACGCGATCGAGCCCCCACCAGGCAGTGCCCTCATCGTCCATCCGCTCCTCGACGGTGCAGACCTCGAGCAGGTAGCGGCGGAAGTCCTCCGGAATGCGGATGCCGTAGCGGGTCTCGATCCGCTCCACGCGATCCGCCGCGTCGGCCGGCCGCGGCGGCGGTTCGTCGCCGGCGATCCAGGTCGCCAAGGCTTCGAGCGGCTCCCTTAGCTCCTCCTCGGTGAAGCGGCGGTACGTGGGTTGGGAAGCGGGGGAGCTGCTCGCCGCCGCTCCGAACAGAAGCGAGAACAGCCTCCTCACGAATCGAAACGGAGCCATGGTCTCTCCCTTCCATCATGCTGAACGCGTTCAGCTTCCACCAGTCCGCCGCCGGGTCGGCGAGCAGCTGGACGGCACCGGCTTCGCCCGGAGCTTTACTCCTATCCGGTGGGTAGGGCTGTCCTGACCGAAGAGGAAGGAGCCGCGCCGAAAGCCTCTTGCCGGGGACAGTCACTCGTGACTGTCCCCATTTCCTCTCTTTTCGTTGCTCGCCTCCTCAGCTCTCAGCGGCGAGCCGCCGCTGGTGCCGCTCGATCGCGATCAGCAGGAAGAAGAACATCAGCACGAGGAACCCCGCCACGATCTGCAGCGCCGTCCAGAGCGTCATCTTCCCCATGAGGTTGCCGAAGCTGATCTCCTCCCGCTTCCGCTGCGCCTCGGCCCGGTTCCCCTCGCGCCGATCGTTGAGGAGGGTGAAAAACCGGTCCTGGAACGCACGGAAGATTTGCGTGTGCGATTGGGTGCCCTTTGGGAACTCCATCGTGCGCACCGTCTCCGTGTACGGCACCTCGACTTTGCGCACGGTGGGGCAGCCCCCGTTTTCATACCAGCCGATGCAGGTGTAGCCGTATGGGTCCCATCCCTCGCGGGTCTCCGTTCGGCTCTTCTGGACCTTCTTCTCGACGGCCACTTTCTTTGCGACCTTGTAGCGCTGCAGCCGCTGCTGCGTCTGAGGCTTGCCGGCCGCCTCGGTCATCACGGTCAGAAGCTTCTCGAGATCGGCCTTGTCTTCTTCGAAGCTCAGCCTGCCTTCGGACGTCGCCTTCAACCGCGCCTCCCCGTCGACGAAGGCGTCATCGAACTGGTCGCGGCTGAGTTGCTTGTCCTCCTTCTGACGGAAGGGCTCGAAGCGCGTTCTGAACAGCTCGAAATACCGCCGGACGAACTCCGCATAGTAACGCCGATACCCCGGGTTCACCTTGGGTCCCTGCCCCTGCGGCGCCGCCTCCTGCATCGGCATCTCGGCGTTGGTCAGCTCATCTGCCACGACGACGGCCGGCTGCTCCACCACGGAGTTCGGCGACTGCCCGATCTTCCACAGGCTCCAGACGCCGAGCCATGCCGCGTAAAGCAGGAGCCCGGTGGCGATGATCAGGATCGTCGCGCGCAGCACCTTGAGGTAGACGCGCTCAATCCGGTCCAGCGCCGAGCCGAACCGCTCCCGAAACGCCGGCTCCGGCGCCTCCGCAACTTCTTCCGTCATTGTAGCCCCCTAGGGGCACCCCCTGCCCCGCGAGGGAATTAGGCACGGCTGGGACGGCGGATGTCAAGCGACCGTGCCACCCAGCCGCCTCACCGGCAGCCGCGAGACGCTCGACCAACTGCATCTTGTCAAAGAGCGTTCGGTCCTCTGGAGATGTCTTCTTCTTACTTGTGGATAAGTGCCGCCACGGCCCTTGAACGTCCCTTCGTTCATCCTACGTTCTACCACCTTCAGGGTGGAGCGATTCGATGGCGTGGAACTATGACAGAGCGTGGGCCCGAGTAGGCCGCTTGATCGAGC
>DASVVY010000128.1:0-18606 GCA_036386335.1 Allosphingosinicella sp. | reverse complement strand
CGGTGAACAGGCCGAGCGTGCCGCCACCGGCCGCCTCGATCAGCCGCGAATAGGCGCCGGCGAGCTGGGCGACGTCGCCGCGCTTGACGTCGGTGACGACCAGCACCTCGCTGCTCGCGGCATAATCGAACGGGCTCGCCGCCTCGAATCGCCCGACCTCGCCGCCGACGTGGCAGGCGCCGGTCAGCGCTTCCGCATCGGCCCAGGCGCCGCCGCCGCCGCGCAGGGTGGCGGAGGTGACGAGGACGCTGTGGGCGGGCTTCAGCACCGCCTCGGCCAGCGGGCGGGTCGGGTCGAGCCAGTGGCGGCGCAGACCGATATCATATTCGCGGCCGTCGATGCGCTCGACCGCCATCCAGTCGACGAAGTTGGGGTCGGCCGGGCCGCCGATGCGGGCGACCAGCGCGACCCAGGCGTCGATGGTCTGGGTGCGCCAGGAAAGGCCGCCGATCGCGCCTTCGATACGGGCGCGCGCCTGGGCGTCGAGCCAGTCGGGGGCGTCCTCCAGCACCGCCTCGAGCCGCCTGGCGAGCGCCATCAGCGGCCGCATCAGCAGCTCCAGCGCCTCGACGGCGGGCGCCGCGGCGCCGACCAGCTCGCCGTCCAGCTCGGCCATTTCGGTCTCGATGCCGTAGCCGGCGTCCTGCGCGGTGGCGCGGGCGTAGACGGTGCCGCGCACCGCCGCGAGCAGCTTCTCGACCGGACCGAACGGCATCCCCTCGCCGATCCGCTGCAGCCAGCCGTCGCCGGGGAGCAGCCCCGCGGCCTGCACCGCCGCCTCGAGCGCGGCGGCGCCCGCCTCGTCGTAGGAGGCGACGTCCATCAGCCGCGCGGCTAGGCCCCGGCGGCGGCCGCGGGATTTGCCTTCGGGGCCCATGATCCAGCGGCGAAGCTCGATCGCCTCCTGGCCGGTGAGGGCGGCGGCGAAGGTCGAATCGGCGGCCTCGAACAGGTGGTGGCCCTCGTCGAAGACGATGCGGGTCGGCGGGCTGCCGCCGTCGCGGCCGCGAGCGGCGTTGACCATGACGAGGGCGTGGTTGGCGATGACGATGTCGGCGTCCTGGCTGGCGCGGGCGGCGCGCTCGATGAAGCAGCGGCGGTAGTGCGGGCAGCCGGCATAGACGCATTCACCGCGGCGGTCGGTGAGCGCGGTGGCCCCGGCGCGGCGGAACAGGCTGGTCAGCCAGCCGGGCAGGTCGCCGCCGACCATGTCGCCGTCCTTGGTGTAGCCGGCCCAGCGCGCGACGAGCTGGGCGAGAATGGCCGCGCGGCCGGCGAAGCCGCCCTGCAGCGCGTCCTCGAGGTTGAGCAGGCAGAGGTAATTCTCGCGGCCCTTGCGAACGACGACCTTGCGGCGCCGTTCGTCCGCGTCGGGGAAGAGGCGGATGCCTTCGCGGTCGAGCTGGCGCTGGAGGGCCTTGGTGAAGGTCGAAACCCAGACGGCGCCGTCCGCCTCCCGCGCCCACAGCGACGCCGGGGCGAGATAGCCCAGAGTCTTGCCGATGCCGGTCCCGGCTTCGGCGAGGAGCATGTTCGGCTGGCCCTCGAACGCACGCGGCGCGAAGACTTCGGCCGCGGCGGCGGCATAGTCGCGCTGGCCGTGGCGGACCTCGGCCTCGCTGCCGACCAGGCGGGTCAGCGTCCCAACCGCTGCGTCCGGCGCGACCCGGATCGGCTTCGCCTGCGCGCGGCCCCCATTCTCCTCCCATTCGGGAAGGCGCGAGAACAGCCAGCGCTCGTCGCGCTCGGGCCGCTGCAGCCGGGTCGCGACCAGCGGCGCCCAGGTCCAGCGCAGCCGGTAGAGCGCCTGCGCGGAGGCCCAGGCGCCCTCGCGCTCGGGCCAGTCGGCGCTGAGCGTGTCGAGCAGCTTCGCGGCGGCCTCGATCAGGAAGGCCGCGGCGCCGGCTTCGTCCTCGGGCGGTGCGAGGCCTAGCGCGTCCGCCAGCCCCTTCGGCGTCGGCACCGCGAACCGCGCGGGATGGACGAAGGCGAAGAGCTCGAGCAGGTCGAGCCCCGACAGCTCCGGGTAGCCGAGCCGCTGCCCGACCAGCGGCGCGTTGAGCATGATCACCGGCGTCTCCGCCGCGCGCGCGATCGCCTCGCCGCGGCCGAGCGGGCGCACATTTCCTTCGCCCTCCGCCAGCCAGATGCCGGCGTGGGTCGCGTGGAGTGCGGGGTAGGCGAAGGGCTGCATCGGAAGCGATATAGGCGAAGAGGAACGAACGGGAAACGAAGATTAGCGGCCGAGGGCCTTGGCGAGCAATGCCTTCAGCCGCGCCACGGTGTCGGGCGTGCGCGGGCCGAGGATACCGCGGGCTTGCTCCGGCAGGTGCGCCGCCGGGTCCCCGTGATCGCGAAAGACGTAGTGGTCGAACAGCGTCCGCCAGGCCTGCAGCTCGTTCGGCGGCAGCGTCCCCATCGTCATGATCGCGTGATAGAGCGCGTTGAGCGGTGTCATCTGCGGCGGCGGCCCGTCGCGCCACCAGAAATTCACCATCGCGCCGACATCTTCCAGGCCCGCCACCGCGTGCCACCAGAGGCTCGGCAGATAGAGCGCGTCTCCGGGCCCGAGCTCCGCCGTCTCCGCATGCTCCAGCGCCGCGCGGAAGCGTGGGTGACGCTCGAAATCGGGCTCCTCGACGTCGACGAGGCTGGTCGGCTGGCCGGCGAGGGTGAATTCGAGCGGCCCGACATAGAGGTTCGCCACCTGGTCGGTCGGGAACAGGGTGAAGCGGCGGCGGCCGGCGACGACGCAGGCGAGGTTCTGCGGCAGGTCCCAGTGGGCGGCGGTGCGGGTGCGGTTGCCGAGCCAGAGCGAAACGAGCATCGGCCGCGCCGAGTCGAGCAGCGGCATCGGGATCTCGGCGGCGAGGCCCGGGAGGTGGCGCGGGACCGGGATTGCCCCCGCGTAGACAGACCAGGGTTCGGCGTGGCCGCGCTGGCGCAGGATCAGGTCGAGGAGCTGGTCGACAGTGGCGAGGCGGCGATCGTGGTTGAAGCCGTCGAACTCGAGGTTGTAGCCGAAGCGGCCGCCGATGTCGGGCGCGCCGAACCAGGCTTCCACCGGCTCCGCATTCGCCGCGCCGCGCAGGTAGGCGGCGAGCGCCTCCTCGCCCTCCGCCGCCCGCGCGACGGCGGGCCAGTCTCGGCAGAGGCCGCGCAGCACTGCGGGGCGGCCGGCCGGCACGATCTCGCGCTCGAACCGCTCGCGATCCATGTCGTGATGTTCGGGGACCGGCCGCACGGGAGCCGAGCTAGCAGAGCGGTCCCGCCTTCGCTAGGAGCCCGGCCATGGACGAGAAGGAAGCGATCCGCGCCGCCGCCCTGGTGTCGAAGGCCTGGCCCTATGAGGAAGCGCGCAAGATCCTGAAGCGCTACCCGGACGGCCCGCCGGCGGGGGAGATCGTGTTCGAGACCGGCTACGGCCCGTCCGGCCTGCCGCACCTCGGCACGTTCCAGGAAGTGGCGCGTACCCTGATGGTCCGCCACGCGCTCGCCGAGATCGTCGACTGGCCGAGCCGCCTCATCGCCTTTTCCGACGACATGGACGGGATGCGCAAGGTCCCGCCCGGCGTGCCGCACCAGGAAATGATGCACGCGCATCTCGACCAGCCGCTCTCCCGCGTGCCCGATCCCTATGGCTGCGGGCACGAGAGCTACGCGGCGCATAACAACAACCTGCTGCGCGAATTCCTGGACCGCTTCGGCTTCGACTACGAGTTCCTCTCCTCGTCCGATTGCTATCGCTCCGGCCGGTTCGACGAGGCGCTGCGCCAGGTGCTGCGCCGCTACGACGACATCATGGCGATCATGCTGCCGACGCTGCGCGAGGAGAGGCGGAAGAGCTATTCGCCGGTGCTCCCGATCAGCCGCGCGTCGGGCAAGGTGCTGCAGGTGCCGATCGACGTGGTCGATGTTGAGGCGGGGCTGGTTCGCTACGTCGAGCCGGAGACCGGGGGGGCGGTCGAGCAGTCGCTCCTCGGCGGTGGGGCCAAGCTGCAGTGGAAGGTCGACTGGGCGATGCGCTGGGTCGCGCTCGGCGTCGACTATGAGATGAGCGGCAAGGACCTGATCGATTCGGTGGTGCAGAGCTCGAAGATCGCCCGGGTGCTTGGCGCCCGCCCGCCTGAGGGCTTCAACTACGAGTTGTTCCTGGACGAGAATGGCGAGAAGATCTCGAAGACAAGGGGCAACGGCGTCACCATCGACGAGTGGCTGACCTACGCGCCGCCCGAGAGCCTCGCTTTCTACATCTACCGGGAGCCGAAGAAGGCGAAGCAGCTCTCGTTCGGGATCATACCCAAGGCGGTGGACGAATATTACCAGTTCCTCGCCGCCTACCCGACGCAGGAGTGGGACAAGAGGCTGGGCAATCCGGTCCATCACGTCCACGCAGGCAAGGTGCCGGAGGTGAAGCTCCCGGTGAGCTTCGCGCTGCTCCTCAACATCGCCAGCCTGCCCGGGGTAGGGGACCGGGAGACGGTCTGGAGCTTCCTCCACCGCTACAAGCCGGAGCTCAGCCCGGAGAACAGCCCGGCGCTCGACCGGCTGGTCGGCTACGCCGTCGAATATGGCTGCCGCTTCGTCGCGCCCTCGCTCCGGCGGCGCCCGCCGACGGACGAGGAAGCGGCCCTGCTGCGGGAGCTGGACTCGGTCCTGACGCAGAATCGGGAGGCGGACTGCGGTGACGAGGACCCCGGCGTCCTCCTTCAGAACCACATCTACGAGATCGGCAAGCGCCATTATGGGAAGGAGCGGCTCCGCGACTGGTTCAGGGTTCTCTACGAGACCTTGCTCGGCAGCGAGCAGGGGCCGCGTATGGGGAGCTTCTTCGCCCTTTACGGCATCGACAACAGCCGCCGCCTGATCGCCGAGGCGCTTGGCAGCCGGCCCGCCGCGCCTCAGTAGGGCGCGTTCGGCACCGCGCCGGTCTGGCCGTACCAGCCCCAGGGCCGCTCGCGATACCATTTGGTGATGACGTACTTGACCCCCGCCTCGACCGGGCAGCCGGTGTGGAGCGAGTAGCCGTTGGGCTCGCCATATTCGTCGAGATTGTTCCAGGCGAGGAGGTTGCCTGCACGCGGGGAGACGCGGACGTTGGCCCGGGGGAAGTAGGTCTGCCCACCCGCCTCGACGTCGTTCAGGAAGATCATCGCGGTCCAGGTGCGTTGGCCGCCCTGCCGGTCCATCTCGGGCCAGTAAGCCTCGGTGGTGAAGAAGAAATCGTGGTGCGGCTTGAACTGCTGGCCTACCGCGTAGCGCTGGCCCTGGATGGTCTCGCCGTGGCTCGGCTCGATTCCCATCAGCGCGTTGATCTTGCGTTCGACGCGCTGGTTCACGGGATCCTCGAGGCGCAGGTTGCAGCTCTCGCTGGTGCGGAACTCCGGGTCGGGGGTCGGCGCGAGGAGTCCGGAAGGGACGCGGTCCTGGTCGATGCGGGCGATCACCTCGGCGCACTCGCCGCGGCTGAGGAAGTCGCGGACGACGAAGATGTCGAGCCCCTGGGCGGGGATCTTGAGGGCGTTCGGCGTCTTCAGCAGCCGCTGCTTGACGGTCACGCCATATTGCATGCGCGCAATGGCGCCCGGATCTCCGACGCGGCTCATTCGATCGTCTTTCCCTTCACCATCACATAAGCGACATGCTCGAGCCGGCGGACGTCGGCGAGCGGGTCTCCGTCGACCGCGATCAGGTCGGCGGAGAAACCGGGGGCGATGCGGCCGATCTCGTTGTCGAGGCCGAGGAGCTTCGCGGCGCCGGTGGTCGCGGAGGCGATCGCTTCGGCGGGGCTCATCCCGGCCTGCTCGACCAGCAAAGCGAATTCCTGCGCGTTGGGGCCGTGCTCGAAGACGGCGGCGTCGGTGCCGAACACCACGGGCACGCCCGCCGCCCGCGCGGCGCGTGCGGCCTTGCCGACCTGGCTCAGCGTCTCGCGCACCTTCGCTTCGACAACCGGGGTGTAGATGCCCTTGCCGAGCCGCTCGCGGATGCCGGTGAAGGCCATCAAGGTGGGGACGAGGACCGAGCCGGACGCCTTCATCGCCTGGATCGCGCGGGCGTCGGCGAAGGTGCCGTGCTCGATCGAATCGACGCCGGCGCGGGCCGCGGCCTCGATGCCGCGGGCGCTGTGGGCGTGGGCGGCGACCTTGAGGCCGAGGCCGTGAGCGGTGTCGACGATCGCCTTCATCTCGGCGTCGGTGAAGTGCTGGCCGAGCCCGCGCGCCTGTTGCGAGAGGACGCCGCCGGTGGCGGTGATCTTGATGAGGTCCGCCCCGGCGCGGGAGAATTCGCGGACGCGGGCGGCGCATTGTTCCGGGCCGGTGCAGGTGTTGTCGATGCTGAGCGCCTTGAGCACCTCGGGGCGGAAGCCGGAGACGTCGCCGTGGCCGCCGATGATCGAGATCGCCGGCCCGGAGGAAAGGATGCGCGGCGCCGGGATCAGCCCCTCGGCACTGGCGCGGCGCAGGGCGAAGCCGACCAGCGGCGGCGAGCCGACGTCGCGGACGGTGGTGAAGCCGGCGCGAACCGTGACGCGGGCGTTCTTGACGCCGACGAGCGTCGCCCACTCGTTCGTCTCCACCGCCTCGTCGCGATAGTCGCCGTCGGGGTCGCCGGAGAGGTGGACGTGGGCGTCGACCAGGCCGGGGAGCACGGTCTTGCCCGACAAGTCGACGAGGCGGGCGCCCGCGGGTGCGGGGGTGAGGCCCGGCGCGACGCTCCGGATGCGCCCGTCGACGATGGTGATGGTGGAGGGGCCGCTCGCCGGGCGGGAGGCGTCGGCGATCAGGCGGCCTGCGTGGACGACCACGGTCTCGGCGGCCGCGGGGGCGGCGGCGAGAAGGAGGCTGGCGAGGAGGAGAAGGCGGCGCATCGGGAGCTCTCCCAGGGGAGGCCATCTTCTGCTTCCGCGCCCTCGCGTTGACAAGGGAAAAGCCCGGAACGCGGCGCGCTCCGGGCTTTCCTTTTCCTTCGGATCAGGCGCCGTCGAGCGCGTTACCAGAAGAAGTCGTAGATCACGTCTATGACTTCGCCGCTGTAGATGTCGACCAGCAGGACGTCGTCATAATAGCGGATCCAGCGCGTCCCCTCGTAGGCCGGCGGCAGGCGGTACTGCCAGGGATCGCCAATCCAGTAGCGGTTCGAGTAGAAGGGCGAACCCAGCACGACGCCGATCGACAGCCGGTTGTAGCGATAGTTCCGGTAGGGCGCGTAGTAGCGGCCCGAGCGGAAGATGCTGCTGTAGCGGTTGCGGTAATTGTACCAGTCGTAGCGGCGGTCGCTGCGCCAGTCGCGGTTCCAGCCGTAGCGGCTGTCGTTCCAGCGGCGGTCGCGGTTCCAGTCGCCGCGTCCATTGCGGTCGTACCCGCCGCTCCAGCGGCCGTCGCGCTCGCGGCGTCCGTCGTTCCAACGCCCGTCGCGGTCCCGTCCGTCGCTCCAGCGGCGGTCACCGTCGCGGCGATCGTTGTCGTAGCGGCCGTCGCTCCAGTCGCGCCGGTCGTTCTCGCGCCGGTCGTTCCACTCGCGGCGGTAGGATTCGCCGCCGCCCTGGCGCTGGCGCCAATCGCCGCGCCGCGCGCTCTCGCTGCCCTGGCGCTGCTGCCAGTCGCCCCGGCGCTCGACCTCCGCCTGGCGCTGCTGCTGCCAGTCGCCGCGGCGCTCGGCCTGGCGGTCGCCGCCGCCCCAGGCGCGGCCGACGTCGCGGCCCATTCCGCCGCCGCCCTCGCCGCCGCGCTGGTAGCGCTGATACTGCTGCTGCTGGACGACGGGCGCGCTGCGCTGGGCCTCGCCGCCGCGCGGCTCGAAGCGCTGCTCGCGGCGCTCGGAGCGCTGCTCGATCCGCTCCGCCCGGCGCTCTGCGCGCGCCTCGCTGCGCTCGCTCTGGCGCTCGGCCCTGGCGCGGGAGCGCTCGTTCCTGTCGCCGTCGTCGGACTGGGCCGCGGCGGGAACGGCCGCACTCGCGGCCAGCAAAATCGCAATGATCGCCTTACGCATCAAACACTCCTCTACCACGGCTCGGATGTACCGGCTCGTAAGTATCGCATTTGCCACGAAGATGCTGACGGGCGGCTGAACCGCTGCGAAAGCGTAGTGACAGGAATCAGCGGCGCGGGCGCGGCGGCGGCGTGCGCAGCGACGGCACCGAACGGGCGGCGTCCTCCGGATCGATGCCCGGCGGCGGCGCGGCCGAGAGCTGCTCCTCCCCCGTCTTGGCGCGGCCGGCCCGGCGGATCGCCTCGCGGATGCGGGGATAGGTGCCGCAGCGGCAGATGTTGGTGATCGCGGCGTCGATCTCGGCGTCGCTCGGCGCGGGGTTGCGGTCGAGCAGGGCGGCGGCGGCCATGATCATGCCCGACTGGCAGTAGCCGCATTGCGGCACCGATTCGGCGACCCAGGCCTGCTGCACCGGGTGCGAGCGATCGCGGGATAGGGCCTCGATGGTGGTGACGAAGCTCCCCTCGAGATCGCGGATGCGAACCGCGCAGCTCCGCACCGCGCGTCCGTCGATATTGACCGTGCACGCCCCGCAGGAGCCGTCGTCGCAGCCATATTTGGTGCCGGTGAGGTTGGAGGCATCGCGAAGCGCCCAGAGCAGCGGCGTCTCCGAATCCATGCGGTAGTGGATGGCCTGGCCGTTGACGGTAAAGCGGGTCATGGAACGCAGTTCTAGGGGGAGAGGAGCGGCGATGGAAAGCCAAAGGATCGTCATCGGCCGCGACGGCGGCGTCGCCCATGTCGAGCTGGCGCGTGAGGCGCGGCTGAACGCGTTCGACGGCGAGATGTTCGGCGCGCTCGGCGAGGCGCTGCGCAGCCTCGGCAGCGATTCGTCGGTTCGCGCGATCCTGCTCTCGGGCCGCGGCCGCCACTTCACCGCCGGGCTCGATCTCGATGAAGCGGCGGCGCAGCTCGCCGAGTCCGGCGATCCCGGACGCGACGCCGAGGCGCGGCTGCGGCACATCAGGTGGCTGCAGGATTGCTTCACCGCCGCGGAGGAGGCGCGGCCGCCGGTGATCGCCGCGATCCACGGCGGCTGTATCGGTGCCGGAGTCGACCTCGCGAGCGCCTGCGACATCCGCGTGGCGGCCGGCGGCGCCTTCTTTCAGGTCGCCGAAGTCGATGTCGGCATCACCGCCGACCTCGGGACGCTCCAGCGCCTGACGCGGCTGATCCCGGAAGGGATCGTGCGCGAGCTCGCTTATACCGGCCGCCGGATGCCGGCGGAGGAGGCGCTGCGCCTGGGCCTGGTCAGCCGCGTCGAAGCGGACCGGGAGGCGGCGATCGCGGGGGGCCTCGAGCTCGCCCGCACCATTGCCGCCAAGTCTCCGCTCGCAGTTGCCGGCGCGAAGGCGAGCCTCAACTACAGCCGCGGCCGCACCGTCGAGGAGGGCCTGCGCCACGTCGCCCTGTGGAACGCCGGCACGCTGGTCGGCGCCGACCTCGAGGCGGCGCTGAAGGCCCGCCGCGACAAGGCGCCGCCCACGTTCGGCAATCTGGCGGATTAGCCGCCAAAGGACACGAAAGACCCTCATGTCGCGCTAATGAATCCTGTGTTTTCAGTGGGCGGGTCGAACAGGCGGAGGAGCGCTTCTTCCTCGGCAGGCGAGGCGGGGCGGGCGGCGGCTCGGCGGTCGAGGGCGTTCAGGACGGCAAGTGCCAGCCGGTTGTCGAAACGGAACCGCTCGCCCACCACTTGCCCGTTGCGCCGGACCGGCATCCATTCTCCGCAGAGGCTGCGCTGAAGGCCGACATCGACCGTGCGATCCTGCCCCCAGCCGAGCGCCATGTCCCAGCTGGCGGCAAAGCTCTCGGCGCCGGGCCGCTCGCGCAGCCGATACGCGCTCTTGCGGGTCATGCCGACCGCCTTGGCGGCGCGGGCGACGCAGCCGCCGAGCGCCAGCCTGAGGATGAAGCCGCGCTGGCGCTCGTCGGTCCAGCCGTCGTGGCGCGCCTTCACCGGCACCGGGCGGAAGGCGAGCTCCTCCATCGGCATGTCGTGCAGCAACGCGGCGAGGCGCGGCGGGAGCGGGTACGAATCGGCCATCCCCATTCTATCGGGCAAAACACGGGGTGTAGGAAAGTTCTTTTTTTGTTCCGCTTAGCCGCGGCTCGTGGGCAAAGGGCCTCGCTACAAACGCTTCCATGGCAAAGTGTCTGTAGCCCGGGAGCGCTCCCCCTTGCCTCGCTCCCGGGCCGCTGCTATCGGGCCGGCAACGGCGCGGGAACCGTCTCGCGACGAACCGATTTTTATGGTATCGCTGGTTCTTTGAGGCGACCGGAACACGGCTGCCGCGGAACCGCCTTTGAACCGGAGAGTGACGAGACTTTATGCAGATCATCGTTCGCGACAACAATGTCGACCAGGCGCTGCGAGCGCTCAAGAAGAAGCTCCAGCGCGAAGGCGTCTACCGCGAGATGAAGCTGCGCCGTCACTACGAGAAGCCGTCCGAGAAGCGCGCCCGCGAGCGGGCCGCCGCGATCCGGCGTGCGCGCAAGCTCGAGCGCAAGCGGCTCGAGCGCGACGGCGGCGGCGCCCGCTAAAGGGAGGTCCGGGGGTTGGGACAGTCACGAGTGACTGTCCCCGCAGACTTCCCCGCCAAGCTTGCTTCATCGAGGGGCGGCGATATGTATCGCCGCCCTTGTCATGTCCAGGGAACCGAAATGTCCGCCACCGCCGTTCCGCTCCGCCCGATCAGGAAGGGCTCGGTCCTGAAGCTGTGGCTCGGCCTCGGCCTGCTCGTCCTCGCCGCGGCGGCGCTCGCCTGGTTCTCGACCTCGGGCTTCCGCACCGTCACCACGCCATCGGGGGTGCGCATCCGGGCGCTCGCCCAGGGCAGCGGCGCGCCGATCACCGCGCAGGACGTTGTCGCGCTCCACTACAAGCTCCACGTCAACAGCCCCGATTTGCCGGCGGTGCAGGACAGCCGCGAAATGGGCCAGCCGATGGTGACCACCACCGAGGGCGTCTATCCCGGCTTCGGCGAGGGCATGAAGCAGATGCGCCAGGGCGGCTCGTACGTGCTCTGGCTGCCGCCGGGCACCTTCCCGGCCGAGCCGATGCCGGGCGCGCCGTTCACGCCGAAGGATACGCTCGTCTTCGAGATCGACGTGCTCCAGGTCGAGCGCGGCCGCGCCGCCGAGTTCCTGCAGATGCAGCAGCTCCAGCGCATGCAGCAGCTCCAGCAGATGCAGCAGATGCAGGGCGGCGGCGCCGAGGCCGGGCCTCCGCCGGGCGGCCCGGTCGAAGGCGGGCCGGCGGCCCCAGGCGGCGGAGCCGGCGAGGGCGCGCCGGGCGGTCGCTAGGCAGCGAAGCCGTCATGCCGGAATTGATCCGGCATCCAACCCTTTTCGACGCGCTGCCGTCACAAGGTAGACCCCGGAACAAGTCCGGGGCGACGGATCCATTCTGGCCGATCAGGCCGCCGTAGCTGCGTCCGCGCCGTCGTTGCGGCTCTTCTGCTCGAGGGCAACCTTGATCATCGCGACGATGGGGTCGGCGAGCGCAAGGCCCATCAGGCCGAACAGCGCACCGAAGAGGAGCTGCGCGCCCAGGACGAGCGCGGGGGCGAGGTCGACCGTCTTGCGCGCGACGTAGGGGACGATCAGATAGCCGTCGACGGTCTGGACGATGAAATAGACCCCGATCGCCCATAGCCCCGCGTTGAAGCTGACGCTGAAGCCGGCGAGCACGATCAGCACGCCCGAGACGATCGCGCCGATATTGGGGATGAAGGCAAGGAGGCCGGTGAGGATGCCGAGCAGCGCCGCCATCGGCACGCCGCCGACCAGCAGCAGGATCCAGGTGCCGACGCCCTCCACGGCCATGCCGATCAGCCGCCCGGCCATCAGCCGGCGCAGCGTGAAGCCCATATGGGCGGCGGTCGTGTAGAAGCGGTCGCGGCTGCCCAGCGGCATCATCCAGGCGACGCCGCGCTGGTAGAGGCGCGGCTCCACCGCGATGAAGATGCCGATGACGAGGATCATGACCAGGCTGGTGATGGCGCCGACCGCGCTCGACACCGCCGAGCCGAGCCGTCCGAGAGTCCCCATCAGCTGCCCGCTCAGCTGGTCGACCTGGACGCCGCCCTGGACGAGGCCGAGGCCGTTCGCCCAGGCGAGGAGCCGGTTCGCCTGGAAAGTGATCACCTCGCGCAGCCGCTCCGCCTGTCCGACCAGCTCGGTGCCGGCGAAGTAGAAGGTCCAGACGACGAAGCCCACTCCGGCCAGGGTGACGATGGCGAGCCGCCAGCCGCGGCCGATCGGCAGCACCCGGCCGAGCAGTCGCGTGCCGCCGTCGAGGATCGAGGCGAGGACGATGCCGGCGAAGATGAGCAGCAGCGGCTGGGCGAGGAAGATCAAGGCGAGGACGGCGAGGCCCATGCCGAACCAGACGCTCGCCCGCTTCAGCTCCTGCCGGACGAGGGGGTCGCGGAACTCGGTTGGGCCGAGCTCCTCGACATGGGCGGCGGCTGCGGGCGCCGCGGCCGGCGACGCGGCCGTTTGGCCCGGCGACGCGGGCCCCTCGCTCACTTGCCGTCGGCCTGCTGCGGACGGAGCGACGTCCCGGCGCGGCCGGAGCGAAGCGCGGTGAACCAGCTGATCGGGTTCAGATATTGCGAGGAGCCGTCGAGCGAGAAGGTGATGAACTCGGCGCGTCCGCCGATATTCTCCCAGGGCACGGGGCCGCCGAGGCCGTCCTGCGTGAGCGGCACGCGGCTGTCGGCCGAGTGATCGCGATTGTCGCCCATGACCCAGACGTGGCCCTTCGGAACGGTCACCGCGGCGAAATCGTCGACGCCGGTATAGCCGACGTCGATCGTGTCGTAGGAGCGCCCCTCGGGGAGCGTCTCGCGCACCACGGGCAGCCGGCAATAAGCCTTGCCGTCGGGGCCGGTGACCCGCGCCTCGAACGCCGGCTCCGGCTTGCACTCGACGTTGGGATCGATCGGGACCATCACCGCCGGGCGACGCTCGCGCTTCACCGGATCGCCGTTGATGAAGAGCTGGCCGCCGACCATTTCGAGCCGGTCGCCGGGGAGGCCTATCACTCGCTTGATATAGTCGCTGCTCGCGCCCGGCGGGGTGAGGATGACGATGTCGCCGCGCTCCGGCAGGCGCCCGAAAAGGCGGCCTTCGGTGCGCGGGAAGACGTGGAAGCTGGGGCTGACCCACGACCAGCCGTAGGGATATTTGGTCACCACCAGCCGGTCGCCCTTGAGAAGGATCGGCATCATCGATTCGGACGGGATGAAGAAGGGCTTGGCGACGAAGCTGTGGAAGGCGAGGACGCCGAGGATCAGCCAGAAGATCCCCTTGACCTCGCCCCACCAGTCGGTGCCGTCCTTCTTCGCCGCGGCCGGGGCGGCTTTCTCGGACGCGGGGGCGTCGGCGCCCCGCTGCTGATTGTCCTCGGCGACGGCGCTTCCGCGATCGGTCACCCTGATGCTCCTTCGGCCCTGATGGCGGTGATGATGACGAAGGCCTGGGCGAAAGGATAGTCGTCCGTCATCGTCAGGTGTATCCGGGCGAAGTGGCCCTCCGGGGTGATTGCGTCAAGCCTCGCACGCGCACCGCCGGTCAGGGCGAGGGTCGGCGCGCCCGACGGCTGGTTGACGACGCCGATGTCGCGCATGAAGACGCCGCGCTTGAATCCGGTGCCGACCGCCTTGGAAAAAGCCTCCTTGGCGGCGAAGCGCTTGGCGTAGGTGCCGGCGCGGGTGAAGGGGCGGCTCTCCGCCTTGCGCCGCTCGGTCTCGGTGAAGACGCGGGCGGTGAAGCGCTCGCCGAATCGCTCCAGCGACTTCTCGATCCTGGCGATGTTGCACAGGTCCGAGCCGATGCCGATGATCATGACGGCCCCAGCAGGCCGTCACCCCGGCGGAGGCTGGGGTCGCGAAAATGGGGACAGTATACATTTTCCGTCGGCACCAGCTCGTGCTCCGCCGAAGCGGTTCCCGGAAAATGTATACTGTCCCCGCCGTTCATCCCCGCGCCTCGTCCATCAGGTCGCGCATCCGCCGGACGCTCGTGCCGAGGCCGGTGAAGATCGCCTCTCCGACCAGGAAGTGGCCGATGTTGAGCTCGGCGAGCTGGGGGATGGCGGCGATCGGCTGGACGTTGTCGAAGGTGAGGCCGTGGCCGGCATGGGGCTCGATGCCGTTCTTGGCGGCGAGGGCGGCGGCGTCGGCGATGCGGCGCAGCTCCTCGGCGCGCTCCTCGCCCTCGAGATGGGCGTAGCGGCCGGTGTGGAACTCGACGACGGGCACGCGCAGGCGCACCGCGGCGGCCACCTGGCGCGGGTCGGGCTCGATGAACAGGCTGACCCGGATGTTGGCGGTGCGCAGCCGGGCGACGAAGGGGAGGAGGTGGTTGTCGTGCCCGGCGGCGTCGAGCCCGCCCTCGGTGGTCCGCTCCTCGCGCTTCTCGGGGACGATGCACGCGGCGTGCGGGCGGTGGCGCAGCGCGATCTCCATCATCTCCTCGGTGGCCGCCATTTCGAGGTTCAGGGGGATGGTGAGCCGCCCGATCAGCTCGGAAATGTCCTCGTCGCGGATGTGGCGGCGGTCTTCGCGCAGGTGCGCGGTGATGCCGTCGGCGCCGGCCCGGGCGGCGTCGAGGGCGGCGCGGACGGGATCGGGATGGTCGCCGCCGCGCGCGTTGCGGATGGTCGCGACGTGGTCGATGTTGACGCCGAGGCGCAGGTGGCCGGTCATGCGGAGGCCTTGCGGCTCCCGGGCTTCTCGGCGGGGAGGGCGGCGAGGTCGGCGGGCAGCTCGTCCTCGCGATAGGCGGGGACCGCGAGGCGGATGAGCGGGAAGAAGGGCACGCCGAGATCGGCGGCGCCGTTGGAGCGGTCCACCAGGGCGGCGGCCGCGATCACTCTGCCCCCGGCTTCCCCGATCGCGGCGATCGCCTCGCGCGAGCTGAGGCCGGTGGTGACGACGTCCTCGACCAGCAGCACCTCGCGGCCGGCATCGAGGCGGAAGCCGCGGCGCAGCTCGAAGGTCCCGGTCGGGCGCTCGACGAACATCGCCTCGACGCCGAGGGCGCGGGCGACCTCGTGGCCGGCGATGATGCCGCCCATGGCGGGGGAGACGACCGCCTGGATGCGGCCGCGCAGCTCGCGCGGCATGGTCGCGACCAGCGCGGAGGCGAGGCGGGAGGCGCGCATCGGATCCATCAGCACCCGCGCGCATTGCAGGTAGCGCGGGCTGTGCAGGCCCGAGGAAAGGATGAAATGCCCCTCCAGCAGCGCGTCCGCCGCACGGAATTCGGCAAGGATCTCGTCTTCGTTCATCGGGTGCCGCCGCCGCCTTTCGATGGCCCGCCTGATAGGGGCCGCGGCGGCGCTCATCAAGCCGCGCCAAGAGCCTTGAGCCGCTGTGGCCTCCTCCCTATAAGCGCCGCAAATCGCGGCCCCCCGCGCCGAATCCATCCCGCTCCGCCCGGAGGCTCCAAGGGGTTTAGATGAAGACTCTGCTCAAAGTCGCCGCTCTCGCCGCAGCGTTCGGCATGGTCCCCGCCGCGGCATCCGCGCAGCAGGCCGCCCCCGCCGCCCCGGCACAAGCCGCGCAGCAGCCGGCGGCGCAACCGGCCGCGCAACGGCCGATCGACGCGATCAGCGCCAATTCGCAGGCCGCCCCCGCCCAGCCGGAGGAGATGAACCTCGATCCGGGCAACCGCAGCGTCGAGGAGCCTTCGAACGCCTCGGTGCTCAACAGCTCGATCATGCCGACCACTCCGGCAAATGCGACCGTCGGCCAGCCGACGGGCGAATGGGGCTTTCAGCCGCAGGTGACGCCGATCGGCCGGGAAGCGGCGTGGTTCCACAACGTCATCCTGATGCCGCTGATCACGATCATCTCGGTCTTCGTGCTCGCGCTGCTGCTCTTCGTGATCATCCGCTTCCGGCGCAGCGCCAACCCGACTCCGTCGCGGACGACGCACAACACGCTGCTCGAGGTGCTCTGGACCCTGCTGCCGGTGCTGATCCTGGTCGGCATCGCGGTGCCGTCGATCCGCCTCCTCGCCCACCAATATTCGCCGCCCAAGGCCGACATCACGATCAAGGCGACCGGCAACCAGTGGTACTGGACCTACACCTATCCCGACCATGGCGGGTTCGAGATCATCTCGAACGGCCTCAAGGACGCCGACGCAAAGGCGCGCGGCGAGCCGCGGCTGCTCGCCGTCGACGAGCGGATGGTGGTGCCGGTCGGCGCGACGGTGAAGATGATCGTCACCGCCGCCGACGTCATCCACAGCTGGGGCGTCCCGGCGTTCTGGGTGAAGATGGACGCGGTCCCGGGGCGGCTCAACGAGACCTGGTTCAAGACCGATCGCCCGGGCATCTATTACGGCCAGTGCTTCGAGCTGTGCGGCGCGCGCCACGCCTACATGCCGATCGCGGTCGAAGTGGTCCCGCGGGCGCAGTTCGCCGCCTGGGTCGCTTCGAAGGGGGGCACCATGCCGGGCCCGGGCGCGAAGCCGGCGAACGGGGACGCGACGGCGACCTCGCCGCTGACCAACCCGCAGGCGGCCGGCGCGGTCCCCACCGCGGGCGGCAGCGCCACCGAGACCAGCCCGGCGCCTCCGGGGATCACGCCCGGCACCATTACCCCGCCCGTCTCCAGCCAGGGCGCCACCGAACAAAGACGCGGAAACCCGTAACATGACCGACACCACCGCCAACGCCACCCATTTCGAGGCGCACGGCGCCCACGGGCACGCGCATCACGACGCCGATCACAAACCCGGCTTCTTCGCGCGCTGGTTCATGTCCACCAACCACAAGGACATCGGCACGCTCTACCTGATCTTCGCGATCATCGCCGGCATCATCGGCGGCACCATCTCGGGCATCATGCGCGCGGAGCTCGCCTCGCCGGGCATCGACTTCCTGCAGGCCTGGGCCGGCGGCGGCGACGAAGCCAACCACATGTGGAACGTGCTGATCACCGCCCACGGCCTGATCATGGTGTTCTTCATGGTCATGCCCGCCATGATCGGCGGCTTCGGCAATTGGTTCGTGCCGCTGATGATCGGCGCACCGGACATGGCGTTCCCGCGGATGAACAACATCAGCTTCTGGCTGCTCGTGCCGGCATTCATCCTGCTGGTGGGCTCGGCCTTAGTCCCCGGCGGCACCGGCAACGGCGCCGGCGTCGGCTGGACGGTCTACGCACCGCTGTCGACCTCGGGCTCGTCCGGTCCTGCCGTCGACATGGCGATCTTCTCGCTCCACCTCGCAGGCGCCTCCTCGATCCTGGGCGCGATCAACTTCATCACCACCATCTTCAACATGCGCGCGCCGGGCATGACGCTGCACAAGATGCCGCTGTTCGTCTGGTCGATCCTCGTCACCGTCTTCCTGCTGCTGCTCGCCCTGCCGGTGCTCGCCGGCGCGATCACCATGCTCTTGACCGACCGCAATTTCGGGACCCATTTCTTCGACGCCTCCGGCGGCGGCGACCCCATCCTGTACCAGCACCTCTTCTGGTTCTTCGGCCACCCCGAGGTCTACATCATGATCCTGCCGGGCTTCGGCATGATCAGCCACATCGTCGCCACCTTCAGCCGGAAGCCGGTGTTCGGCTATCTCGGCATGGCCTACGCGATGGTCTCGATCGGCGTCATCGGCTTCGTCGTCTGGGCGCACCACATGTTCACCGTCGGCATGGACGTGAACACGAAGATGTACTTCACCGCGGCGACGATGGTGATCGCGGTGCCGACCGGCCTCAAGATCTTCAGCTGGATCGCCACGATGTGGGGCGGCTCGATCACCTTCGAGACGCCGATGCTGTGGGCGCTCGGCTTCATCTTCATGTTCACCGTCGGCGGCGTGACCGGCGTGGTGCTCGCCAACGGCGGCATCGACAACAATGTCCACGACACCTACTACGTGGTCGCCCACTTCCACTACGTGCTGTCGCTCGGCGCCGTCTTCTCGCTCTTCGGCGGCTTCTATTACTGGTTCGCCAAGATGTCGGGGCGGATGTACAACGAGGTGCTCGGCCAGGCCCACTTCTGGCTGTTCTTCATCGGCGTGAACATCCTGTTCTTCCCGATGCACTTCCTCGGCATGCAGGGCATGCAGCGCCGCGTCCCCGATTACACGGACGCCTACGCGCACTGGAACCATGTAGCGAGCTTCGGCTTCTACATCCTCTCCGCGGGCATGGCCTTCTTCTTCGTCAACATCGTCTGGTCGCTGCTCGCGGGCAGGAAGGCGCCGGACAATCCGTGGGGCGAAGGCGCGACGACGCTCGAATGGACGCTGTCGAGCCCGCCGCCCTTCCACCAGTTCGAAACCTTGCCGAAGGTGGATTGATCCGGTTTCCACGTCGTCCCGGCGGAGGCCGGGATCTCGTGGGGACCCGCCGAGACTTCCTGTCCTGAAACCGCGGCCTTCGCCGGGGTGACGGTGTGTACTATATGACCAGTGTGACCGCGCCCGCAGCCCAGCCTCTCCCCGCCGAATGGCGCGATTTCGTCGCGCTGACCAAGCCGCGGGTGATGAGCCTCGTCGTCTTCACCGGCCTCTGCGGGCTGCTGGTGGCGCCGGTGCATATCCATCCGATCCTCGGCTTCACCGCCATCCTGTGCATC
>DASVVY010000127.1:0-14602 GCA_036386335.1 Allosphingosinicella sp. | reverse complement strand
GCGCCGAGCGCCGTCTCCGGCGGGGGCGGGGGGAGCGCCTCGCCCCTGAGCTCGGCCGCCGCGAAACGTCCGGCGATGAGGCCGACGGCGGCGGATTCGACATAGCCTTCGCAGCCGGTGATCTGGCCGGCGAAGCGGATGTGCGGGGCCTTCCTCAGGCGCAGCGCGCGATCGAGAAGCTGGGGAGAGTTGATGAAGGTGTTGCGGTGGAGCCCGCCAAGCCGGGCGAATTCGGCATTCTCCAGGCCGGGAATGGTGCGGAACAGGCGCACCTGCTCGGCATGCTTGAGCTTGGTCTGGAAGCCGACCATGTTCCACAGCGTGCCGAGCGCATTGTCCTGGCGGAGCTGCACGACCGCATAGGGCCAGCGGCCCGTCCTGGGATCGTCGAGTCCGACGGGCTTCATCGGTCCGTAGCGCAGAGTATCGACGCCCCGCTCCGCCATGACCTCGACCGGCATGCAGCCTTCGAAATAGGGGGTGTCCTTCTCCCAGTCCTTGAACTCGGCCTTGTCGCCTTCGAGCAGGCCCTGGTGGAAGGCGAGATACTGCTCCTTCGTCATGGGGCAGTTGATGTAGGCGGCCTCACCCTTGTCCCAGCGCGAGGCGAGCCAGGCAACATCCATGTCGATGCTGTCGCGATGGACGATGGGCGCGATGGCGTCGAAGAAAGCGAGCGCGTCCGAGCCGGTGGCGGCGCCGATCGATTCGGCCAGCGTCATGGCGGTGAGCGGCCCGGTGGCGACGATGGTCGGGCCGGAGGCGGGGAGGACGTCGACCCGCTCGCGGACCAGGTCGACATTCGGGTGCCCCGCCACCCGCTCGGTGACCCCGGCCGCGAAGCCGTCGCGGTCCACGGCGAGGGCGGAGCCGGCCGGCACCCGGTGCTCGTCGGCCGCCGCCATGATCACCGACCCAAGCGCCCGCATCTCGGCGTGGAGCAGGCCGACGGCATTGTGCTCGGCGTCGTCCGAGCGGAAGCTGTTCGAGCAGACCAGCTCTGCGAGGCTGTCAGTGTGGTGGGCGGGTGTCGTGTCGCCGCCGCCCCGCATCTCGGACAGACGCACCTTCACGCCGGCCTGCGCGAGCTGCCAGGCGGCCTCGGATCCCGCGAGGCCGCCGCCGATGATGTGGACCTGGTGGGTCACCGCCGATGTCCCTCTTCCCGGTTCCTATTCCTCGCCGTCCTCGTCCTCCTGGCTGTCGGGCAGCGTCTGCGGGCCGGTGCCGTCGTCCAGCTGGACGGTGTCGGCGGCCGCGGCCGGCGGTTCCTCGCCGAGGTCGTCGCCGATCAGCGCCTCCGCCTCGTTCTCCGGCTCCTCGTCCTCGTCGATCCGCGCGGCGGAGACGACATGCTCCCCGTCGGCGACCCGGAAGATGGTCACGCCCTGCGTGTTGCGGCCCGCGGTGCGGATGTCGCCGACGGTGGTGCGGATCAGCTTCGCCTGATCGGTGACCAGCATCAGCTGCTCGCCGTTATGCGCCGGGAAGCTCGCGACGACGCAGCCGTTCCGCGCCGACGTCTCGATGTTGGTGATGCCTTGGCCGCCCCGGTTGGTGCGGCGATATTCGTAGGCCGAGGTGCGCTTGCCATAGCCGTTCTCGGTGACGGTCAGGATGAATTCCTCCGCCTCCTGGAAGGCCGCCATCCGCTCGGGAGAAAGCGTCGGTTCGCCCGGCTCAGCCTTCCACGGCGCCGCCCTGAGATAGGCGTCCCGCTCATCGGTGCTCGCGTCGAACCCCTTGAGGATCGATAGGGAGATCACCTCGTCGCCTGGCCGCAGGGTGATGCCGCGCACGCCGGTGGAGGTGCGGCTCTGGAATTCGCGGACCGCCGTCGCTTCGAAGCGGATCGCCTTGCCCTGCTTGGTCGCGAGGAGGACGTCGTCATCTTCGGTGAGAAGTGCGACGCCGATCAGCCGATCGGTGGCATCCTCCTCGAAGCGCATGGCGAACTTGCCGTTCGACGGGATGTTGGCGAAGGCGTCCATCGAATTGCGCCGAACGCCGCCGTGGGCGGTCGCGAAGATGACATGCAGCTTGCCCCACTCCTCTTCATTCTCCGGGAGCGGGAGGACCGTCGAGATCGTCTCTCCCTCCGCGAGCGGGAGCAGGTTGACCATCGGACGGCCGCGGGCCTGCGGTGCGCCTTCCGGAAGGCGCCACACCTTGAGGCGGTAGACCTTGCCGTGGGTCGAGAAGAACAGCACCGGCGTGTGCGTCGAGGTGACGAAGAGGTTGGTGACCGCATCCTCATCCTTCGTCGCCATGCCGGCGCGCCCCTTGCCGCCGCGCCGCTGGGCGCGGAAGGTGTCTAGCGGGGTCCGCTTGATGTAGCCGCCGAGGGTGACGGTCACGACCATGTCCTCGCGCTCGATAAGATCCTCGTCTTCGATTCCGTCCCAGGCGGGGGCGATTTCGCTGACGCGCGGCGTCGCGAACTGCTCGGCGATCTGGTCGAACTCCTCGCGCATCACCTCGTAGAGGCGGACGCGGTTACCGAGGATCTCGAGCAGCTCGCCGATCGAGGTTGCGAGTTCGCGCAGCTCTCCGGCGATCTCCTCGCGCCCGAGGCCGGTCAGACGGTGGAGACGGAGCTCGAGGATCGCGCGGACCTGCGCGTCGGAGAGGCGGTAGGTGTCGCCTTCCACCTCGTGCTCGACGGCTTCGACGAGCGCGATGTAGGGCGCGATCTCCGCGACCGGCCACTGCCGCGCGAGCAATGCGGCGCGAGCCTCGGCCGGCGAGGCGGAGCCGCGGATGATCCGCACCACTTCGTCCAGGTTGGTGACGGCGATGACGAGGCCGAGCAGGAGGTGGGCGCGGTCTCTCGCCTTGGCGAGCTCGAACTTGGCGCGGCGGGTGATCACTTCCTCGCGGAACTTGACGAAGGCTTCGATGATGTCGCGCAGGTTGAGCGTCTCGGGGCGGCCGCCGCGGATCGCCAGCATGTTGGCGGGGAAGCTCGCCTGCGCGGGCGTGTGCCGCCACAGCTGGTTCAGCACGACATCGGGCGTCGCGTCGCGCTTCAGCTCGATGACGACGCGCACGCCCTCGCGGTTCGACTCGTCGCGGATGTCGGAGACGCCTTCGATCCGTTTCTCCTTGGCGGCCTCCGCGATCTTCTCCACCAGCCCGTTCTTGCCGACCTGATAGGGGATCGAGGTGAGCACGATCGAGCGGCGGTCGCCGCGCCCCTCCTCGACCTTGTGCCGGGCCCGCATAATGATCGAGCCGCGCCCGGTGTGATAGGCGCTGCGCGCGCCCGCCTGGCCGAGGATCAGCGGAGCGGTCGGGAAATCCGGGCCGGGGATGATCTCGATCAGCTGCTCGATCGTGATACCGGGATTTTCAATATAGGCTTTGCAGGCGGCGATCACCTCGCCCAGATTGTGCGGCGGGATATTGGTCGCCATGCCGACGGCAATGCCGCCGGCGCCGTTCACCAGTAGGTTCGGGAACCGCGCCGGCAGGACCTGCGGCTCCATCCGCGAGCCGTCGTAATTGGGCGTGAAGTCGGCGGTGTCCTTGTCGAGGTCCTCGAGCAGCGTCATCGCCACCCTGGCCAGCCGCGCCTCGGTGTAGCGCATCGAGGCCGGCGGATCCGGGTCCATGGAGCCGAAATTGCCCTGGCCGTCGATCAGTGGCACCCGCATCGACCAATCCTGGGTCATCCGGGCGAGGGCGTCGTAGATCGCCGCGTCGCCGTGCGGGTGGTAATTGCCCATGACGTCGCCCACGATCTTCGCCGACTTGCGGTAGGGACGGCCGGGCAGAAACCCGCCTTCCTGGCAGGCGTAGAGGATGCGGCGGTGGACCGGCTTCAGGCCGTCGCGCACGTCGGGCAGAGCACGCGCGACGATCACTGACATGGCGTAGTCGAGGTAGGAGCTCTTCATCTCCTCGACGATGGAGATCGGGGAGATATCGCTGTTTTCGATGGTCGGCGGTGCGCTGGCCAATTCGGTGTTCCTGGTTTCTGACTGCTGCGGCGCGGGAGGCGCCGGTGGGGCAGGCGGACGCTAGCGGATGCACTCCGCGGGCGCCACCCCGCGTGCGCGTGCGCGTACGCGCGCGATTGGGCCTAGATAGTCACGATCTGCGGAACCGCCACCTGCGCGGCTCCGATCCGTCCGGATCGAAGGCGTAGCCGTCGCTGTCGAAGCCCTTGAGTGCCTCGGGATCGTCGAGCCGGTGCTCGCAAATGTAGCGCGCCATCATCCCCCGCGCCCGCTTGGCGGCGAAGGTGTTGAAGCGCAGCCCGTCCGGCCCCTCCTCGCGGAAGTCGATTTCGACCACTCTGACGCCGCAAGGGAGACGACCCCTCACCGCCCGCCAATATTCCTTCGAGGCAAGGTTGATGACGACGCCGTCTCCCTGCTCCTCGAGATCCGAGACGAGGGTGTCGGAGATCCGCGCGTCCCAGAAAGCGTAGAGGTCCTTCTTGCGTCCGGGAGCCCAGCGCGTGCCCATTTCGAGCCGGTAGGGGCGGATTTCGTCGAGGGGGCGCAGCAGGCCGTAAAGGCCAGAAAGGATGCGAAGATGCTCCTGCGCGAACAGCACCGCCTCCTCGTCCAGGCTGTGGACCTCGAACCCCGCATAGACGTCGCCCGCAAAGGCGTAGAGCGCGGGCCGACCCGGCTGGTCCGGGAATCCGCGGAAGCGGCCGGCATTCAGCTCGGCGAGCCGCGGGGAGATGTGCATCAGCTCGGCCAGCTTCCTGCGCGAGAGCCGCGCCGCGCCCGCGGCGAGCATTCCCGCCTCCTTCTCGAACCGCGGCCTCGTCGCCTGGAGCGGGGGCAGCGGCCGCTTGAAATCGAGCGTCTTCGCGGGCGAGATGATTGCGAGCATGGAGCCGGTTAGCGGGCGCCTCTCGCGGGTGTCAAACGCGCCGCTCCTCCACGCTTTTTGGCCCCTTTTGCGGATACATGCGGTTCAAACCCCGTTCACAGCCGGTGCGGTAGAAAGCGGCCTCGATTGGCGATAGAGAGGCCGCCGCGCCGCCGGTGGACAGCTCGCCGGGGGCAATCAGCAGGAGCAGGCGTTTATGGGTTCGGTTTCCAGACTTGCGCTCGGACTGATGCTCGGCCTCGGCGCCGTCTCCGTCCTCGGCGTGAGCCCGGCCGTGGCGAAGAAGAAGAACGCAGCCCCCGCCGGTCCGAGCCTCTCGAAGGAGGAGCGGGCGGCCCTGGCGGCGCTCCAGGCCGCGATCAACAGCCGCAATTATGCGGCAGCCGGGCCTGCGCTCAGCGCTGCCCAGGCGGCCGCGCGGAGCAAGGAGGCCCGCTACTACACGAACATTCTCCAGCTCCGCCTCGCCCGCGAGAGCGGGAACCTCGCGGCCGAGGCGGCGGCGATCGACGCGCTCCTCGCCAGCGGCTCCGTCCCCCAGGCGGAGATCGGGAATTACTACGCGGCCCAGGGCACTCTCGCCCTCAGGAACGGCAATCGCGAGCGCGCGGAAGCTTCGCTGACGCGGGCGGTGGAGTTGGCGCCCTCGACGGATACCCTGCTGACGCTCGCGCAGATGAAGATCGACACCCGGCGCTCCGGCCAGGCGCTGCCGCTGGTCGAGCGCGCCATCGAGCTGCGCAGGGCCTCCGGCCAGCCGGTTCCCGAGAGCTGGTACCGCCGCGCCCTCAGCCTCGCCACGCAGAACGCCGCGGGGCCCCAGGCGCTGCGGCTCAACCGGGAGTGGATCGCCGCCTATCCCTCCGCCACGAACTGGCGCGATGCGCTCCTCGTCTATCGCGACTACGCGCAGCCCGATCCGGCGGCGCTGGTCGACACGTTCCGGCTGATGCGACTGTCGCACGCTCTGGCCGGCGAGCGCGACTATATGGAAGCCGCGCAGGCCTTCACCGGTGCCAAGCTGCCGGGCGAGAGCCGTTCGGTCTTCGAGGAGGGCGTCAGCGGCCGCGTCGTCGATCCCGCCAAGGGAACGTTCAAGGAGGCGATCGCCGCGTCCACCCGCGCCGCGACCGCCGCCCGGGGCAAGCTCGCCGCCCTGCGCACGGCAGCGACCGGCGCCGCGACGGGCGGGCCTGCCCTCGATGCTGGCGACCAGTTCCTGAGCTTCGGCGATTATGCCGCCGCCGTCGACCTGTACCAGGCCGCGCTCCAGAAGGGCGGCGCCGATGCCTCGGCCGTCAACACGCGGCTCGGCATCGCCCTCGCCCTCGCGGGACGGCGCGCCGAAGCCGAGACTGCATTTCGCGCCGTCAGCGGCCCGCGCGCCGAGCTCGCCCAGCTCTGGCTGGTGTGGCTCGGGCAGCGCGCATGATCCGAAACAGAAGAACCTTCGTGTGGGAGAGAGTTGAGATGAAACTGGTTTCGAGCCTGGCCCTCGCGGCAGCTCTGGCGCTCGGCGGCCTCGCCGCGGCGCCCGCGTCGGCGGCCCAGGGCAATGCGCAGGCCGCGCCGCGCAAGTACAATATCAGCAAGGAAGCCGCGAAGCCCCTGGAAGACCTGCGCGCGACCGTCGCCGCCAAGAACACCGCCGAGTTCGCGCAGCGCCTCGCCGCCGCCGAGGCCGTCGCCAAGAGCAACGACGAGAAGTATCTGATCGCGAAATTCCGGTTCCAGCACGCTCGCGACATCAACGACGCCGCCGCGCAGCTCGCGGCGATGGAGGCGATCCTGGCCAGCGGCGCCGCCCCTGCCGACGAAGTCGCCCAGACGCAGCGCAACATCGCGGTGATCGCGACCCAGTCCAAGGATTATGCGCGGGCCGACCGGGCTTTCGCGGCGATGATCGCGGCGAATCCGAACGACGTCGATTCGGTGATCAACCTGGCCGCCAGCAAGCTCGACCAGAACAGGGAGGCCGAGGCGCTTCCGCTCCTGCAGCGGGCGATCGCGCTTCGCAAGGCCGCCGGGCAGACTCCGGAGCTCGTCCTCTACCAGAAGGGGCTGCAGATCGCGCAGCGGCAGAACAACCGCACCCTTGCGCAGGAACTCGGACGCGAGGCGCTTCGCCTCTATCCGACCAAGCAGAGCCTCCAGAATGCGATCTCCGCCTATTCGAACGGCGGAAATCTCTCGGACGAGGAGTGGGTCGATCTCCTCCGCCTGATGTACGCGAGCGGCCTGATGACCAATTCGAACCAATATATACAGCTCGCCAACCTCCTGGAGCGCACCTATCCAGGCGAGGCGAAGGCCGTGCTCGATGCGGCAACGCGCGCCGGCCTGGCGGGAAGCGGCGGTGCCGCCGCTCTGGCAAGGGTCAACGGGCGCGTCTCCGAAGACCGGGCGGCGCTGCCCACCGTCGAGACGAAGGCCCGCGGCGCAGCCAACGGCGCGCTCGCCCTCAATCTCGCGACCGCCTATTTCGGCTATGGCGACTATGCCAAGGCCGTGGACCTCTACCGGGTCGCGCTTGAAAAGGGCGGTGTCGACGCCAACGTGGTCAACACCCGCCTCGGCATCGCACTGGCCATGGCCGGGCGGCGGGCCGAGGCCGAGACCGCGCTGAAGGCCGTTACCGGCCGGCGGGCCGATCTCGCCGCTCTCTGGCTGGCCTGGGTCGCCCAGCGCGGCTGACGCGGAAGGGCGGTTTTCACGGAGGGGCGTCGGAGCGATCCGGCGCCCCTTCTCGCATCCGTTGCCGTCCCATATTGCAACGGCCGTTTTTGGCACCTTCCGCCTCCACTCCCGCCGCGTTAACGATTTGGACGGCCACGCGCGGGCCGGCTCTGGCGCTGGGGAAGAGGCGTTGCGTTTCGACGACATGATCGCGACGGTGCTGGCGCAGGGGGAGGCGCACCCCTCGGCGCTGGCCGCCAAGTGGCGCCAGCTCGTCGATCTCCTCGCCCAGCGCCGCAGCCGCGACCCGGGACCGGAGGCGAAGGGGGCGCTCGCCTGGCTTGCCAAGCATCGGCAGGACGTGCCGCTCGGCACCCGGGTGGACATCGCCCGCTCGCTCGCCGGGCAGCGTGTGGCGCCGGCTCTCATCGGCTATTTCGGCGAGGATCATCCGTCGGTCGCCGCACCCCTGATCGGCGGCGCCCGCCTCGATGCCGAGGAGTGGATCGCGCTGCTGCCGTCGCTGAGCCCGACGGCGCGTGCCCTGCTCCGGCATCGCCGCGACCTCGGCCCGGAGGTGGCGCAGGCGCTGGCCACGTTCGGCGCGAGCGATTTCGTCCTGTCGGGGAGCGTCGCCGAGGATCTGGGGGCCGCGGACCCGGGGTCGGCGGCGACGGCGGAAGAGAGCGGCGCCCAGATCCGCGAGCTTGTCGCGCGCATCGAGAATTTCCGCCGCCAGCGCGAAGCCGCCGAGGCCGCGGCGACGATGGCCGAGCGGGCCGACAGCTTCCACTGGGAGACCGGAGCCGACGGCGTCATCATCTGGGTCGAGGGCGCACCCCGCGGGCCGCTGATCGGCCAGAACATCGCCTCGATCGCCGAGCTCGGCCAGTTCGGAGTGGACGGCCAGGCCGCCGGCGCGTTCGAGAAGCGGGCCCCGTTCCGGGACGCGCGCTTCAGCGTCGCCGGAGGCGGCGCGGCGTCGGGCGACTGGCGGATTTCGGGCGTGCCCTTCTTCGATCCCACGCACGGCAGCTTCCTCGGCTATCGCGGCAGCGCCCGCCGCCCCCGCGTCGACGAGGTGGCCCTTCCCGGCCGCGGGGCGCCCGCGACCGACGGGCTGTTCGGCACCGAGCTCCCCGCCGATTCGCTGCGGCAGCTGGTCCACGAGCTGCGCACGCCGCTCAACGCGATCATCGGCTTCGCCGAAATGATCGACGGCCAGTATATGGGCCCGGCCGCCGCCACCTACCGGTCCAGGGCGGGCGACATCATCGAGCAGGCGCGGCGCCTGCTGAGCGCGGTTGACGATCTCGACACCGCCGCGCGGCTCGAGACGCAGCGCCTCGAGCTTGACAGGAGCGCGGTCGACGCGGTCGCTCTGCTCTGCCGGCTGCACGACGCCTACGAACGCGTCGCACGGCAACGCGGCAGCCGCATCGAGATCGAGATCGAGCGTGATCTGCCCCCGGCACGGGTCGAGCTCGGCGCGGCCGAGAGGATGTTCGCGCGGATGCTCGCCGGCACGATCGGCCTCGCGGCCGAGGGGGAGACGATCTCCGCATCGATGGGCGTGTCGGCCGTCGGCGGGCAGAAGATGCTCTGCCTGGCGATCGACCGGCCGCGGGCGGTCGACGGCCTCGGCGAGCGCGCGCTGCTCGATCCGGGGTACAGTCCCGAGGGCGACTGGCCGGGCGCGCCCGCCCTCGGCCTCGGCTTCGCGTTGCGACTCGTCCGCAACCTCGCCGAGGCGGTCGGCGGCTCCTTGCAAGTGGGCGAGCGGCGCTTCTTGCTCCACCTGCCGCAGCAGGATCCAGTCGAACGGTCGAGCGGGCAGGGGAGCTGAGCGCAGCCTTGCCAATCGTCGAGCGCCTCCGCTAGTCCGGCAGCGAGCCTGGTTGGGGCCTGTAGCTCAACGGTAGAGCCGGCCGCTCATAACGGCTAGGTTGGGGGTTCGAATCCCTCCGGGCCCACCAGGGGTTCGGATCGAAGTGGTACTTCGATCCGGAAGGGAGGCTTTCTTCTTCCTTCCTGCCCCGGGTCGAAGTAACAGTTCGACCCGATCACTCGGGGAGTAGCGCAGCCTGGTAGCGCATCTGCTTTGGGAGCAGAGGGTCGCAGGTTCGAATCCTGTCTCCCCGACCATTTTTTTCCCAGCCACAGCCCAAAGACCCCCCGTTGAGTGCGGGTTTTCGGGTCAGGCGTTCAGCAGGCCCGAGGCGGCGGCCTTGGGCTACGGTCCTTCGGGTGCGGGAATGATCTGGCGGAAGCTCGGCGCGATCGGGTCGCGGCCGATCGCCGCCGTCTCCGCTAGTGTCGCGGACCAATGGCCGGCAATCGCAACGCAGATTTGCTGGCCTTCCCCCGAATCCTCTTCTGCGCCGTTGCCGGAGAGGCGGCCAAAAGGACCCCGAGAAGACCCCGAGGATCGTCAAACGCTCTCAATGTGTCATCCCAGCCTCAACCCTGCTTCGAGGAGACCTGGGAAAGAGGGTAAACGAAAAACCCCCGCCGGTTAGGACGGGGGTTTTCCGTGTCAGGCGTTTTCGAAGAGCTTCGCGAAGCGGCGCTTCTCGCGGCTCTTCCAATAGCCGCGGTGGTAGGCGTCTGACGCAAGGAGCGGCATGACGCTGGTCGCCTCAGCGAACACCATCTGCTCCATCGCGGTCGAGACCTTGCCCCAGCTGGCCGCCTCCTGAAGGGTCGAGGAGGAGCAGGCGCCGTCGCGGACGTCGGCGACGGTGATCTGCACCGCATATTTATGCACCTCGACGTCGTGGCCGAGGATTTCGGCGCAGACGACGGTGTCCTGCACGAAATTCTTCGGCACGCCGCCGCCGATCATCAGCAGGCCGGTGGTGCCCGCCTTGATCTTGACGTCGGTCAGCTCGCGGAAGTCGGCGATGGAATCGATCGTCAGGTAGGAGCGGCCGGCCTTCATGGCGTCCACCTGGTGCTTGACGAGCCCGAAGCCCGCGGAGCTGTCGGTGAAGGCCGGGCAGAAGATCGGCACGTCATGCTCGTAGGCGAGCTTGACGAGGCTGTTCTCCTTCTTGCCATGCTCCATCAGCCACTTGCCCATCTCGCGGATGAAGGCGCGCGAAGAATAGGCCTTCGGCTCGAGGCTGTTGGCGATGTCGCCGATCGTGTGATCGGTCTCCTGCAGCTTCTCCTCGTCGATATAGGTATCGTAGATTCGATCGATGTAGAGCGAGCGCAGGGTGTCGTCGTCAGGGATTTCAAGAGCTTGGTAGTGCTTGTGGCCAAGCGCTTCGAAGAAGTCCATGTCGACGATGCTGGCGCCGGTGGCGACGATCGCGTCGACCATGTTGTTGCGCACCAGCTCGGCATAGAGGTCCATGCAGCCGCCGGCCGAGGTCGAGCCGGCGATCACCAGGACGATCGAGCAATCGGGGTCCGCCAGCATCGTGTTGTAGATCTCGGTCGCGCGGCCGAGATCGCGGCTGGTGAAGCTCATCTTCTTCATCGCGTCGACAATCGGTCGCGCGTCGAAGCTCTTGATGTCGACATGCTCGACGACGTTCGAGAGCAGCTCGGCCTTGCGGGTGTCGTTGATCTTCGCCTGGTCGTTCATCTTCTTCTCCAATATCCGCGACACGCCGGCCGTGCCGGGTCCTTCGGAGCGAATGCTGTTCACAGATTATGGACGAGACCCGGGCTCCCGAAGGCCACACAGGTCTCGTCCGCACTACATTTCCGCGGCTTGCCTAGAGCTGAACCGCATTCCCCCAGGCGGCCTCGTCCTCGCGGTAGAGGCTCGCCATCGGCTCGTCCTCGACCGCGACATTGCTCGCCCGGCCGAAGCCGTTGAAGCCGGTGCGCATCGCGCAGCCATAGGCGCCGAGCATACCGATCTCGATATAGTCCCCCGCCCCGATATCGGCGGGGAGGTGGAACGGCCCCGCCATATGGTCGAGGTCGTCGCAGGTGGGGCCGTAGAAGCTGAACGGCATTTCGCGCACGTCCGAAGCCTCTTCGCGCACCAGCTTCACCGGAAAGCGCCAGCCGATATGCGCCGCATCGAAGAGGGCACCGTAGGCGCCGTCGTTGATGTAGAGCTGGTCGCCGCGGCGCTTCTCGACGCGGACGAGCAGGCTCGCATATTCGGCGCACAGCGCGCGGCCCGGCTCGCACCAGAGCTCGGCCGAATAGCTGACCGGCAGGCTCTCGAAGGCGCGGGCGATGACGTCGAAATAGGCTTCGAGCGGCGGCGGCTCCATGCCCGGGTAGACGGAGGGGAAGCCGCCGCCGACGTCGACGATGTCGACCGTCACCGCCGCCTCTACGATCGCCGCGCGGACCCGCTCCATCGCCTCGAAATAGGCGGCCGGAGTCATGGCCTGGCTGCCGACGTGGAAGCAGATCCCCAGCGCGTCGGCCGCCTGGCGGGCGGCGAAGAGGAGGGCCTTCACCTCGTCCGCCTCGGCCCCGAATTTGGAGGCGAGGCTGAGCTTGGCGTGGTCCGACGAGACGCGGATGCGCACGCACAGGTTCAAGTCCTGCGCTTCGCCGGTCGCGCGGACGATCTTCTCGAGCTCGTCCATCGTGTCGAGCGAGAAGGTACGCACGCCGAGCTTATACGCCTCGGCGATCGCTTCTTCCGCCTTCACCGGGTGCATGAAGCACTGGACGGCGTCCGGCAGCGTCTCGGCGACGAGGCGCACCTCGGCGATGGAGGCGACGTCGTAATGGGTCACGCCCGCGTCCCAGAGGATGCGGAGCAGGTCCGGGGACGGGTTCGCCTTCACCGCATAGAGCGAGCGGCCCGGAAACTTCTCGATGAAGAAGCGGGCGGCGCGCCGGGCGGCGTGCGGACGAATGAGCGTGACCGGCTGGACCGGACGCTGCTTCGCGATGGCGGCAACGCCGGCATTGCCGGAAGGGGGCGCAGCTAGCCCCAGCGCGCTATGATGCTGGTGCAACTCAAGGGACCTCCAACGGGGTAGTTGACGAAAAAGCTGCCTTGCGGTTGGAAGTCCCCATGGGGCAGCGGGGCCGGATATATTGGCCGTGCTCCCCCATGTAAAGACCCGCTTTTCCCCTCGTAAAACCAGAGGCTTGCGTGACAGAGAGACGGCCGACGCCGGAGGGTGTCCTAGCTGCGGCGAAACGTGTGGCGGACCATGTCACCCGAACGCCCCTTCTGCCGCTCGAATGGGGCGGCGGGCGCGTCTGGATCAAGGCGGAGTGCCTGCAGCAGGGCGGCAGCTTCAAGCTCCGCGGCGCCTTCAACCGCCTCCTTCAGCTCGATGAGGAGGAGCGCAGCCGCGGCGTCGTCGCTTTCTCGTCCGGGAATCACGCGCAGGGGGTTGCGATCGCCGCCCGCCGGCTCGGCATCGCCGCGACCATCGTCATGCCCTCCGATGCGCGAACGGTGAAGCGGGAGGCGACGCTCGCCGCGGGCGCCGAGATCGTCGCCTACGACCGGATGACGGAGAGCCGCGAGGAGATCGGCGCGCGCCTCGCGGCCGCGAAAGGGGCGACGCTCGTCCCTTCGTTCGACGATGTCGACGTGATCGAGGGGCAGGGGAGCGTCGGGGTCGAGATTGCCGTGCAGCTCGGCGGCTCGCCGGACACGGTGCTGGTCCCCTGCGGCGGCGGCGGGCTGTCGGGCGGCATCGCGCTGGCGCTGCCGGAGGCGGAGGTGATCGCCGTCGAGCCTGCCGGCTGGGACGACATGGGCCGCTCGCTCGAGGCGGGCGAGCCGGTGCCGGTCGGCGACGATCCGCCGCCGACGCTTTGCGACGCGCTCCAGACGAAGCTGGTCTCGCCCCTCACCCTCGGGGCGTTGCGCAGCCGCGGTGCTCGTGCAGTCTCGGTAAGCGAGGCGGAAGTCGAGGCGGCTATGGCCTTCGCGGCGCGCCACCTGCGCATCGTTGCCGAACCCGGCGGGGCCGTCGCGCTCGCAGCCCTGCTCGCGGGCAGGGCGGAAGGGGTGACGGATCGGACGGTGGTGGTCGTCTCGGGCGGCAATGTCGACCCGCTGCTCTATGCGCGGATCCTGGCGAATCAGGCGGCGACTTAGCGGCTGACCTTCAAGGGCAGCGACCGCACGCGCGGCCTGTCGATGCTCACCGCCGCCGCGGTGCTGTTCGTCAACGACCTGATCTGGGCGCTGCCGACGAAGGCCTGAGCGTCAGCGGATGGTGCAGGAGGGGTCCAGGCGGAAGTCGAGATAGTCGTCGACCGCCTTCATCAGCTGCGGCATCTCGCTGGCGAAGAAGTGGTTCGCGCCTGGGATGGTCGTGTGGTGGATGGTGATGTGCTTCTGGGTGCGCAGCTTCTCGACCAGCTTCTGCACCGCCTGCGGCGTCACCACCTCGTCCGCTTCGCCCTGGATGAGTACGCCGGAGGCGGGGCAGGGGGCAAGGAAGCTGAAATCGTACATGTTGGCGGGCGGCGCGATCGAGATGAAGCCGCGCACCTCAGGCCGGCGCATCAGCAGCTGCATGCCAATCCAGGCGCCGAAGCTGAAGCCGGCGATCCAGGTCGATTCGGCTTCCGGGTGAACCTGCTGCACCCAGTCGAGCGCGGAAGCCGCGTCGGAGAGCTCGCCGATGCCGTTGTCGAAGATGCCCTGGCTCTTGCCGACACCGCGGAAGTTGAAACGCAAGGTTGCAAACCCCCGCCGCACGAAGGTCTTGTACAGCGCCTGGACGATGGCGTTGTTCATCGTGCCGCCGCCCTGCGGGTGCGGGTGGAGGATCAGCGCGACGGGAGCGCGGGGGCGGGGACCGGGGCTGAAGCGGCCTTCGAGGCGGCCTTCCGGACCGGGAAAAATGACTTCGGGCATTGCACCTGCGACGGGATAGGCTTCAAAGGAGCGCGCGCGACGGGGCTCACCCCGGCGCGGACCGGCCCTATATAGGGGCGAGCGCCCGCCGCGCAAATCGGAAGGACAGCCCGGTTGGCCGACCGCATCTACCTCGATCACGCCGCGACGACGCCGATTCTGCCCGAGGCGCGCCAGGCGGTGGCGGAAGCGATGGCGTGCTGGGCCAATCCATCGTCACCGCACGCGGAAGGACGCGCCGCGCGGGCGATGCTCGAGGAT
>DASVVY010000126.1:0-12813 GCA_036386335.1 Allosphingosinicella sp. | reverse complement strand
GTCCGCCAACACCAGCGCCATCATGGCCTCGACAACCGGCGCGCCGCGGATGCCGACGCACGGGTCGTGACGGCCCTTGGTGCTGATATCGGTCTCCCCGCCGTCGCGGCCGATGGTCGGCACCGGCGTCAGGATCGAGCTTGTCGGCTTGAACGCCACCCGCACCACCACCTGCTGGCCGGTCGAAATCCCGCCGGCAATGCCGCCGGCATGGTTGGAGACGAAGGTCGGACCGGAGCGCATTGCGTCTGCATTGTCCTCGCCGCGCAGGCGCGCCGCGGCGAAGCCGTCGCCGATCTCCACCCCCTTCACCGCGTTGATCGACATCATCGCGCTCGCGAGCTCGGCATCGAGCTTCGCGTAAATCGGAGCGCCCCAGCCGGCGGGGACGCCGGTGGCGACGCACTCGACGATCGCGCCGAGCGACGAGCCCGCCTTGCGCGCCGCATCGACCAGCCCCTCCCAGCGCTCGGCCGCGACGGGATCCGGGCAGAAGAAGGGGTTTGCGTCGATCGCCGCGTCTTCAAATGCGGCGCGGTCGATCCCATCGCCGCCGATCTCGACGACATAGGCCCGGATCGAAACCTCGGGGATCACCAGCCGCGCCACCGCCCCCGCCGCGACGCGCGAGGCGGTCTCCCGCGCCGAGCTCCGCCCCCCGCCGCGCCAGTCCCGGAAGCCGTATTTCGCGTCATAGGCGTAGTCGGCGTGGCCCGGGCGGTAGGCTCGGGAGACGTTCGAATAGTCTTTGGAACGCTGGTCGATATTCTCGATCATGAGACTGATCGGGGTGCCGGTCGTGCGACCCTCGAACACGCCAGAGAGGATCCGCACCGCGTCCGGCTCCCGCCGCTGGGTGGTGAAGCGCGAGGCGCCGGGCCGGCGCTTGTCGAGCCAGGGCTGGATGTCGGCTTCCGAGAGGGCGAGCCCCGGTGGGCAGCCGTCGACCACCGCCCCGATTGAGGGGCCGTGGCTCTCGCCCCAGGTCGAGAAGCGGAAGACGCGGCCGAAGCTGTTGAAGCTCATGTCCCTTTCCGCGCCAGCACCGCGAAGCGGGTAGCGTTGTCGGGGCGGTCATGCACGTCGCGCCTCAGGATCGTCAAACCGTAAGCCTCCGCCGCCGCTTCGGAGGCGAGCACCGCCCGATGCCGCACCGAAAGCCTCTGCGCGGCGAGGGCCGTGTTCGGCGCCTCCTCGGTGACGAGGCCGAGCTCCTCGAGCGTGCGCGCGCACTGCTTCAGCGCCACCGGATGACTGACGACGGTGCGGACGTCCTCCAGGCGCCCGCCCGCCACGCCGAGGAGGTGCATCCGCACCGGCAGCACGTGCTCCGCGACGATCTCCAGAGCGGACTCCTGGAGCAGCTCCAGCGCCCCGGTCGCGCCGGCGCAATTGTTGTCGAGCGGCAGCAGGCCGCGCTCAGCCTCGCCGCTCTCGACGGCTGCGATCACCGCCTCGAAGCTGGGCTGCGGCACCGGCTCGCAGTCGGGAAGGAAGGCGAGGCAGGCCTGGTGGCCGAAGGCCCCGGCCGCACCCTGGTAGGCGACCCTCATGCGATGCGGCCGCCGATGCCGCGCATCAGATCGACGAAGGTCGGGAAGCTGGTCGCGATCATCGGAGCGCTGTCGACGGTGACGGACTCCTTCGCAGCGAGCCCCATGACGAGGAAGCTCATCGCGATGCGGTGATCGTGAAAAGCCGGAACCTGGGCGCCCCCCCCGGGCGCCCCGCCGAGCCCCTCGACCACCAAGCTGTCGCCCTCGTCCCACGCTCCGACGCCGCAGGCGTTGAGGCCGCCGATGATGGCGGCCAGGCGGTCGCTCTCCTTGACGCGCAGCTCGGCGAGGCCGTGCATCACGCTGCGTCCGGTAGCGAAGGCGGCAGCGACGGCGAGGATCGGATATTCGTCGATCATCGACGGCGCGCGCACCGCCGGCACCTCGACGCCGCTCAGTGAGGAGGCGGAGACGACGAGGTCGGCGACAGGCTCGCCCCCGGTCTTGCGGCGATTCTCTATGGCGATGTCGGCGCCCATCTCGCATAAAGTCTCGAACAGGCCGAAGCGGAGCGGGTTCACCATCACCGAGCGGATGGTGACGCGCGAGCCGGGCACGATCAGTGCGGCGACGGTGGGGAAGGCGGCGGAGGAGGGGTCGCCTGGCACGGCCACGGAGGTGCCGGTCAGCGTGCGCTTGGCGCCGAGGCGGATCGAATCCCCCTCTTTCGCCACGTCGCAGCCGAACGCGCGCAGCATGTTCTCGCTGTGGTCGCGGCTCGGCGCCGGCTCGACCACCTCGACATCGCCTTCGGCGCGGAGGCCCGCGAGCAGGATCGCCGACTTCACCTGCGCCGAGGCCTTGGTGTTGACGAAGCTGATGCCGTGAAGGCTCCCGCCGCGGACGGTGACGGGGAGCGTAGTCCCTTCCGTCCGCGCGCCCATCTGCCGCAGCGGCCCCAGCACACGCTCCATCGGCCGGCTGGAGAGGGAGGCGTCGCCGGTGAAGGTCGCCTCGATCGGAAAGCCCGCCGCCGCGCCCATCAGCAGCCGCGCGCCCGTCCCCGAATTGCCGCAGTCGACCGGCGCCTCGGGCGAGCGCCACTCGGTGCCCTCGATCCGCCATTCGCCCGGCCCAAGCCGCTCGACCGTGGCACCGAACCCACGCATGGCGGCGGCGGTGTGGAGCACGTCCTGCCCTTCGAGGAGACCCGTCACCCGCGTCTCGCCTGCGGCTAGGCCGCCGAGGATCAGCGCCCTGTGCGACATCGACTTGTCGCCGGGAACGGAGATGTCTCCCGTCAGCGCGTCCGAGCGGGAGCCGGTGAGGTGCTCGTCCGCGCCGCTCATGCCGCGTCCGATCGGATGCCGGCCCGCTCGGCGAGCAGTTCCGCCACCGCGGCGGCGACGTCGAGCGCCTGGCCTTGGTTGAGGCGCGGGTCGCAGTGGGTCAGGTAGCGTAGCGGCAGATCCTCCTCGTTCAGCGCAAGCGTGCCTCCGAGGCACTCGGTCACGTCCGAACCGGTCATTTCAAGGTGCACGCCGCCCGGATGCACCCCCTCCGCCTGCGCGACTTCGAAGAACGTCCGAATCTCAGCCAGGATATCCCCCACCATCCGGGTCTTGAGCCTGCCGGCGCTGCGGGTGTTGCCGTGCATCGGGTCGATCGTCCAGACCGCGTTGCGGCCGGCGCGGCGGGTGGTCCGCATCATCTCCGGCAGGTGCTCGGCGACGTTGGCGGCTCCGAAGCGGCCGATGAGGACGAGCCGGCCCGCTTTGTTGTCCGGATCGAGCCGGTCCATCAGCCGGAGGAGATCGTCGGCCGCAAGGCTCGGGCCGCATTTCAGGCCGACCGGGTTGGCCACGCCCCGCGCGAATTCGACATGGGCCCCGTCGAGCGACCGTGTGCGGTCGCCGATCCAGATCATGTGGCCCGACGTCGCCCACCAGCTCTCGCTGGCCTCGTCGAAGCGGGTCAGTGCCTGCTCGTAATTGAGCAGCAGCGCCTCGTGGCTGGTGAACATCGAGATCGGCCGTGGCGGCTCGGCGAGGCCGACGGCGCGGTGGATCTCGGGCAGGTCGGCATAGGAGGCGGCGGCGTATGCCTGCAGCAATTCGATCGTCACCTGCGCCTGGCGGTGCGCATCGAGCAGGCGGCGCGGGTCGGGGATGCGGGCGGCCGGCGTGAAGGCGGGGCCGTTCACCGCGTCGCCGCGATAGCTCGGCAAGGTGACGCCGCCGATCGTCTCGTCCAGCGACGAGCGCGGCTTGGCGAACTGGCCGGCGATCCGGGCGAGGTGGACGACCTCGGCGCCGCTCGCCGCACGGAGCATGGCCCCCATGCGCAGCAGCAGGGCGTAGGTCATTCGCACCTTCTCGGCGCCGAACTCGGCGAAGCTCTCGGCGCAGTCCCCGCCCTGGATCATGAAGCAGTTGCCGCCCGAGACGCGCGCGAGCGTCGCGCGCAGGTGGATGATGTCGGCGACCTCGACCAGCGGCGCCGATCCGGCGAGCCGCCGCTCGACCCTGGCGAGCGCGCCGACGTCCGGATATTCCGGGATCTGCTTCGCCTCCTTGCGCCGCCAGCTGTCGGGCGACCAGCCGGCCGGCGCCGTGGCCTTGACGACGCTCACGAGCTTCGGCGCAGCGGCAGGACGGGCGTGGATGCTCTCGACGATATGCTCCTCGGCCACCCGCCCGACGGCATAGGCGACGGGCTTGCCGTCCTCCGCCCGGAGCACATCGAAGACGCGCAGGTCCCCGCCGCTGTCGGGCAAGGGGTGCGGCAGGACCGCGATCGCTTCCTCAGTGAGGGCGTGGCGGATCGCATCGGCCGGGCTTGCGGCCCAGCGGATCGGCGCGGCGAGGCCGAAATGGGCCCGCACCCGCGCCTCGAGCAACTCCGGATTGTCGTCGGCGGTGAGCACCATCTCGGTGCGCGCCTGCGCCTGCAGGCTGTGCGCCATCAGCTCCCGCCAGACGACGCCGATCAGCTCGGCGGAGGCGCGCTCGGCCTTCGCCTGGAGGCGTTCGAGGATCGCGGCCTGCCGCTTGGGGCGGATCTTGAGGTGGCGGTCGCCCTCGGCGTCCTTGCGGGCGGCGATCTCGCCGGAGGCGGCGAGGCGGCGTTCGATCAGGTCGAGGATGGCATCGTCGATTCGGTCGAGCTCGGCCCGAAGGGAAGCGAGCGTCTGGGCATTGCTGCTGGTCATCTCGGTCTCATGTCGCCGCGGGACCCCCGAGGGTTCCGTCTTGCGGCTCTTTCAGCTCTGGATCGGGAAGGGAAGAGGCCTCAGGATTCTCCGGCACGCCCTCAGGCGTACCGGCCCGTAAACGAGCCGAAGACGCGGGCGCCGAGCGTCAGCGGGAAGGAGATGTCCTGTCCTTTGCGCATGTGGGGCTCCCGGAAACGTGCGACCGCCGCACGCATTCGAACGGTGCCAAGCCCCCGCTACGCTGTCAACGTTGGGATACAATCTTTTGTTGTGCGATGCAGCAGAGACACATAGGGCTGCGGACATGGACGCAGCGAGCCACAACCGAAAGCGCGAGGCGGCGGAGCTCATCTCCGCGGCGCGGCGAATCACGGTCAAGATCGGCTCGTCGCTGCTGGTCGATGCGCAGGGGAGCGGCATCCGCCGGGAATGGCTTGGAAAAGTCGGCTCCGACCTCGCCGCCCTCCGCGGCCAGGGGAAGCAGCTGGTCGTGGTCTCGTCAGGCGCCGTCGCCCTCGGCCGTGCGCATCTGGGGGTCAAGCGATCGGCGCGGCTGGACCTCAAGCAGGCGGCGGCGGCGGCGGGCCAGCCGCTGCTGATGCAGGCGTGGGAGGCAGCTATCGGCGGATTTGGGATCCCAACTGCCCAGCTCCTCCTCACCGTGGACGACACCGAATCGCGCCGCCGCTGGCTCAATGCCCGTGCCACGCTCGAAGTGCTGCTCGCCCGCGGCGCGCTGCCGGTGGTCAACGAGAATGACAGCGTCGCCACGGAGGAGCTGCGCTACGGCGACAACGACCGCCTCTCGGCGCGCGTGGCGCAGATGGTGAAGAGCGACCTCCTCATCCTTCTCTCCGACGTAGACGGCGTCTACACCGGCGATCCGGCGCGCGATCCGGCCGCGGTGCACATCCCCTCCATCGACACGATCGATGAGCGCATCGAGGCCATGGCGGGCGGCGCCGGTGCCGCGGGCATCGGCTCCGGTGGGATGCGCACCAAGATCGCCGCGGCGCGGATCGCCCGCTCGTTCGGCTGCGCGACGATCATCGCCTCCGGCCACGGCGATCATCCGCTGGGGCGCCTCGCAGGAGGAGAAGCCAGGGCCACCGTGATCGCCGCCGCCGGCTCCCCGGCCAGCGCCTACAAGCAGTGGATCGCCGGGACGCTGACGCCCGCGGGCAGCGTCACGATCGACGACGGGGCGGTGCGGGCCCTTGCGGCGGGCAAGAGCCTGCTCCCGGCGGGCGTTCGCGCAGTCGCGGGGAGCTTCGAGCGGGGCGTGTGCCTCAAGGTGCTCGATCCCGCGGGACGGGAGATCGCGCGCGGCCTCAGCGCCTACACCTCGGCGGAGGCGGAGGCGATTGCCGGCGCCCCGTGCGCGGCCATCGAAGAACGGCTCGGCTTCAGCGGCCCCGACGAACTCATCCACCGCGACGACATGGTGCTGATGTGACCCTGACGGAGACGATGCTGGAGATGGGCCGCGACGCCCGCACCGCCGCCGCAGCTCTGCGCGAAGCGTCGCCGGAGACGCGCAGCGCGGCGATTCGGGCGATGGCGCGGCACGTCCGAGCCGAGAAGGACGCGATCCTTGCCGCCAATGCGGAGGACGTCGCCGCCGCGAGCGTGATGGTCGACCGGCTGCGGCTCGACGAGGAGCGGCTGGAAGGAATCGCCCGCGCGGTTGAAGAAGTGGCGGCGCTGCCGGATCCAGTGGGCGAGGAGATGGCGCGGTGGACGCGCCCCAACGGCCTCGACATCGCCCGGGTGCGCACCCCGATCGGCGTCATCGGCATGATCTACGAGAGCCGCCCGAACGTCACGGCCGACGCGGCGGCGATCTGCCTGCGCTCCGGCAACGTCGTCATCCTCCGCTCCGGGTCGGAAGCGCTGCGCAGCGCACGCGCCATCCACCGCGGGCTGGCCCGCGGGGTGGAGGAAGCGGGGTTGCCCGCCGGCTGCATCCAGATCGTCCCCACGGCCGATCGGGACGCGGTCGGGCTTATGCTGGAAGGGCTCGGCGGGACCGTCGACCTGATCATCCCGCGCGGCGGCAAGGCTTTGGTCGAGCGGGTGAGCCGCGACGCGCGGGTGCCGACGCTCGGGCACTTGGAAGGCGTCTGCCACACCTACGTCCACGCCTCCGCCGATGCGGAAATGGCCGCCGCGGTTGTGCGCAATGCCAAGCTGCGGCGGGTGTCGGTCTGCGGCTCGACGGAGACGCTGCTGATCGACCGCGACGCTGCGCCCGCCTTGCTGCCGCGCATCGCCGCCGCCCTCGACGGCTGTGAGCTGCGCGGCGATGCCGGCAGCCGCGCGATCCTCCCGATGGCGGAGGCGCGGGAGGAGGACTGGCACGCCGAATATCTGGCCCCCGTGCTGGCGGTGCGGACCGTCGCCGGGGTGGACGAGGCGGTGGCGCATATCGCCCGCTACGGCACCGGCCACACCGAGGCGATCGTCGCGGAGGACGCGGCGGCGGCCGAGCTTTTCCTCGACCGCGTCGACAGCGCCATCGTTATGTGGAACGCGTCGACCCAGTTCGCCGACGGCGGCGAATTCGGCTTCGGCGCCGAGATCGGCATCGCGACCGGCAAGCTCCACGCCCGCGGGCCGGTGGGGCCGGAGCAACTCACCAGCTTCAAATATGTGGTGCGGGGCACCGGCCAGGCGCGGCCATGACGATTGTATCCCATTTGCATCGGCGCGGGCCGAAAGATGGTGAAATCGCCCCTTTTTTAATTTGGGGCTTGACCGGGCGTGCGTGTCCAACGCATTTTGGGATCCCAAACACGAGACTTGTCCATGCCCTTCCTTCGTCCCGTCCAGCTTACGCAGCGCGCCGCCGGCGCGGGTGCGGGCGTTCGGGCGGGGCGCGGCATGATTACGACCATCATCACCATTACCACCGGGTCCGGGGCGGTAAGCGGCTGACGACGGTCTGAGACTTCAAGACCATCCGACCCGCTCCCCGGCCCCGGCGAGCGGGTCTTTTTTTGGCCCGCGCCTCCACCCGCAGGATCAAACCAGGTTCGAGAAAAGAAAAGAAAAATGCTTTGTGAATTCGATCAGGGACAGCGCCTTTGCGTGCTGAAATTCGGCAGCTCGGTGCTCGGGGCCGAGGGCGACTATCCGGCCGTCGCGCTCGAAATCTACCGGCACGTCCGCGAGGGCGAGAAGGTGGTCGCCGTGGTCTCCGCCCTCGCCGGGGAGACCGACGCACTGCTCGACCAGGCGGAAAGGGTCGGCGGGCCGGCCGCGCCCGGCGCGCTGACCGCCCGCGTCGCCCGCGTCGGGGAGCTCCACTCAGCGGCGCTGATGGCGCTGGCGCTGAGCAAGGTGGGCGTGCGCGCCTGCACGATGGATCCCGACGAGATGGGGCTGGTGGCGGAGGGCGATCCGCTCGATTCCAACCTCGTCGCGCTCGACGCGGAGGCGGTGCGGGCCAAGCTCGACGCGCACGACGTCGTCGTCGTCCCCGGGTTCACGGCCCGGCACGCGGAGCACGGTGTGGTGACGCTCGGCCGCGGCGGGACCGACCTCAGCGCCGTCTTCTTCGCCGCCCGCCTGGACGCCCACCGCGTCCGCCTGATCAAGGACGTGGACGGCGTCTACGCGGAAGACCCGGCAAAGAACCCCGATGCCGAGCGCTTCTCGCAGATGAGCTATGCCGAGGCCGAGGAAGCGAGCAGCGGCCTGATCCAGCCCAAGGCGATCCGCGCGGCGGAGGCCGAGGACGTGCTGATCGAGGTCGCCGCTTTGGGTTCCGGCGAAGCCACCACCGTCGCCCGGCTCCTGGCCAGGAAGGCGCGGCCGCCGAAGCTCGAGCGGCTGCGCGTCGCGCTGCTCGGCTGCGGCGCGGTCGGCATGGGCGTGCTCCACTATCTCCACTCCCGGCCCGACCTGTTCGAGGTCAATCCGGTGCTGGTCCGCCGCCCGGCCAAATATGACGGTCCCGGCCGCTTCACCGGCCAGGTCTCCGAGGCAATGGCCGGCCGTCCCGATGTGGTGGTCGAGCTGCTCGGCGGTGCCGACCATCCCGCGGACCTGATGCGCTCGGCGCTTCGCCAGGGCGCCCAGGTCGTCACTGCCAACAAGGCGGCGCTCGCCAAGCATTTCGACTCGCTCCACGCCTGCGCTGAAGTCGGCGGCGGCGCGCTGCGCTATTCGGCGGCGGTCGGCGGCGGCGCGCCGATCCTCGAGACGCTGGCGCGCCTGCGCGGCTCCGTCGTCGCCGTCGAGGGGGTGATGAACGGCACCTGCAACTATCTGCTGAGCCGCCTCGGCGAAGGCTGGAGCTTTGCCGACGCCGTCCGCCAGGCCCAGGAGCTCGGTTATGCCGAGGCCGATCCGGCCGCCGACGTGGACAGCCACGACGCCGCCCAGAAGCTCTCCATCGTCATCCGCGAGGCGTTCGGCGTGGCTCTGCTCCCCGAGCGGATCGCCAAGGCGTCGCTGCGCGAGGTGACGCCGGAAGGGGCCCAGGCGGCGCTCGCCCGCGGCGAGGTATTGAAGCAGGTCGGCAGCTGCCGCGTTCTCGCCGACGGCAGCATCGAGGCCGAGGTCAGGGTGGTCGCGTTGCCGGCGTCGCACCCGCTCGCCGGCGCGCATAACGAGGAAAACCGCTTCCTCGTCACCGATTCCGTCGGCAAGGTGCACGAGGTTTACGGCAAGGGAGCCGGCAGGTGGCCGACCGCGACCGCGGTGTTCGCAGACGTGATGGACGTGCAGCGGGCGCTACTCGGCCGCGCGCCGAGCGACGAAGCCGAGGCCGAGCCGCTGAGGCTCCTCGCATGATCTTCGCCGAACGCGCCACGGCGAGCGCCCCCGCCAGCATCGGCAACGTCGCCGTCGGCTTCGACATCCTCGGCCAGGCGCTCGATGCGGCCCGGGACACGGTCACCGCGGTTCGCGAGGAGGAGCCGGGGGTGCGGCTCGGGGCGGTTAGCGGGCTCGTCTCGTCGCTTCCGGGCAGTCCCCGAGCCAACACCGCGCTCGCGGCGGCCGAGGCGGTGCTGGAGGCGGCGGGCGCGCCGTTCGGGGTGCGGCTGTCGATCGACAAGGGGGTGCCGCTCGCCGCCGGGATGGGCGGCTCGGCCGCTTCCGCCGTCGCCGGCGCTGCGGCGGTCAACGCGCTGCTCGGCGAGCCGTTCGAGGTGGAGGAGCTGCTTCCCTTCGCGCTCGAGGGTGAGCGGATCGCGTCCGATCCGCCGCATTGGGACAATGTCATGGCGAGCCTGCTCGGTGGCCTCGTCCTCGCCGCGCGCGTCCAACCGCCGCTCGTCCAGCGCCTGCCCGCGCCGAAGAACATGGTGGCCGTGGTTCTCCACCCCGCCGTGAAGGTCGAGACCCGCATGGCGCGCGGCATCCTGCGCGAAGAGGTGCCGATGGCGCTCGTCGTCGAGCACAGCCGCCGCGTCGCCGCCTTTGCCGCCGGCTGCGCGACCGGCGACCTCGGCCTCATCCGCGCGGGGCTCGAGGACGTGCTCGTCGAGCCGCAGCGGGAGCATCTGCTTCCCGTCCTGCCGGTGGTGAAGCGCGCCGCGCTGACGGCTGGCGCGCTCGGCTGCTCCTTCTCCGGCTCCGGCCCATCGGTCTTCGCCTGGGCGCTGGAGCAGGATGCGGATCGGGTCCAGGACGCGATGAGCTGGGCCTTCGTCGAGGCCGGCATCGCCGCCCGCGCCTATCGCGCGCCGGTCGCCTCAGCAGGCGTTCGAGTCGAGCGGGTCGCAGAGCCGGCGCTTTGACCATGCGCTTCCTCAGCACCCGCGGCCGCGCTCCGGCCGCCACGCTTTCCGAGGCGATCCGCAACGGCGCCGCGCCCGACGGGGGGCTTTACCTGCCCGAAGCACTGCCGGCGGCGGAGCTCTCCCGGGGAAGCGGTCTCGCCGATTTCGCAGCCGCCTTCCTAAGGCCGTTCTTCGAAGGCGATCGGCTGGAGGGCGCGCTCGAGGGGATTTGCCGCGACGCGTTCGACTTCCCGGTGCCGGTAGTGACGCCCGATCCTGCGAAGCCGGGCTTCCGCGCGCTCGAGCTGTTCCACGGGCCCACCGGCGCCTTCAAGGATTTCGGTGCCCGCTTCCTCCTCGCCTGCTTCGACCGGATCGGCGATCCCGCCGACCCGCTGACCGTCCTCGCCGCCACCTCGGGCGATACCGGCGGCGCCGTCGGTTGTGCGGCCGAGGGGCGCGATTCGGTGCGCGCGGTGATCCTGTTCCCCAAGGGCCGCGTGTCGCCCTTCCAGGAGCTGCAGCTCACCTGCTGGGAGGAGCCGGTGCGGGCGCTCGAGGTGGACGGCGACTTCGACGATTGCCAGCGCCTGGTGAAGGCCGCCTTCGCCGACGCGGCGCTGTCGCGGGAACACCGGCTCACCTCGGCCAATTCGATCAACATCGGCCGGCTGCTGCCGCAAATGGCGTATCTCGCCTGGGCGGCGGCGCAGCTCCACGGCGAGGCCGGCGAGAAGCCGGGGCTGCTGATGCCCACCGGCAATCTCGGCCACGGCTTCGCCGCGCTCTACGCGCGCGCGATGGGGGTGCCGATCGGGGCGGTGGTGCTGGTGACCAACGCCAACCGGACCCTGGCCGAATGGCACGCCTCGGGTCGGTACGAGGCGCGCCCGTCGATCGCCACCTTGGCCAATGCGATGGACGTCGGCGCCCCGAGCAATTTCGAGCGGCTCGCGGCCCTGCCGCAGGAGCTGCGGGAGTTGGACGTGCAGTGGGTTGACGACGAGACGATCCGCGCGCGGATCGTCTCGGAATACGAGGCGAGCGGCTACGTCTGGTGCCCGCATTCGGCGACCGCGGCGGAGGCTTATGCGCGGCTGCCCGAGCCACAGCGGGCGGAGCGGACCTGGCTCGGCGCGGCGACCGCGCATCCGTACAAGTTCCGAGAGGGCATCGAGCCGCTGATCGGGGCGACCATCGCGCCGACGCCGGCCCTGGAGGCGATCCTCGACCGGCAGGCGCGCAAGACGAGCATCCCCGCCGAACTGGAGGCTGTCGCGAACGCGCTGACGGAAGAGCGCGTCGCCGCCTAAAATCCCTCTCCCTGGGGAGAGGGTAGGGTGAGGGGGTACGGCGTCTGCGGGTAATCTCGGAGGCCGTGACCCCTCACCCCCGACCCCTCTCCCCAAGGGAGAGGGGAGGTTAGTCGCCGCTGGTCACGGCCCCGTGCGACGCCGAGCCCACCAGCTTGGCATATTTCGCGAATGCCCCTGTCGCCTCGCGCGAGCGCTTCCACTCCGGCGCGGGCCGCGCGTCCAGGTCGGCGTCCGTCTCGATCACCCGCGCTTCGACATCGATGACGATGCGGTCTCCGCTCTGCAGCTTCGCGATCGGGCCGCCGCGCGCGGCGTCGGGAGAGACGTGGCCGACCATGAAGCCGTAGGTCGCGCCGGAGAAGCGGCCGTCGGTCACCAGCGCGACGTCGTTGCCGAGGCCGCGGCCCTGGATCGCGGCGGTGATCGCGAGCATCTCGCGCATGCCGGGCCCGCCCACGGGGCCTTCGCCGCGGATGATGACGATGTCGCCCGCTTCGATGCCGCCGTGGGTCAGCGCGTCGAAACACGCTTCCTCCCCGTCGAAAACCTTTGCGGGGCCGTCGAAGCGGAGCTTGCCGTGCCCGGCGAGCTTCACCACGCAGCCCTCGGGCGCGACATTGCCGTAGAGGATGCCGAAGCCGCCGCGCGCCTTGATCGGGTTTTGGGCGGATACGATCACCTCCTGCCCCTCCGTCTCGGCGGCGTCGGCGAAAAGCGAGAAGAGCGAGGCGCCGGTGACGGTCGGCGTGTCGGTGATGAAGCCGCCCTCCATCAGCCGCCGGCCGAGCAGGGCGGTGCCGCCCGCCGCGCTCATGTCGGGCGCCATGAAGCGCCCGCCGGGCTTCAGGTCGGCGATGACCGGGGTGGCCCGGGAGACATCGTCGAAAAAGTCGATGTTGAACTGCTCTTCCGGAATTCCGGCCTCGCGGGCGATGGCGAGGAGGTGGAGGACGAGGTTGGTGGAGCCCGCCGTGGCGGTGCCGGCGACGGCGGCGTTGCGCAGGCTCTCCGGCGTGATCAGGCTGCGGGCGTTGCGCCCTGCCTTGAAGGCGTTC
>DASVVY010000125.1:0-16175 GCA_036386335.1 Allosphingosinicella sp. | reverse complement strand
CGGTTCCCCCTGCCATCCGCTATTGACCTGCCCCCGTTTCGCGTGCGGATTGGCGTTCGCCCACAGGAGCATCGAGGGAGCAAAGCATGGAGGCTGGAGAGGACGGCACCGCAGCGGCAATTCTGCTCCAGCTGGCGCCCTCGCTCGTCATCAGCATCATCCTGGTGGTGCCGTTCGTGCGCATATTGCGGCGTGCGGGGCGGTCCGGCTGGTGGGCGCTGCTGTTGCTCGTTCCGGCGGTCGGATGGCTGGTCCTGCCATGGGTGATCGCCTTCATGCGCTGGGACACCCGGCCGGAGACGGTAAGGCAAGTCTTCAGCTAGCACATACGCCCGGCGAACATTGCCTTCGCCCCCCGTTCGTGCTATGTTCCTGCGATGGCAGGAGTGTGCGGACGATGAAGCGGAGGCGGTTCGGAAAGGGAGCGTGGGCGCACCGGAGCCGCTTGCCGCGGAAGGTCACGGGCAGGACCCTGGACACTATGAACTCATGAACTTCACCCCGGCGGCGCGGGCGCCGTCCGCGTTCGAGCGGAGTGGAGAAACCGCCCGCCCGCAAAGTCGCCAGGAACGGCCGGCGTGGCGGAATTGACGTACCGGCACCCTTGCCACCTTCGCCGCGCGGTTGCGCCTGCCCTGGAGCTCAGCTCAGCGATGTGCCCGCTCGGCGGTGGAAAGGCAGCGGTTGACTCCTTCGCGTGCGGCCTCGAATCTTCGACGATGCCGCCGGCCGTTCCCGAATTCGCCTCGATCCGCCCGCTCGCGCGGTGCGGCGTCCTCGCCTTCGCCGCGCTCGCCTTGTCTGCCGCCTCTCCCGCTCAGGAAGAGCCCGCCATTCCGCTGGCCGCCGACAAGGCGCGGGGCGTGGAGGCGCGCCTCGTCGAGACGGAGGATGCCGTGCGCATCGACGTCAGCGCGCCGGAGGCCGTCCTCCCGACGGTCGCGATCGACGCCAATCGAAGCGGCGATGTGGATCGCGGGCTCGATTTCATGGTCTCGGCCGCGCCGGACGGCTCCGTCTGCCTCAGCCGTTTCCTCGCCCAACATCAGACCTCTCCGTGCGAGCCGCCGGGCGAGACGGCGCGGCTGACGAAACGGCAAAGCGGCAGGACGGTCACCACCAGCTTCCTCTTCCCGAAGCACGCCGTCTCCGCCGACGGTTTCGGCTTCGGCTTCGCCATCGATCTGTGGAACGAAACCAGGCATAAACGGGCGGTGCTCGCTTCGGGCGACTACCGGTTCGGCGGCAGGCTGCGGCTCCTCGGCGACGCCCGGAATTTCCAGGGCAACGGGGAGACCGTGCCGAAGCAGGTCTTTCCCGCCGTCGATCGCTACCAGGCCTGTCTCGACCGCGGAATACGCGCATTGGGCGTCCTGGAGCCCGCGAAGCTCGCCGCGCTGAAGCAGGTGCGGCCCGGGTGCGCGGCGGTCCGGAGCGCGGCGGTGAAGGAGGCCGAAGCGGCGCTGGTCGCGGCGGGGGCGAAGCGGGAGCAGGCGGAAATCGGGGTGCGCGGGGTGTTCGAGTCGATCGACGCCCGCTTCGCCGGCATCGTCGCGGTCCTCGAAGGAGGGCCCGGGAGGAACTGAGCTTCGCCAAGGTGCGGCGGAGAACCCGTTCCGGATCGCCCCGCGCCGTTCGCGCGTAGTAGCAGGAGGAGAAGAGGCATGGCCGGCGGCTGGTCGCGCGACGGCGCGGTGCAGGATCAGATCGACGACACCGTCACGGACGCGGTGCTGGCGGCGCGGGCGCGGCTCGCGGCCGCCTTGGGCGAAGGCGAGACGCATTGCGTCGAATGCGGCGACGAGATCCCCGAAGGCCGCCGCCGCGCCCTCCCCGGCGCGCGCACCTGCGTCCCCTGCCAGTCCGGCCGCGACGCGCGCACCCCCGCCGCCGGGATCAACCGGCGCGGGAGCAAGGACAGCCAGCTGCGCTGAGGCGCCTCCCCTGCTCGCGGCCCGTGCTCCCTTCCCTGGCCGCTGGAAAGCGCCCACCCGCGGGGCTACGGTGGCGGCCATGGAGCAGCCCCCCGCGCACGATCCGCGCTTCGCCGGGCTCATCGCCTTCTTGAAGCGGGTTCCCGCCGTCGAGAGCAACGACACGCCGCGGGAAGGCTTCGGCTCGGGCTTCGGACCGGGCGGCTGGTGGGTGAAGCTGACGCTCGACATCGATCATCCGCTCGCCTGGCACGCGGTCCAGGAGCTCGGCCACGTGCTCAATCTGCTCTCGATCGAGGAGCCGCTGCCGACCGTCTTCAAGCCCGTTTCCCCGCCACCGTACATGAACGGCGGCCCGCGCGATTTCCTCAGCTGGGTGATCGAATGCCCGGCCGACACTTTGTCCCCCGACAAGGTGGCGCAGTGGCTCGAGGGACGGCTGCCCAGACCGGTCGACGATCCGGACCAGTGGGAGACCGAGGAGTGAAGGCGAGGCCTCGCTCGCGCGGGGATGGCGATGAGAAGCTAGAGGCGCGGAGCCGGACACTGGGTCGCAGGAGTGAGCCGCACCCTGCGGTGGTCGAGCTTCAGGGTGCGCGCCTCCGTTGTTCCGCCCGAAACCCCCAGTGAGCCCGAGAACGTTGCGGGGATCAGGCCCCCGGGGACCGCATTGTCGCGTTCCTGGACCCGGCCTGTTAGGCGGACGAGGGCAAGGTTCCGCAGCGCCTCGAGATTACCGATATAACTGGTGCCGTGCGAAGCCTGGCCGGCCAGCCTCCCGCCGGGGCCGCTGCTCCCGGCCTGCATTTCCCAGTCTCCGGGCATGCTGCACAAGGCGAGGTAATCGACGCCCCAAGTCGCGATCGCGAACCGCTCCACCCGCTCGTGCGGCCGGAGCGAGATGCCGCCGATCGACAGGAGGAAGGTCTTCCCACCGTCCTCGGCGGGTGCGCTCGACGCAGACGCGGCTGTGAGCAGGGCGACGAGGAGAAGGCTCTTCATGGTCTCAGCCTATGGGGCGCCGCGGCTGCGGACAAGGGCTGCATCGCGGCTCCCGTACTGGCCCTAAGGGGCCGTAAACCACGTCTTTACGGCATTGGTATAGACCGCCGGCTTAGGGAGAGCGCCGGGACGCGCTTGCGGAGGACGGGCATGGCTTCAGCATCGGTGGAAAGGGCCGCGACTGCGCGCACCAGCGCGCTCCTCGCAGCCTGCGTGGCCGAGCAGGGCAGCGCGCCCCACCCCTATGCACTGGCAGCGGCAACCGCCGGCGGACCGCATGCGGCGCGGGACCTCGCCGACCTCCTCCACTTCCTGTGCACCCTCCACGGCCGCTACCCCGGCATCGTCGATCAGGCGGCGCTGCGGGTGGTCGACCCGCCGGCGCGGGCGTGGCTCACCAACGCAGGCTACGCCTTTGCCGGCGAGCGCGCCTACCTCGCCCGCATCGCCGCCGCGGCGGGACCGGTGCCGAGCACGCCGGGCGCCGCCGAGAGCGACGCCGCGGTCCACGCCCAGCGCCACGCGATCGACCTCCTCGCCCAATCCGAGCGAAGCGGCTGCGCGCTCGGCGCTGCGATGGCGGTCGTGCTCGACTGGGCGGTGATCCGCCGCGCACTCGATGCCGCGGCACAGCGCTTCGGCCTCGAGGCGCCCCCCTATGAGAGGGCCGGCGCCGACGCGGTGGCCACGGTCGCCGACGCCTGCGCAAGCTCGCCCTCGGTCCAGCGCGCGATGCTGTTCGGGGCGCAGCAGCTCGCCGTCCAGCATTACGGCCTGTGGGATCTCCTCGAAGCGCGGCACCAGGCGCGCGGCGACAGCTGAGGCGTCCGGCCCGGTGCACCGCTTGCGCCGCCACCTCCCCTCTCCTATCGCTTCACCATGCGTTTCGAAGGCACGTCGAGCTATGTCGCGACCGACGACCTGAAGGTCGCGGTCAACGCCGCGGTGAAGCTGCGCCGGCCGCTGCTGGTCAAGGGCGAGCCCGGCACCGGCAAGACCGTCCTCGCCCACGAGATCGCCGCCGCCTTGAACGCGCCGCTGATCGAGTGGCACGTGAAATCGACCACCAAGGCGCACCAGGGGCTCTACGAGTATGATGCGGTGGCGCGGCTGCGCGACGGGCAGCTCGGCGATCCCCGCGTCCACGACATTTCCAACTACATCAAGCGCGGCAAATTGTGGGAGGCGTTCACGAGCCCGGAGCTCCCCGTCCTCCTCATCGACGAGATCGACAAGGCGGACATCGAATTCCCGAACGACCTCCTCCAGGAGCTCGACCGGATGGAGTTCCACGTCTACGAGACGAAGGAGACGATCCGCGCCGCCGAGCGGCCTGTCGTCGTCATCACCTCCAACAACGAGAAGGAGCTGCCCGACGCTTTCCTGCGCCGCTGCTTCTTCCACTACATCAACTTCCCCGACCGGGAGACGATGCAGGCGATCGTCGACGTCCACTTCCCCGGCATCCAGAAGATGCTGGTCGCAAGGGCGCTCGACATCTTCTACAAGGTCCGCGACGTGCCCGGGCTGAAGAAGAAGCCGTCAACCAGCGAGCTGATCGACTGGCTGAAGCTCCTCCTCCACGAGGACATGCCGCTCGACGTGCTCCAGTCGCGCGACGTCGCCAAGGCGATCCCGCCGCTGCACGGCGCCCTCCTCAAGAACGAGCAGGACGTGATGCTGTTCGAGCGGCTCGCTTTCATGACGCGGAGGGGCTGATGGCGGTGGAGGGGGGGTGCCTGTGCCGGCAGGTACGCTTTTCAATCGAGGCGGCGCCGATGGCGGCGCGTATGTGCTGGTGCCGGCTGTGCCAGTATCTGGGCGCCGGCAGCGCGACGGTGAACGTCTGCTTCCCGAGCGAGGCGATGACGCTGACCGGCGAAGTGCGTTGGCACGAGAGCGTCGCCGACAGCGGCAGCCGGATGCGCCGCGGCTTCTGCCCGACCTGCGGCACGCCGCTGTTCAGCGTCGCCGAACCCCGCCCGCACCTCATCTTCGTGCGCGCCGGGGCGCTGGACGAGCCGAACCTGATGGCGCCCGCGGCGATCATCTGGACGGGGGAGGCGCCGGACTGGGCGTGCCTGGATCCAGACGTGCCGCAATACCCGGCGCAAATCCCGCCGGTCGCGTGAGGGTTGGCGGATAACCGCCGACTCCCCCTCTCCCTGGCCCTCTCCCTAGAGGGGGGAGGGCATTGCGGGCGTCGGCGCCTCGTGCCTCGTTCCGAACGTGCCGGCGCAGATTCCGCCGGTCGCCTGCGCCCGCCGGTATCGGTGACAGCATCGGTGAAAAGGAGGCGAAGCTAGTCACCGACTCGAAGACCGATCTTGCCGCGGCCCTCGGCGCCACGTCCGACGCGACCGGCATGGAGGCGACGAATGCCCGGGGCAAGGAGGAGCCGCCGATCCTCCCCCGGATCGGCACGCGCTGGTGCCTCACCGAGCTCTCGGTGGGGGACGCGCGGGTTCCGCTGCTTCGCAGCCTCGACAAGACCAAGGATGATGCCGGCGTGCGTTCGAGGTTGCTCGCGCTGTACAGCGATGCGGGAGGGATGATCGAGATCATGCGCCTTGCCGATGAGGCGCGCTATGTCGTCCTCAATCACGGAATCGGCATGGTGGAGGTGCTCGGGACCTTTGACGCGATGCCGAGCCTCGCCCAGGTCCAGAGCCTGTTCGGGGACGCGGGCGAGGCGGGAAAAGTGCATGCCCGGGTGCGGCTGAAGGCCAACGGGAACAGCGAGATAGAACTCGCCGGCACGCCGGGGCCGCAGACCTGATGGCGGGCCGGGCGGCGGTGCGCTAAACGGCGGAGATGTTCTTCTCCTTCGTCGACGAGCTGCGCGCCGCGGGGATCCAGGCTTCGCTGAAGGAGCATCTGACCCTGCTCGAGGCGCTGGAGGCGGAGGTGATCCGTTCGACGCCCGAGGAATTCTACTGGCTCGCGCGGGCGACGTTCGTGAAGGACGAGGGGCTGCTCGACCGGTTCGACCAGGTGTTCGGCAAGGTCTTCAAGGGGCTGGAGGCGGAATACGGGACGGAGGCGGTGCCGCTTCCCGAGGAATGGCTGCGCAAGGTGGCTGAGCTCTACCTGACGCCCGAGCAGATGGCGGAGATCCGCTCACTCGGATCGTGGGACGAGATCATGGAGACGCTGAAGAAGCGGCTCCAGGAGCAGAAGGAGCGGCACCAGGGCGGCTCGAAGTGGATCGGCACCGGCGGCACCTCGCCCTTCGGCCACGGCGGCTACAATCCCGAAGGGGTGCGGATCGGCGGGGACGGGAAGCATGGGCGCGCCCTCAAGGTGTGGGACAAGCGCGAGTTCAGGAATCTCGACAGTTCGCGCGAGCTCGGCACCCGCAACATCAAGGTGGCGCTGCGGCGGCTCAGGCGCTTCGCCCGCGAGGGCGCGGCGGACGAGCTCGACCTCAACGGCACGATCGACGGCACCGCGCGCAAGGGTTGGCTCGACATCCGCATGCGTCCCGAGCGGCACAATGCGGTCAAGCTCCTCCTCCTGCTCGACGTGGGCGGGTCGATGGACCCGCATGTGCGCCTCTGCGAGGAATTGTTTTCCGCGGCGACGGGCGAGTTCAAGAACCTCGAATTCTTCTACTTCCACAATTGCCCCTATGAGAGCCTGTGGAAGGACAATCGCCGCCGCTTCGCGGAGCGGACCGCGACCTGGGACGTGCTCCACAAATTCGGGCAGGACTGGAAGCTGGTGCTGGTCGGCGACGCGGCGATGAGCCCCTACGAGATCAGCCATGCCGGCGGCTCAGTCGAACATTATAACGAGGAGGCGGGGGCGGTGTGGATTCAGCGGCTCGTCACCACCTATCCGAGCGCGGTGTGGCTCAACCCGACGGCGGAGCAATATTGGGGGTACAGCGAGTCGACGCGCCTGGTTCGGGGGCTGATGCAGGATCGCATGTATCCGCTGACGCTCGACGGGCTCGACGAGGCGATGCGCGCGCTGAGCCGGAAAAGCTGATGCGGCTGCCGGGGCCTCTCTACCGGCTGCGCCGGCGGCTGTTCGGACGTTACGAGCTCGACGATCCCCGCCCGCACGCACGGGAGGGGCCCTATACGTTCGAGCTGCCCACTGCGGAGGAGATCGCGGCGGTGATGCCCGGGGATCTGGTCAAGCTCATCTTCCGCTCGATCCCGGCAAGCGCCGAGTGGGACGCCGAGCGGATGTGGGTGATCGTCGAGGCAGCCGAGGGCGACCGGCTCTCGGGGAGCCTCGACAACCACCCGTCCGACATGCCGCAGCTGCGCCCTGGGGCGCGGATCGAATTCCGGCGCCACCAGATCATTTCGATCCGCTGGGACGAGGATCGGGTGGTCGAGCCACCCCCGCCCCCGCCGCCGAGGCGCGACTATCTCGATCGCTGCATGGTCGACCGCTGCGTCACCGTCGATCGCATCCCGGTTCACTACCTCTACCGGGAGGCGCCGGACCTCGGCCAGGAGGACGATCGCTACCCGGACAGCGGCTGGCGCATTCGCGGCGATTATCGCGGTCTCAGTGACGAGGAGATGGAGGCGCGGGAGTCGGAATATGTCGCCCTCGCACGGGTGCTGAACGCCGACGACGGCTGGGTCCACCTGATCGACTCTCCGCCGGGCTCCGCCTTCATCCGCGACTGGGACACGGGGCAGTTCGTGCCGCTGGAGAGAGAGGACGGCTGAGCGGCGGTGCGGCTTTACCGCCTCTTAAGCCCGGCGGGCCTAGACGGTCCGATGGCGCGGACCCTTCCGCGCGGCAGCAGGGGTGACGCGGTCATGGTCGAATCGATCTTCGTGCGGGTGCAGCGTGTGCTTTCGGCCGGAACGGGAAGCGCCCTCGACGCGGTCGAGCGGGTGAGCAGCGCGAGCATGATGCGCGAGGCGATCCGCGAGGCCGACCGCGCCGCGGACGACGCCTCCAGCGCCTTCGAGGCGGCGCTGTCGCGGCGGCTCCAGGCCCAACGCCAGCAGCAGATCATCAAGGACCGACTCGCGACCCTCGACGACCAGGCGCGCTTCGCCCTGACGAAAGAACGGCCGGACCTGGCCGAGGCGGCGATCGCCCGGCAGATGGAGTTCGAAGCCGAGGCCAAGCGGCTGAAGCAGGTCGAGAAAGACGCCGCCGAGGAGGCGATCCGGCTCGAGGAATGCCGCGAAGCGCTTAAGCTCCGCCGCGCGCAGATGTACAAGGAGCTCACCGCCTTCGAGGCGGCGCAGCGCGTCGCGGCGTTCGACGACATCCCGACTCCGGCGGAGCGCGCCGAGCGCAAGGCGGCTCGCGCCGCGGCGGTGTTCGAACGGGCGATGGCGGCGGCGGGCGTTCCCACTGCCGGTCCCATCGATCCCAAGTCGGCGGCGAAGCTCGCCGAAGTCGATGCGCTTCAGCGGGAGGCGGCGGTTGCCGAGCGCTTGGCTAGGCTCCAGGCGGCGCAAGGGTCCGCGGCGCAGGCCGCAAAGCCGCGCGGCGCCGGCAACAAGGCGAAGCCCGCCTGACCCTTCAGTAAAGCAGGTAGCGGGCGCGCTCCTCGAGCCACGCCTGCTCGTCGGGCCCCGTCAGCGAGTCGAGGTCGCCCGGCTCCGCGACTCCGTCGTCCACCCACTCCCGCAACGCCGGGCCGCCGTTGATCACGTCGATGGCGAGCTTGCCGAACTCATATTCGTAGGGGAAGTCGCGCCACAGCGGGTAGTCGGGGTGGAGGCGGCGGATCGCCTTGAAGGCGAGCGCCTGGAGCCGCCAGGGGCGGAACGCGTCATGGTCGTAGAACGCGCCTTCCGCGTGGATGTGGAGGCCGTTGCACAGGGTGCGGGCGTGCTTGTGGAAGGTGGGCTCGAACCAGATTTCGCGCAGCGCGCAGCCTTCGAGCCACTCGGGCGCGAGGCGGCGCATCTCGGCGAGAAGGGCGGGGGCGTCGATGTCCGGGGCGCCGAAGATTTCGAGCGGCCGGGTGGTGCCGCGACCTTCGGACAGGGTCGTCCCTTCCAGCATGACGGTGCCGGCATAGGCGCGTGCCATCCACAGGTTCGGCGCGTTCGGGCTGGGATTGACCCAGACGCGGCCCCGAAGCGGCCAGCCGTGACCGGGCGCGGCATCGGGCTCGTACCCCTCCATCTCGATGACGCGATAATCGAGGTCGAGCTTGAAACGATCGACGAACCAGCGGCCGAGCTCGCCCAGCGTCAGGCCGTGGCGCATCGGGATGGGCCCGGCGCCGACGAAGCTCTCCCAGCCCGGGCGCAGCGTAAGGCCCTCCACCGGACGGCCCGCAGGGTTGGGCCGGTCGAGCACCCACACCGCCTTGCCGTGCTGCGCCGCCGCCTCGAGCACGTAGAGGAGCGTGGTGATGAAGGTGTAGATGCGGCAGCCGAGGTCCTGGAGGTCGACGAGGATGGTGTCGAACGTCCCCATCGACTGGCCGGTCGGCCGCCGCACCTCGCCGTAGAGGCTGAAGACCGGGATCCGGTGGGCGGGATCGGTGAAGTCGTCCGACTCGACCATATTGTCCTGCTTGTCGCCCCGCAGGCCGTGCTGCGGCCCGAAGGCGGCGGTGACATTGAGGCCGGTCGCGACGAGCGCATCGAGGGAGTGGGTGAGATCCGCCGTCACCGAAGCGGGATGGGCGAGAAGCGCGACCCGCCGTCCCTCCAGCGGGCGGCGTAAGGCAGGATCGGCGAGCAGACGGTCGATGCCGAATTTCATGCGGCGGGTGCTGGCGGGAGTTCGTCGGCAAAGCAAGCCGGGTGGTGAAAATCCGGACCGCCGCCGGCGTGGTGCGCGGCCCAGTAGGATTTGCCGATCCGCTCCTCAATCACCGCGGTGAGTGCGAGAGCGCAAGGTTCGCGCGGGACGTCGATCGAGACGAGCACGTCAAGCTCCAGGCGATCGGTGCCCCGCGTCAGCGACATCGTCGGCGGCCCGGGCATGGACGCGAGCGCCATTCCTGCACGGTAGGCCGAGAAGCCATAGGCGGCCCATTCTCCCGAGGGCGAGAAGTTGAGCTCCAGGTAGGAGGTCAACTCCCTCGGCCTAAGAAATGCTTCGAAGCAGGTCGTCTGCCAGAGCTTGTCGGCACGCGCAGCCGGCGCCGGCGGAGGCACGACAAGTTCATCAAGGCGGCCGAGTACGAGATAGTTGAATCGAACGAGCGTGCGCGAGCGCCTCTCGACGCTCACGACGATGTCCTCGACGGCTCGGGTCGGGCCGCCGGAGGGGTGGGCCCACAGGCGAGACTGCATGGGTCGCTTCCTACCCCGCCCGGTCACCGGCGGCCAATGGGTTTGTGTTGCCGCGCACGCATGCTAACCGCCGCCGCGTCATGGGCCAGTACCGATCCAAACTCCTGCGCGTGCTCGAAGAGCGCGGCTATATCCATCAGGTGACCGACGTCGAGGGGCTCGACGCGCTTGCCGCGCGCCAGGTCGTGCCCGGCTACATCGGTTTCGACGCGACGGCGCCTTCGCTCCACGTCGGCAGCCTCGTCCAGATCATGATACTGCGCCGCCTCCAGCAGGCCGGGCACAAGCCGATCGTGGTGATGGGCGGCGGCACGACCAAGATCGGCGACCCCTCGGGGAAGGACGAGGCCCGCAAGCTGCTCACTCACGAGACGATCCAGGCCAACATCGCCTCGATCCGCCGCATCTTCGAGCGCTTCCTGTCGTTCGACCAAGGCCCTACCGGCGCGGTGATGGTCGACAATGCCGACTGGCTCGACAGGCTGGAGTACATCCCGTTCCTGCGCGACGTCGGGCGGCATTTCACGATCAACCGCATGCTGACCTTCGACAGCGTCCGTCTCCGGCTCGATCGCGAGCAGCCGCTCACATTCCTCGAATTCAACTACATGATCCTCCAGGCGTACGACTTCCTGGAGCTGTCGCGCCGCGTCGGCTGCCGGCTGCAGCTCGGCGGGTCCGACCAGTGGGGCAATATCGTCAACGGCATCGAGCTGACGCGCCGGATCGACGGCGCCGAGCTCTACGGCGTGACGACGCCGCTGATGACCACCTCCGACGGGGCGAAGATGGGCAAGACCGCCTCGGGCGCGGTGTGGCTGAACGCCGACCTGCTCAGCCCCTACGATTACTGGCAGTTCTGGCGGAACACGCAGGATGCCGACGTCGGCCGCTTCCTGCGCCGCTTTACCGACCTGCCGCTGGACGAGATCGGGAAGCTGGAGGCGCTGGAGGGCGCGGAGATCAACGAGGCGAAGAAGGTGCTGGCCGACGCGGCGACGGCGCTCGCTCACGGCGAGGACGCCGCGCGGGAGGCGGCGGAGACCGCGCGGCGCACGTTCGAGGAAGGCGCTTCCGGCGAGGCCCTGCCGACGCTCAAGGTGGCCGGCGAGATTATGCTGGTCGACGCGCTGGTGGGCCTCGGCCTCTGCGCCTCCAAGAACGAGGCCCGGCGGTTGATCAGCCAGGGCGGGGCGAAGGTGGACGGGGAGAAGGTGGCCGAGGACTGCACAATCGCCGTGGTCGCCGAGGTGCGCGTCTCGGCCGGGAAGAAGAAGCACGGCGTGCTGATGGCTTGAGCTCCCCTCTCCCCAGGGAGAGGGGTCGGGGGTGAGGGGTTTCGGCTTTTCCGGAGACGCCCCATCCCCTCACCCTACCCCTCTCCCCAGGGAGAGGGGATTTCTAGCCGCTCCTGAGCAGGCCCACGGCGGCATCGCGCTCCATCAAATAGAGGAGCACCCGCGCGGCCCTGCCCCGCTCGCCTTCGAGGCCGCCGTCGCGGTCGACCAGCAGGCGGGCGTCGTCGCTGGCCGTCTGCGCCAGTGCCTGGATCTGCTCGGGGCTGGCGAGGCGGAACTGGGCTTCGCCGCTCTGCTTCGTGCCGAGGATCTCGCCGGCGCCGCGCAGGCGCAGATCCTCCTCGGCGATGCGGAAACCGTCGTTGGTCTCGCGCATCAGGGCGAGACGGGCGCGGCCGGTTTCGCTCAGCGCATTGCCGCGGAGGAGGAGGCAGGTAGAGCGCCCCTCCCCCCGTCCCACGCGGCCGCGCAGCTGGTGGAGTTGGGCGAGGCCGAAGCGGTCGGCGCCCTCGACGATCATCAAAGTGGCGTTCGGCACATCGACGCCGACCTCGATCACCGTCGTGGCGACGAGGACGGAGATCGCGCCCTGGCCGAAGGCGGCCATTACCTCGTCCTTCTCCGGCCCCTTCATCCGGCCGTGGACCAGCCCGACCTTGTCGCCGAAGCGCAGGCGGAGGACCTGCGCCCGGTCCTCGGCGGCGGCCTGGTCGGAGGCCTCACTCTCCTCGACCAGCGGGCACACCCAATAGGCCTGGCCGCCGCGGGCGATGTGGCGGGCGAGCGCGTCCACCACCTCGGCCACCCGCTCCGAACTCACCACCCGAGTCTCGATCGGCTGCCGGCCCGGAGGCATCTCGTCGAGGCGGCTGACGTCCATCTCACCATATTGGGTGAGGGTGAGCGTGCGGGGGATCGGCGTCGCCGTCATGACCAGGAGGTGCGGCGGCCGCTCCGCCTTTTGGGCGAGCATCATCCGTTGGGCCACCCCGAAGCGGTGCTGCTCGTCCACCACGGCCAGCCCGAGGCGGCGGTACTGGACCGCCTGCTGGAAGATGGCGTGGGTGCCGACGAGGATGTCGATCGAGCCGTCGGCGAGGCCCATCAACGTCGCCTCCCGCACGCGCCCCTTCTCGCGGCCGGTGAGGATGGCGACGTTGACCGGCAGGCCGGCGAGCTGGCGCGACAGCGTCTCCAAGTGCTGGCGGGCGAGGATCTCGGTCGGGGCGAGCATCGCCGCCTGCGCTCCAGCCTCCACACCGGTAAGCATCGCCATCAGCGCGACGAGAGTCTTGCCCGACCCGACGTCGCCCTGCAGGAGGCGGAGCATGGGCACCTCCTGCTGGAGGTCGCCTTCGATCTCGGCGATCGCGCGGCTCTGGGCGCCGGTGGGGGCGTAGGGGAGCTTGAGCGCGGCCCGCAGCCGTCCATCACCGTTCAGCGGCACGCCGCGCCTGCGCCGGGAGGAGGCGCGCACCAGCATCAGGGCGAGCTGGTTGGCGAAAATCTCGTCATAGGCGAGGCGGGTGCGCGCCTCCTCGGCGCCGCGGCTGCGGTGCGCCATGTGCAGCGCCTCGCTCCACGCCGGCCAGCCGCGCTTGGCGAGGAAGCCCGGCTCGATCCACTCGCCAAGCTTCGGCACCCGCGCCAGCGCCTGGCCGGCGAAATCGCCCATCCGCTTGTTGGTGAGGCCTTCCGAGAGCGGGTAGACCGGCTCCCGCTCCGGCAGCTCCGCCGCCTCCTCCGGCGACACTACCTCGGGATGGACGATCTGCAGCTCCTGCCCGTACATCTCCATGCGGCCGGAGACGATCTTCACCTTCCCGAGCGGCAGCTGCTTCTTCGCCCACCCCGGATTGTTGAAATAGGTGAGGGTCAGGTAATTGCCCGCGCGGTCGGCCGCATGGACGCGGAAGGGGCTGCGGGGGCCGCCCTGCCGATAGTCGACCGGCGCCACCTCGACGATCACCACCCGCCCCGCATCGGCCATGTCGAGTACGTCGATCCGCTTTCGCTCCACCCAGCTCACCGGCAGGTGGAAGAGGATGTCGACCACCCGCTCCAGCCCGAGCCGTTTCAGCGGCTTGGCCAGCGCGGCGCCGATGCCCTTCAGCACCTCCACTTCGGCGAACAACGGGTTGAGAATGTCGGGGCGCATGTTCCTCCTTGCCCCTCCCCCGGCGGGAGAGGGGTTGATCCGAGGGGTTACGGTCTCGGCGCCTGCTCGCCAAGTCCGAACACCCCCATCGGCCTTCCCCCCCTGAGGGGGCGGGAAAATGGGCTTCAATCCGCCCCCGCCAGCGCCTACATGCGCTGCTTCCGAAGCCGCCTGGACTCCCCAGAGCGGCCTTTTCCGCATGGAGCCGATGGACCGCGACGCCCGCCTCAAACGCCTCCGTTTCCGCGCCTGGCATCGGGGAACGAAGGAGGCCGACCTGCTCATCGGCGGCTATTTCGACGCCTGCTCGGCAGCGTGGGACGAGGCGGAGATGGGCTGGTTCGAAGCCCTGCTCGAGGAGCAGGACGTCGACATCATGGCCTGGGCGATCGGCACCGCCGCGCCGCCGCCGCGGCTGGAGGGCGAGGCGATGCGGCGGATGAAGCTGGTAAACTATATAAAGCACCCGGAATAAGTGACTGATCTGAAGCGCATCCTTTCCGCAGACCGGCCGATCACCTTGGCCGGCGCTCCGACCGGCTTCCTGCCCTGGCTTGCCGCCGACCTTGCGCGCGCGGCGAAAGGCCGGGCTGTCTTGATCGCGCCGGACGAGGCGGCGATGCGGCACCTCGCCGACGCCGCGGCCTATTTCGCGCCGGAGCTGGAGGTGCTTTCCTTCCCCGCCTGGGACTGCCTGCCCTATGACCGCAGCTCGCCCTCGCTGCGCTCCACGGCCGAGCGACTGGCGACGCTCCACGCGCTGCAGCGCAAGGCGGAGAAGCCGCAGCTCCTGGTCACCACCGTCAACGCCGCCACGCAGCGGACGCTGACGCCGTTCCGAATCCGCCAGTTAATCGCGCGGCTCGCGCCGGGCGAGCGAATCGACATCGAGCGCCTCTCGGCCCTGCTCAGCGCCAACGGCTACCAGCGGACCGACACGGTGCAGGACGCGGGCGAATATGCGGTGCGCGGCGGACTCGTCGACCTCTTCCCCGCCGGCGAGAGGGAAGGCCTGCGGCTCGACTTTTTCGGCGACGAGATCGAGAGCGTCCGCCGGTTCGATCCCGGCACGCAGCGCACCACCGGCAATGCCGACGGCGGCTTCACCCTCCTCCCCGCCTCCGAGACCCTGCTCGACGAGGACAGCATCAAGCGTTTCCGCTCGCGCTATCGGGAGCGGTTCGGCGCCACCGCGACGGGCGACCCGCTCTACCAGGCGGTGTCGGAAGGACGGCGCCTCGCCGGGCTCGACCATTGGCTGCCCCTGTTCGAGGAGCGGCTCGGGACCCTGTTCGACCATCTCTCGCCCGACGACCTCGTTATCCGCGACGCGCACGATGCGGGCGCTGCCGAAGCGCGCTTCGAGGCGGTCGCCGATTATTACGAGAATCGCCGCCGCGCCCAATCGGCGGATCCCGGCAGCTACCGGCCGCTGGAGCCGGAGACGCTCTACCTGTCGCGCGACGACTGGCAGCGGACGATCGAAGACCGCCCGCTCCACCTCGCGACGCCGTTCCACGAGCCGGAGAGTGCGCGCGTCATCGACTTCGAGGTCGACGCGGCCCGCGACTTCGCGCCCGAGCGCTCGCAGAACGTCAACGTCTACGAAGCCGTCGTCGAACATGTCGCCGCCTTGCGCCGGGCGGGCAAGAAGGTGGTGCTGGCGAGCTATTCCGCCGGCGCGCGGGAGCGGCTGAAGGGCCTGCTCGCCGATCACGGGCTGAAGAAGGCGGTCGAGGCCGACACCTGGCAGCAGGCGCAGGGCACCGCCGCCGGTGCCGTCGCGCTCGCCGTGCTCCCACTCGACCACGGCTTCACCAGCCGCGACGTGGCGCTGCTGACCGAGCAGGACATGCTCGGCGACCGTCTCGTCCGCCGCAGGAAGCGCCGCAAGAGTGCCGACGCCTTCCTGTCCGAGCTGGCGACGCTGACGCCGGGCGACCTCGTCGTCCACGCCGACCACGGCATCGGCCGCTACGAGGGGCTGACCCAGATCCCGGTCGGCACCTCCCCGCACGATTGCGTCGCGCTCGAATATGCGGGCGGCGACAAGCTTTACGTGCCGGTCGAGAATATCGACGTCCTCTCGCGCTACGGCAGCGAGAGCGACGGCGTGACGCTCGACCGGCTCGGAGGCGAGGCCTGGCAGCGCCGCAAGGCACGGATGAAGGAACGAATCCGCGAGATCGCCGGAGAGCTGATCCGCACCGCCGCCGAGCGCGCGCTCCGCCCCGGGCCGGTCGCCGAGCCCGACACCGGCTTCGCCGCATTCGTCGACCGTTTCCCGTACGAGGAAACCGAGGACCAGGAGCGGGCGATCGGCGACGTCATCGCCGACCTCTCGGCGGGAAAGCCGATGGACCGCTTGGTCTGCGGCGACGTCGGCTTCGGCAAGACCGAGGTGGCGCTGCGGGCGGCATTCGTCGCGGCGATGGCGGGGATGCAGGTCGCCCTGGTCTGCCCGACGACGCTCCTCGCCCGCCAGCATTACCAAAATTTCAAGGAGCGCTTCCACGGCTTCCCGATCGAGATTGGCCGC
>DASVVY010000124.1:0-2901 GCA_036386335.1 Allosphingosinicella sp. | reverse complement strand
GGTGGTCGGTGACGCCGGAAAGGTAGACCATATGCTTGCCGTTGCCGCCGCCGGTGATGCCGATGTCGGTCTCGCGCGCCTCGCCGGGGCCGTTGACGACGCAGCCGAGCACGGAGAGCGACATCGGCGTGCGGATGTGGGCGAGCCGCTCCTCCAGCTTCTGAACGGTGCGGATGACGTCGAAGCCCTGCCGCGCGCAGGACGGGCAGGAGACGACGCGGACGCCGCGATTGCGGATGCCGAGCGCCTTGAGGATTTCGAAGCCGGCGCGCACCTCCTCCTCCGGCTCGGCCGAGAGGGAGACGCGGATCGTGTCGCCGATCCCGAACCAGAGGAGCGACCCGATGCCGATCGCGCTCTTGACGGTGCCGCCGCGCAGGCCGCCGGCCTCGGTGATGCCGAGGTGGAGCGGGCAGTCGACTGCATCGGCGAGCTGCTGGTAGGCGGCGACGGCGAGAAACACGTCGGACGCCTTCACGGCGACCTTGTACTCGCGGAAGTCATGGTCCTCGAGCAGCCTGATGTGGTCGAGCGCGCTTTCGACCAACGCCTCCGGGCACGGCTCGCCATATTTTTCGAGCAGGTCCTTCTCGAGGCTACCGGCATTGACCCCTATGCGGATGGCGCAGCCGTTCGCCTTGGCGGCGTTCACCACCTCGCGCACCCGCTCGGCTGAGCCGATATTGCCGGGATTGATGCGCAGGCACGCGGCGCCCGCGTCGGCGGCTTCGAGCGCACGCCTGTAGTGGAAGTGGATGTCGGCGACGATCGGCACGCGGGCGGCGCGGACGATCTGGCGGAGCGCCTGCGTGCTCTCCACGTCCGGACAGGAGACGCGGATGATGTCCGCCCCCGCTTCCTCGCAGCGGCGGATCTGGTCGATCGTCGCCCTGGCGTCGGCGGTGACGGTGTTGGTCATCGTCTGCACGGTGACCGGCGCGTCGCCGCCCACCGGCACGCTCCCGATCATGATCTGGCGCGATGGGCGCCGCACGATGTCGCGCCAGGGGCGGACGGACATGAACTCTCTCCGAGGAAATCTTTTCCACTATAGGGATTAGCGCCTTCGCATGAAAGGCTTACCGGACCGCCCATGGCGCTGCCCTTCTTCACAGTCGGCCATTCCACCCGAACGGTCCCTGAACTCGTCGACCTGCTGCGGGCCGGCCAGGTCGCCATGGTCGTCGACGTCCGCACCGTCCCACGCTCGCGCACCAATCCGCAGTTCAACCTCGATGTGCTTGGGGAGACGCTCGCCGCCTGCCAGATCGGCCACACCCGGATCGAGGCGCTCGGCGGGCTGAGGAAGCGCTCACCCGACGTGCCGCCGGAGATCAACGGCTGGTGGTCGAACCGGAGCTTCCACAATTATGCCGACCACGCCCTCTCGGAGGAATTCCGCAATGGCCTCGACGAGCTGATCGCCCTGGGGCGCGATCGGCGGGTGGCCGTGATGTGCTCCGAAGCCGTGTGGTGGCGCTGCCACCGCCGTCTGATCGCGGACCGGCTGCTGGCACGAGGCGAGGCGGTGTTCCACCTGATGGGCGAAGATCGCGTCGAACCGGCGAAGCTCTCGGAAGGCGCCAACATCGAAGACGGCCTCGTTACCTACCCGGCACCGGTTGCAGCTTCGGAGGGCACTCGACTAGGTGACGGTGCGTTCCCCGGCCAAGGAGCCTCCGACCGATGACCGACCGTACGAACCCGGTGCCCTGGAAGCTCGTCATCCACGGCGGCGCCGGCGTGATCGAGCGCAGCCACCTCTCGGAGGCCGACGAGCGGGAGATTCGGACCGCGCTCGACGCGGCCCTGCAGGCGGGGGTGGCGATCCTGGGAGTGGGCGGGTCGGCTCTGGACGCGGTCGAGGCGGCGGCGTGCGTGCTCGAGGACGATCCCCATTTCAACGCCGGCCGCGGCTCGGTGTTCACCTTCCAGGGGACCAACGAGATGGATGCCTCGATCATGGACGGCCGCAGCCGCGATGCTGGCGCGGTCACCGGCGTCAGCGCCACGAAGAACCCGGTGAGGCTGGCGCGGCGGGTGATGGAGGAGAGCCCCCACGTCTTCCTCAGCCGCGAGGGCGCCGACCAGTTCTCCCGCGAACACGACCTCGAGCAGGTCGGGCCCGAATGGTTCGCCACGCCCGAGCGGCGGCGCCAGCTCGAGCTGATGCGGGCGAGCGAGCATTATTTCGACGAGGAGCTGAAATACGGCACCGTCGGCGCAGTCGCCGTTGACAGCCATGGCCATGTGGCGGCCGCGACCTCGACGGGAGGTCTCACCGGCAAGCGCTGGGGCCGGATCGGCGATTCGCCCATCATCGGTGCCGGCTGCTACGCCGACGACCGCTCGGGGGCGGTCTCCTGCACCGGCGCCGGCGAATATTTCATGCGCGAGGTGGTCGCCTACCAAGTCTGCGCACGGATGCGGATGCTGGCGGCGGGGCCGCGCACGGCGGCCGACGACACGATCGCCGAAGTGGCCGCGCTGGGCGGCACCGGGGGCCTCATCCTGGTCACGCCGGACGGCGACACCGCCTGGGCGTTCAACACCCCCGGAATGTACCGCGGCATCGCCTCGGCGGAAGGACGGAAGGTCGCGATCTACGGCGACGAATGAATCCTCCCCGGCAAAGGCCGGGGAGGAATGGCCGCCTATTGCGGCACCACCGTGACGGCGCGGCGGTTCTGGGCCCAGGCGCTCTCGTCGGAGCCGAGCGCCTCGGGCCGCTCCTTGCCGTAGCTGATCACGTTGATCCGGCCCGGCGCGATGCCGCGGCCCACGAGGTAGTTCTTGGCAGCGTTGGCGCGGCGATCGCCGAGGGCGAGGTTGTATTCGCGGGTGCCGCGCTCGTCGGCATGGCCTTCGATGGTGACGCGGACGTTCTGGTAGCGCTGCAGC
>DASVVY010000123.1:0-6854 GCA_036386335.1 Allosphingosinicella sp. | reverse complement strand
CGCACATGCGAGCGGGTCGTCTTCTTCCACGCTCCAGCCCGAGACGAGGTCCGGCTGCGGATCGGCGGCAGGCGTCGGTACGACCGCCGCCGTGACGGCGAGCATTCCGATGAGCAGCATGTCGTTCAACTTCCCCTTCCGTTCCAGCAGCATAGCGGCGCGTGTGGAAAGCGGAAAGCGATTCGGCCCGATATGCGGCCATCGAGCCGCAGCAGGGCATCAGCTCCCGGCGCCCTCAGCCCTGCAGCCGCAGCGCGCCCTCGTTCATGAAGCGGGCGTCGTCGCCGCTCGCGAGCCACTCAGCCTCGGCGGCGATGGCGCGGAGCATGTCGGCGCGCGCGCCGCGCGGCCGCGGACTCGGCCGGCGCGTGCGTCAGAGGGATGGACGCCGCGGACGGCCGGCCATTATCCTCGGCAGCGGGAAGGGAGATTTCGGGGCATGACCGAAGAGGATGACGCAGTGAGAGAGCGTTCCGCCGCCGCGCGCGTCGGCGTGACTTTGCTCAACCTCTTGGCGCCGGGGGTGGGGTTGGTGAGGGTCGGGCGCAGCCGCCTCGGCCTCGGCTTCGCTGCTGCCACGGTGATCTGGTTGCTGCTCCTGGCAGCGGCCGCAGCGCTGCTGCCGACGCTCACGCCGCGCGGGTTCATCGTCATGATGGTCGTGTCGCTCCTGGTCGCTGCCACGTTGCTGATCGCGCCGCTTGCGATGACGTGGCGCAGCAGCCGCGTCAGGAGGGAGCTGTCCTGGTGGCGACGCTGGTACGCGCTGTTGGCGGTGATCGTCGCTTGCCAGCTAGCCACGACGATGCTCGTCGATATGCTGCACGGGTTCTACAAGCCTTTCTACATGCCCGCGGAGTCGATGGAGCCGACATTGTCCGTCGGCGATCGGCTGGTGGCCGACATGCGTCGCGGACGGGCGGCGCGCCGGGGCGAAGTGATCCTCCTCACGATCCGCGATACCATGTACGTGAAGCGGGTGGTCGCGCTCCCGGGTGACCGGATCGCGATGGTCGCCGGCGTTCCGATCCTGAACGGCGTGCCCGCCCGGCAACGCAGGATCGGCGTAACCGAAGGCAGCGGGCGCTTCGACGAGGGCCCGGCCGAGATACGGGCCGAACGGCTGCCGGGAGGGTCCTCGGAATATCGGATAATCGACGCTGGCCCCTCCGCCTACGACGACATGGAGGAGCGGACGGTCCCGGCGAGGCATGTCTTCGTTCTCGGCGACAATCGCGACCGATCCGCCGACAGCCGTGTCCCTCGGGAGCTGATGGGAGTCGAAATGCTGCCGGTGGGCGATATCGCCGGTCGCCCGCTGTTCAGGACCTGGAGCGGCGACTGGCGCTGGCTCGGCACTCCGATCCGGTGATCAATCCTGCAGCCTGAGCGCGACTTCGTTCATGAAGCGGGCGTCGTCGCCCTTGGCCAGCCACTCGGCTTCGGCGGCGATGGCGCCGAGCATGTCGGCGAGCCGGTCGGTCTCCGCCTTGGCGTAATTGCCGAGGACATGGCCGGTGACGCGGTCCTTGTGGCCGGGGTGGCCGATGCCGATCCGCACCCGGCGGAAAGCATTGCCGATATGGGCTTCGGTCGAGCGCAGGCCGTTATGGCCGGCGGTGCCGCCGCCGACCTTTACCTTGACCTTGAAGGGGGCGAGGTCGAGCTCGTCGTGGAACACGGTGACGTCGCCCGTCTCCCGCTTGAAGAAGTCCATCGCGGCGCGTGCCGCACGGCCGCTGTCGTTCATGAAGGTCGCCGGCTTGAGGAGGAGGATGCGGGCCGTCCCGATCCGCCCCTGCTGCGACCAGCCGTGAAACGCCCTCTTCGGCGGCTCGAAATTCCAGCTCTCGGCGATGGCGTCGACCGCCATGAAGCCGACATTGTGCCGGTGCATCGCATATTGCGCGCCCGGATTGCCGAGGCCGACCCAGATCTGCACGGGTTCGAACTCCCCCCAATCCTCGACCGCTTCGGCGGAGAGCGGCTGGCCCGGCACGTCCACGGCCCTGGGGCCGAGGAATGTGCCGAGCCAGCGAAGGAGGGACATCAGCCCTGTGTCTGGGCGGGGTCGTCCTCGTCCTCGTCGCCGCGGGTCGCGTCGCTCGCCGGGACCTCGTCGGCCGGAACCTCGGCTTCGGCGGCGGCGTCCTGCGCGTCCATCACCGCGCCGGACGAGGGCACGATCGTGGCGATGGTGAAGTCGCGGTCGGTGATCGCGCTCTCGACGCCCTTGGGCAGGGTGACCGCCGAGATGTGCAGCGAATCGCCGATGTTGAGGCCCTTCAGGCTGATCTCGATCTCGTCGGGGATCTCGGCCGCGTCGCACACCAGCTCGAGTTCGTGCCGCACGGCGTTCAGCACGCCGCCGCGCTTGATGCCGCGGCTCAGCTCCTCGTCGGTGAAGCGGATCGGCACCGCCACCGTCACCTTCGAATGCTCGCCGATGCGCAGGAAGTCGACATGCAGCGGCCGGTCGGTGACCGGGTGGAACTGGACGTCCTTTGGCAGGGTGCGGGTGAGGCCGCCGGCGACGTCGACCATGATCACCGAGTTCATGAAGTGGCCGGAAGAGAGCGCCTTCATCAGCGCCTTCTCCTCGAGGTGGATCTGGACGGGGTCCTGCTTCTGGCCGTAGATCACGGCCGGGACGCGGCCTTCGCGGCGCATTGCGCGGGAGGCTCCCTTGCCTGCCCGATCGCGCGCTTCGGCCGACAGCGTAAGCTGTTCGCTCATGTGCATGTCTCCAATTTGCTGGTTTCGCTCAAACGTCCGCGCTCACGCCTCCAGGGATGACCATGAGCGGGGAAGCGGCGCCCTTAGCGAAGAGGCGATAGGAAGGCAAGTTTGCCTAGTCCTCCCCTGCTTTGGCCGGGGAGGATCTTGTCATTGCACCCGCTTCGCCTTCAGCCCCTTGGCCGCGAGGAAATGCTGGACCGATTGCTCGCCCGCGAGGTGCCCGGCGCCGACCGCCACGAAGATCGTCCCCGGCCGGTCGAGCCGCGTCGCCAGCCAGTCCGCCCAGCGGCGGTTGCGCTCGGTGAGCAGGCGCTGGCGAAGCGCCGGCGTGAACATCTCGTCGTTGAAGCTGCGCGCGATCCCGTCGACGTCGCCGCGGGTCCAGGCCGCCATCATCTCCGCGAACCGCCTTTTCGCCTCGTCCGGCTGCTCGAGCACGCTCAGCAGGAACTCGCGCTGCACCGTCTCGGGCAGCTGGTCGAAAAAGCCGAACTGCTCCTCCGCGGTCTCCAGGCCCCGCAGCGGCTTGCCCTTGCCGGCGACGGCCGCGCTGGTGAGCTGGACTTCGACGCCCTGCTGCTTGTCGAGGCCGAGCTGCTTGAAGGTGACGGAGGTGAGCTGCAGCGCCGCCGCCCACGTCTCCAGCCGGTCGAGCACCTTCGCCGGGATGCCGCTCTCCTTGATCATCGCGCGCAGCTGCTCGCGCTTCTCCGGCGGCACCCTTTCCTCGATCGGCGGCAGGCCCGGCGAGACGCCGAGCTTCAGCAGCGTTTTCGCCAGCGCGGTCGTGTCGCTTCCCAGCACGACCTCGGTCACCAGCTCGTCCGACGAAGCCAACGCCTTTTCCATCTTCTTTGTCCGCCACGTCATCCCCTGCGGCAGCAGGTGGATGGTGCCGAACAGGTAGATGGTGGTGTCGCGGTCGGCGAGCTTCCACATCGCCGGCCGCGGCTTGGCCGAGGCTGCCTGCGCCTCCGGCACCGCCCCGGTCGCGCAGGCGCCGAGCGCCAGCCCGATGGCGGCGCCGAACGCCTTCTTGAATACGCTCTTCATGCTCGCTCCTCAGTCGTAGCGCCGCGCCTCGAGCCCGCGCGCGGCGAGCATCGTCTGCAGCGAATCCTCTCCCGTAAGGTGGCCGGCGCCGACCGCGACCAGCACCGTCCCCGGTTTCTTCAGCCGTTCCTGCAGCCAGACCGTCCAGGCTGCGTTGCGGCGCCGTAGCAGCAGGTCGTAGAGCGCCGGCGACAGCGCCTCGCGCAGCGCACCCCCGAGCCGCTCCGGCTTGCCGGTCGCCCACAGGAGGTTGTCCTCCGCGTCCTCGGCCTCGGTCTTCGCAGGGGCTTCATCCGTTTCCTCGATGCCCTCGAGCAGCAGCGCCACCTGCTCCTTCTCCGGCAGCGCGTTCATCGCCCGCAGCACGGCCAGCCCGTCCTCGATGCTGACGATCGGTTTCTTCGCCTCGCGGAACTCCACCTCGAGCACGTCCTCCACCCCGGGAGCGTCGTCGGCATCGTCCACCTCATACTGGCCGAGCAGCGCCGCCACGCCGAGCGTCATCGCCGCGGCCCAGGTATGGAGCGTATCGAGGAACGGCATCGGCATTCCCGTTTCCGCGACCGCCGCCTTGAGCGCCGCCCGCTTTCCCTCGGGCACGCGCGCCAAGAGGGGAGCGGCATCCTTGCGCATGAAGAGCTCGGCCAAAGCGGCGTGGTCCTCCTCCCCCGGCGGGTCGTAGGTCTCGACCACCAGCTCGTCGGCCTGCGCCGCGACCCGCTCGAACGCCGGCGAGCGCCAGCGGAAGCCCGGCGGCAGGATGTGGATCGTGCCGAACAGGTAGATCTTCGTGTCCTCGTCCGCGAGGAGCCAGATCGCCGGCCGCGGCTCGTAGGCGGGCGGGAGCGGCGCATGCGCCTTGGGAGCCTTGCCGAGGACGTTGCGCGCCGCCTCCTTCGCCCCCGGCGCCGGATCGGCGAGCGCCGGCGCGGCGGCAAGCAGCGCCAGCGGCGCCAGCCACAGCGGCTGCAAAAAGGATCGCAATCTCAAGCTCATGCCAGCGCCGGCCGGTCCCCGCCTCGGGTCATTCCCGACTTGTGGGGGTTTCGCCGCCCCCGGTCAATCGCCGCTTCCCTTGACCGCCCCCGGCCCATGCGCCAAGGGCTGGCCGTCTTTCATGTTGCAGGTGCGAAGCCGAGAGCCCGTGGACAGCGTCCCTCCGCCCAGCTTCCAGTCGCTGATCCTGACGCTCCACGATTATTGGAGCCGCCAGGGCTGCCTGATCCTCCAGCCCTACGACCTTGAGATGGGCGCCGGCACCTTCCATCCCGCCACGGCGCTCCGCAGCCTCGGCCCCAATCCGTGGAAGGCCGCCTACGTCCAGCCCTGCCGCCGCCCGACCGACGGCCGCTACGGCGAGAACCCGAACCGGCTCCAGCATTATTACCAGTATCAGGTGATCCTGAAGCCGAGCCCGCCCGACCTCCAGCAGCTCTACCTCGGCTCGCTGACCGCGATCGGCATCGATTTCACCAGGCACGACATCCGCTTCGTCGAGGACGATTGGGAGAGCCCGACCCTCGGCGCCTGGGGTCTCGGCTGGGAGGTCTGGTGCGACGGCATGGAGGTGACCCAGTTCACTTACTTCCAGCAGGTCGGCGGCTACGACTGCAAGCCGGTGGCGGGCGAGCTGACCTACGGCCTCGAGCGGCTCGCCATGTACATCCAGGGCGTCGACAACGTCTACGACCTCGCCTTCAACGACGAGGGCGTCACCTACGGCGAGGTCTTCCTCGAGAACGAGCGCGAGTTCAGCGCCTGGAATTTCGAGACGGCCAATACCGAGACGCTGTTCCGCTGGTTCAAGGACGCCGCCGAGGAAAGCGGCCGCTGCATCGAGGCGAAGCTCCCGCTCCCCGCCTACGACCAGGCGATCAAGGCCAGCCACATCTTCAACACCCTGCAGGCAAGGGGCGTCATCTCGGTCGCCGAGCGCCAGGCCTACATCGGCCGGGTCCGCGACCTCGCCAAAGGCGCCTGCCAGTCCTGGATGGAAAAGAACGGATGGGCGGCGTGATCGGCGGAGGGCGGAGCCAAAAGCCCCCTCTCCCGGGGGAGAGGGGTAGGGGTGAGGGCGTACGGCCTCTCCGAAGGCCCACGAACCCTTCACCCCCGGCCCCTCTCCCCTTGGGAGAGGGCAGATGACCGATTTCCTGCTCGAGCTCCTCTCCGAGGAGATACCGGCGCGGATGCAGGAGCGGGCGCGGGCGGACCTTGCGCGGCTGTTCGAGGCGGAGCTCGGCAAGGCGGGCCTCAGCGCCGAAGCGATCGAGACCTACGCCACGCCCCGCCGCCTCGCCCTCATCGCCCGCGGCCTTCCCGCCGAGACCGCGGCGGTGCGCGAGGAGACCAAGGGCCCCCGCACCTCCGCGCCGCCGCAGGCGCTCGAAGGCTTCCTGCGCAAGACCGGGCTTACCCGCGAGCAGCTCGAGGAGCGCGACGGCATCTACTATGCGGTGGTCGACAAACCCGGCCGCGCCACCGCCGCCGTCCTCGCCGAAGCCATCCCGGCGATAATCCGCGCCTTCCCCTGGCCCAAGTCGATGCGCTGGGGCGAAGCCTCCGCCTCGACCGAGAGCCTGCGTTGGGTCCGCCCGCTCCAGGGCATCGTCGCCCTCTTCGGCGAGGTGATCGTCGACTGCGAGGTCGCCGGCATCCGCTCCGGCGCCGCCACGGTCGGCCACCGCTTCCACCATCCCGGCATCATCACCATCGGCAGCGCCAACGATTATGCCGAGAAATTGCGCGCCTGCCGCGTCATCGTCGATCCTGCCGAGCGCCGCCGCATCATCGCCGAAGGCGCCCTCGCCGCTGCCGCTGCGGCGGGCTTGAGCCTGGTTGAGGACGAAGGCCTGCTCGCGGAGAATGCCGGCCTCACCGAATGGCCGGTGCCCCTGCTCGGCAGCTTCGATCCCGCGTTCCTGGATGTGCCGCCCGAGGTGATCCAGCTCACCATGCGCACCAACCAGAAATACTTCGCACTGCGGCATTCATCCCGATCGCAGCGCGATGGGGAGGGGGACCATGCGAAGCATGGTGGAGGGGCAAGCGGCGCCGGCCCC
>DASVVY010000122.1:0-6436 GCA_036386335.1 Allosphingosinicella sp. | reverse complement strand
CTGCGGTCCTCCTCCTACTCTGACGCGATGCAGGGCAAGCGCATCCTTCTCATCGTCGGCGGCGGCATCGCAGCGTACAAGGCTTGCGAGCTCATCCGGCTGATCCGCAAGGCGGGCGGCTCGGTACGCTGCGTGCTGACCAAAGGCGGCGCGCAGTTCGTCACCCCCATGACACTTGCGGCGCTTTCGGAGCAGCCGGTGCACACCAGCCTGTGGGACCTCAAGGACGAGGTCGAGATGGGGCATATCCAGCTGTCGCGGCAGGCGGATCTGGTGGTGGTCTGCCCAGCGACGGCGGACCTGCTGGCGAAGATGGCCGCCGGCATTGCCGACGATCTCGCCACCACCCTTCTCCTCGCGACCGACAAGCCGGTGCTTGCCGTGCCGGCGATGAACGTTCGGATGTGGCAGCATGCCGCGACAATGCGCAACGTCGAGCGGCTGCGGGGCGACGGGGTGACGATCCTCGAGCCGGACGAAGGCGACATGGCATGCGGGGAGTATGGTCCCGGGCGTTTGCCGGAGCCGGCGGCGATTGTCGCCGCTATTGCCGCGAAGCTGCGCGGGTCCGGGCCGCTTTCGGGTAAGCATCTGATCGTGACGGCGGGGCCGACGCACGAACCGATCGATCCGGTGCGGGTGATCGCCAACCGGTCGTCGGGGAAACAGGGCTTTGCCATTGCCGGAGCGCTTGCCGAGCTTGGCGCTCGGGTGACGCTTGTTGCCGGGCCGGTTGCCGAGGGGACACCGCCTGGGGTGGATCGGGTGGACGTAGAGACGGCGCGCGGGATGGCGCGGGCGGTGGAGAGTGCGCTACCCGCCGATGGGTCGGTACTGGTCGCGGCGGTGGCCGATTGGGGCGTTGAGGCGTCGCCGTCTAAGCTCAAGAAAGCCGGCGGGCCGCCGCAGCTTCGCTGGACGGAGAACCCTGACATTCTTGCCGTGCTCGCCGCGCATGCACAGCGGCCGACGCTGCTGGTCGGCTTTGCAGCGGAGACGGACGACGTGGTTGCCAATGCGTGGGATAAGCTGGCGCGGAAGGGCTGCGACTGGATCGTCGCCAACGATGTGTCCGGCGACGTGATGGGGGGCGAGCGCAACCGGGTGCACCTCGTCACGCGGGACGCGGTCGAGGATTGGGAGGAAGCGCCGAAGGCGGAGGTCGCGCGGCGGCTCGCCGCCCGAATCGCCGGGGCGCTGGGGGAGAAGCAGGAATCATGATCGAGATCGCCCTGAAGCGGCTGCCGCACGGAGAGGGTCTACCAGCGCCCGCTTACGCAACCGCCGGCGCCGCCGGAATGGACGTGGTGGCGGCGGAGAGCCTCACCCTTTTACCGGGCGCGCGCCACGCCGTTGCGACCGGGTTCGCGATGGCCATTCCCGAAGGTTTTGAGGTGCAGGTTCGCCCGCGCTCTGGACTGGCGCTAAAGCACGGCATCACCTGCCTCAACACGCCGGGCACGATCGACAGCGACTATCGCGGTGAAGTGAAGGTGATCCTCGCCAATCTCGGCGCGGAGCCGTTCGAAGTGGTGCGCGGGGAGCGGATCGCACAACTGGTGCCGGCGCCGGTGCTGCGCGCGTCGCTGATCGAGGTGAACGATCTGGACGACACCGCGCGGGGCGCCGGCGGGTTCGGCTCCACCGGCCGGTGAGCCTTAGCGATGCCGAGCTGGACCGCTACGCCCGCCATATCGTCCTGAAGGAGGTTGGCGGGGCGGGGCAGAACAAGCTGCGTTCGGCAACGGTAGCGGTCGTCGGCGCAGGGGGAATCGGGGCGCCAGCGATCCAGTATCTCGCTGCGGGGGGCGTCGGCGGCTTGCGGATCATCGACGACGATCAGGTGAGCGTCGGCAACCTTCAACGTCAGGTCCTGTTCGGCACCGGCGATGTCGGCCGCTCGAAAGCGGAGGTTGCGGCGGAGGCGGTGGGGCGCCTCAACCCGCACGTGCGGGTGGAAGCGGTGCAGGGGCGCGTGACCGCAGGGACGATTGCGCAGCTTTTGGGTGGCGCCGACTTAGTGCTCGACGGGGCCGACAATTTCGCGACTCGCCTGCTCGTCTCGGATTACCTCACCAGCAGCCGGGTGCCGCTTGTTTCCGCCGCGATCGGGCAGTTCCAGGCGCAGATCGGCACCTTTCGCGGGTGGGAGGCGGACAAGCCCTGCTACCGCTGCTTCGTCGGCGACGCGTTCGACGCGGAGGATTGCGACAGCTGCGCCGAGCTGGGCGTGCTCGGGGCGATGGCGGGAATAGCGGGGACCTGGGCGGCGCTGGAGGCGATCAGGCAGATCGTGGGGTTCGGGGAGGAGGCGGTCGGCAAGGTCCATGTCTTTGACGGACTCCGGCCGGCGGTTCGGACGCTGAGGATCGCCAAGGATCCCGCCTGCCGGGGCTGCAATCCTAGCTGAGCAGGCGAAGCAGCTGCTGGAGTTCCTGCGGCATGGCGTAAGCCGACAAAGCGAGCCCTCCCGCGACGCCCCCGATGAGGAGCGGCCAGCCGAACATGCGGCCGAGCAGGGAGCGCTGCGGCGATTCGGACGCTTCCTGCCGGAGGAGCAGCTCGTCGGCGGGAAGGCGGAGCACCAAAGCCTTTTCGGCGGCGAATTCGGCGGGGGTGAGGACGCCGCGTTCGAGCAGCTGGGAGAGCCGCTCGAGGGCGGCGAGGCGATGCTCGACGAGGATGTGGTCGGCGGCGGCGGGCTCGTTCCCCGGCACCGGCGGCGGGACCGCCCGCAGGCGCGGCGGCGGCGCTCCGCTGTCGCTTCCCCGGCTGATGACGAGCTTTCGCGCTTCCACGTCCCCGCTCTAGCCAAGCCTTGGTAAAGATAGGGTTTCCCCGCCCTCACGCCGGCAGCCTCCCGGCGACCGTCTGGAGCTGGAGCAGGCTGAAGGCGAGCAGCGCCACGCCGAGCACGACGTCGAACACCCGGACCGGGCGGATGCGCCTTCCGCGCCGGTGGAAGAGGATGTCGAAGCCGGTGATGACCAGGATGGAGACGCCGCAGAGACCCGCCACCGCCGCCGCGGCGGCGAACACCCAGAAGAGGATCTCGCCGCGCTCCGAGGGCACCGCCCAGAGGACGAGGCCGACGAGCAAAGCGCTGACGCCCAGGCCGCCCGCCCGGCCGATCGTCCACCAGGCGAGCATCACGCCTTCTTCTTGGCCGACGGCTTCTTCTTCGCCGGCGGCTTTTTGGCCGCCCCGCCGCGCCGACCCTTCTTGGCCGGAGCGCCCTTGGCCGCGCGCTCGTCGATCAGCTGGGCCGCCTCCTCGAGCGTGAGCGCGTCGGGCGCGAGCGACTTGGGGAGGGTCGCGTTGGTCGTGCCGTCGGTCACGTAGGGGCCGAACCGCCCCTCCATCAGCTTTATCTCGGCCTCGGTGCGCGGGTGGGGGCCGAGCACCTTCAACGGCTCGCGGGCGCCGCGGGCGCGTCCCCCGCCCGCCGCCGCGTCGGCGAGCTTCGCCACCGCCGCGTTCATGCCGGTCTCGAACACCTCGGCGGTCGAGCCGAGCTTCGCATATTTTCCGTCATGGGCGAGATAGGGTCCGTAGCGGCCGATCGAGGCGGTGATCGGCTTGCCGCTCTCCGGATGGTCGCCGATCGTCCGCGGCAGCGAGAGGAGGCGCACGGCGAGCACGAGATCGAGCTCGCCGGCATCCTTCGGAATGGAGGCGCGCTTCGCCTCCTTGCCCTCGCCAGTCTCGACATAGGCGCCGAAGCGGCCGGTCTTGCGCAGCACGTCCTGCCCCGTTTCCGGATGCTTGCCGAGCACCTCCGGGCCGCTCTCCTCGCCGCCTTCCCCGCCGCCCTGGCCGAAGCGGCGGGTGAACTTGCAGTCGGGATAGTTGGAGCAGGCGACGAACGCCCCGAAGCGGCCGCCGCGCAGCGCCAGCCGGCCCTCGCCGCAGGCTGGGCACAGCCGCGGATCGGTGCCGTCGGCCTTGTCCGGGAATAGCCACGGGGCGAGGAAATCGTCGAGCGCCGCGGTGATCTCGGACGGCTTCTGCTCCATGATCTCAGCCGTCTTCGGCTTGAAGTCGCGCCAGAAGGCTTCGAGAACCTTCTGCCATTCGGCCCGGCCGCCGGAGATGTCGTCAAGCTCGTCCTCGAGATGGGCGGTGAAGTCGAACGAGACGTAGCGCTCGAAGAAGCGCTCGAGGAAGGCGGTCAGCAGCCGCCCGCTCTCCTGCGGGATGAAGCGGTTCTTCTCCAGCTCGACGTAGCCGCGGTCCTTCAGCGTCTGCAGGATCGCCGCGTAGGTGGACGGGCGCCCGATGCCGAGCTCCTCCATCTTCTTGACGAGGCTCGCCTCGGAGTAACGCGGCGGCGGCTGGGTGAAATGCTGCTCGGCCAGCACCTTCTTCTTGGCCGGCGAATCGCCCTCGCGCAGCCGCGGCAGGCGGCGGGATTCCTCGTCCTCCGGCTCGTCCCGGCCTTCTTCGTAGAGGGCGAGGAAGCCGGGGAAGAGGACGACCTGGCCGGTGGCGCGAAGCGCGGTCTGGCCGGTGCCGTCGGTCAGCTCGACGGTGGTCCGCTCCAGCCGCGCCGAGGCCATCTGGCTGGCGAGCGCGCGTTTCCAGACGAGGTCGTAGAGGCGGCCGTGGTCGCCCGATCCCGCGCGGTCGCGGGAGAAGTCGGTCGGTCGGATCGCCTCGTGCGCTTCCTGGGCGTTCTTGGCCTTGGTCTCGTAGTGGCGCGGCTTGTCGGGGACGTAGCCGGCGTCGAAGCGGTTCGCGACCGCCTTGCGCGCGGCGGAGACCGCTTCCGGCGCCATCTGGACGCCGTCGGTCCGCATGTAGGTGATCGCGCCGTCCTCGTAGAGGCCCTGGGCGATGCGCATGGTGTGGCTGGCCGAGAAGCCCAATTTGCGCGCCGCCTCCTGCTGGAGGGTCGAAGTGGTGAAGGGCGGCGGCGGGTTGCGGGTGAAGGGCTTGGTCTCGACCGAGGCGATTGTGAAGCGCCCCTCCTCCACCGCCTTCCTCGCCGCCTCGGCGCTGCCGCGGTCGCCGATGCTCAGGCGATCGAGCTTCCTGTCCTGGAAGCGGACGAGGCGGGCGGTGAATTCCTGCCCGTCCGATTCCATGAGCGCGTCGATCGACCAATATTCCTGCGGGCGGAACAGCTCGATCTCGCGCTCGCGGTCGACGATCAGGCGCAAAGCCACCGACTGAACGCGGCCCGCCGACTTGGCGCCGGGCAGCTTGCGCCAGAGGACCGGCGAGAGGGTGAAGCCGACCAGGTAATCGAGCGCGCGGCGGGCGCGGTAGGCGTCGATCAGATCCTCGTCGAGCGCCCGCGGGTGCTTCATCGCCTCGGTGACGGTGGCCTTCGTGATCGCATTGAAGGTGACGCGCTCGACGTCGTTCGGCAGCGCCTTGCGCTTCCTGAGCACCTCCTGGACGTGCCAGCTGATCGCCTCCCCTTCCCGGTCGGGGTCGGTGGCGAGGATCAGGGCGTCGGCCTTCTTCGCCTCGTCGGAAATCGCTTTCAATTGCCGCGCCTTGTCCGGGTAGGTCTCCCACTCCATCGCGAAGCCGGCATCGGGGTCGACCGAGCCGTCCCTCGGCGGCAGGTCGCGGACATGGCCGTAGGACGCGAGCACGCGATAATCGCGGCCCAGATATTTTTCGATGGTCTTCGCCTTGGCGGGCGATTCGACGACGACGAGCTTCATGGGTCTGGATGGTCCTTTACGCGTACGCGCATAGGGTGGTGAGCGGGGCGCGGCGCCGTCAAGTGCGCCGCGGACGCCCTTTCGGAAGTGACGATGTGCAGGCGTTCACTGGCGATTGCCGTCGCTTCTGTAACTTCCCGGACCTTCCTCCTCGCCGAACCAGTGTCCGAGCGCGCGCGGATCGGGCCGGTCGCCGATCTGGTCGGCGAGGCGGTCGAGGCGGGCGAGCACGCGCATTGCGCCGCGGAAGTCCTCGCGCTGGACGAAGCCGACGAGGCGGCCGCGGTAGAAGCGCGGCACCAGGATCGTCTCGAGGCCGAAGCCGGCGGCCTGACTTCGTCCGCCCCGCCGCACCTGCCCCGCAAAGGCCACCGCCCGGTCCCAGGCGGCGGCGAAGCTCTCCGCCCCCCGCTTCTTGCGCAGGCGATAGGCGGTCTGCCGGGTCTTGCCGAGCGAGCGCGCCGCCTCGTCCGGTCCGGCGCCGCGGGCGAGCGCGAGGATGAAGCGCTTCTGCAGCGCGGGCGTCCAGCCGTTGTGCTGGGCGCGCAGCGGCACGGGATCGAAGACGAGGAAGGGAGGCAGGTCCATGATGCGGTACATAGCAGGAACGATATGCGTAGGAAAGTGCCTATTCTTAGGGCGCACGGCGTCCGACGGAGCGAGCGGGGTGGCGGCCCTCATCCGCCGACCGCCCTCACCCCTACCCCTCTCCCCCCGGGAGAGGGGATTGTGGACGCTCGGCGGCTGGCCCCCCCCTC